>JALWOY010000190.1 GCA_027083355.1 Phycisphaerales bacterium | reverse complement strand
GTGCCGGCCCGCCCGGCACCATGATCGAGGCCCGCACGCTCTTCCACAACACGCCCGCCCGGCGCAAGTTCCTCCGCACCCCGCGCACCGAGCAGACCCGCTGCGTCGAATGGCTCCGCGATCTCGCCCTCGCCCACCCCGCTGTCGCCTTCACCGTCGTCTGCGACGGACGCACCACCCTCGACCTGCCCCCGAATCAACCGCCCCGCGCGCGCATCATCGACGTTCTCGGCCGCGAGCACGACGGCGAGATGCTCGAAGTCCGCGTCGACCGCTTCGACGACGCCCGAGGCGTGCTCATCTGGGGCCTCGTCGGGCTGCCCTCCATCGCACGCCCCACCGCCAAGGCCCAGCACGTCTTCCTCAACGGACGCCTCATCCGCGACCGCACCGTCCAGCACGCCCTCAAGGAGGCCTACCGCGGGCTTATCGAACCGGGCCGACACCCCACCGCCGTCCTCGTCATCGAGATGGCGCCCGACGCCGTCGATGTCAACGTCCACCCCGCCAAGCTCGAGGTCCGCTTCCGCGACCAGTCGATGGTCCACTCCGCCATCCTCCACGGCGTCCGCGACGCACTCCGCCGGGCCGACCTGACACCCGCCGCCCCCCCCTCCCGCGTCGAGTTCGGCCCCGGCAACGTCGACGCCCGAGCACGCGACTTCGCCGACGAAGTCCGCGCGATGCGCGCCGAAGCCGAGCGGCGGGCCGCGGCGTTCCCGCCCGTCCAACGCGTCCGCGAGGCGCTGGAAGGGACAGGAATCCCGAACCTCCCGCCCGAACTCTCTCCGCTGGGCGACGCCCCCTTCTACCAGAGCGACAATCCCGGATTCGTACCGGCAGGAGACGCCGCCGAACCGGGCGGCTGGGCGAGCCCGCGACCCGCCCCCCGCGTGCTCCAGGTCCACCGCTCTTACCTCGTCACCGAGGACGAACGCGGCATCGTCATCATCGACCAGCACGCCCTGCACGAGCGTGTCATGTTCGAGAAACTCCTCGACCGCCTCCATCGCGGCGGGGGCTCGCTCGAAAGCCAGGGCCTGCTCACGCCCGCCGTCGTCGAGGTCGAACCCCGGCAGGCCGACAGACTCGACGAACTCAAACCCCTGCTCGCCCGTCTCGGCATCGAGGCCGACGCGATGGGCCCGAAGTCCGTCGGTGTGCGCGCGTTCCCGACACTCCTGCTCGAACGCGGCGTCGAACCCGGCCCGTTCATGGCCGACCTGCTCGAACGCCACGACCGCGAGAGCTTCGCCCCCGGCGACGAGGCCGCCCTCCACGAGGTCCTCGACATGATGGCCTGCAAGGCCGCCGTCAAGGCCGGCGACAGCCTCACCGAATCAGAGCTCGACGAACTCATGGCCCTGCGACAGCACGTCGAACGCGCCGCCAGCTGCCCCCACGGCCGCCCCACCACCGTCCGCCTCTCGATCGAACAGCTCGAAAAACTGTTCCACCGCAGATAACCACCCTCCCCGGCACCCCAAAAAGAGAACCACCCGTGAAGGATGCGCTGTATTCGCAGATGGAAAAGATCGAACACCGGCACTGGTGGTTCCTCGCCAAGCGGCGGATCATCCGGGCCATGATCGATCGATACGCCCCGCCCCCGCCCGAGGGCCGCAGGCCCCGGCTCATCGACATCGGCTGCGGCACCGGCGGGCTGCTCGACGACACCGCGGACCGCTTCGACACCCTCGGGTTCGACTCCGCGCCGCAGGCCGTCGAGATCTGCACCAAACGCGGGCACGACGTCAAACCCTGCTGGCTCCCCGACACGCTCCCCGCCGAGCCCGACTCGGCCGATGTCTGCGTCATGAGCGACGTCCTCGAACACGTCGACGACGACGCCGGCTCCGTCGCCGCCGCCGCCTCGAAACTCCGCCCCGGCGGGGTGCTCGTCTGCACCGTCCCCGCCCACCGCTGGCTCTGGACCGCCCGCGACGACGCCCACGAGCACAAACGACGCTACTCGAAGCCCGAATACTCGCGCCTCTTCGAGATCCCCACGCTCCGCCGCGAGTTCATCGGGTGGTACATGGCCTGGCTCATGCCTCTGCTCGTCGCCGAACGCCTCGCCCGCAAGATCACGGGCAACCAGGAAACCGACGATCTGACCATCCCCGCCCCGCCGATCAACACGGCACTCCGAATGGTCTTCGCCTCCGAACGCTTCACACTCGGCCGGGTCCCCTTCCCGATCGGCGCGAGCCTGATCTCCGTCCACCGCCGCGTCGAACCCGCACCCGCACAAACCGCGTAAACAATCGCCACCCCCCGACCGCGTCCACCCCCGTCCGGACCCCGAAGCCGGTCGGCCAGGTCTATACTCACCCGCGGTCGCCGTGCCATCGGGCCGCGCCTCACCCCCACCAGACATCCAGCACCAGCAAGGACAGCATGCGGCATCCCGACGATCAACGCACCGCCGTGGACAACGCGCCCGGCCCGGCCCCCGTCTCGCTCGCGGTCGTCATCCCCATGTTCCGGGAAGCCCGCCGCATCGGCGACACCCTCGCCGACGTGATCGCCACTCTCGACAAAAAGCAGATCCCCGCCGAGATCATCACCGTCGACGACGGCTCGACCGATGACACCGCCCGCGTCGCCGATCGCGTCGCCGCCGAGCACATCAAGAACCCCGCCCGCATCATCTACCGCCCGCTCCGCCACGAGCACAACCGCGGCAAGGGCGCCGCCGTGCGCACAGGGCTGGCCGCCGCCCGCGCCCCGTGGGTGCTGATGATGGACGCCGACAACTCCGCGAGGCTCGAAGAACTCGAAAAACTCGCCGCCCGCGCCGAGCGGACCGGGTCGGCCCTGATCGTCGGCTCGCGCGCCGCCCCTGACGCGATCGTCGACGCCGCCCCATCAAGGAAAATCTCCGGCCTCATCTTCCGCGCCGCTCTCGGCCTGCTCGGCATGGGGTTCGTCCGCGATACCCAGTGCGGCTTCAAGCTCTACCGCCGCGACGCCGCCCGCCTCTGCGCCGAAAAAGGGGCCGAGGACGGGTTCGCCTTCGACCTCGAACACATCGGCCTGTGCCGACGCGCCGGACTCGGGGTCGAAGAAGTCGGCATCCGCTGGCAGCACCGCGACGGCGGCACCGTCAACGTCTTCACCGACGGACCCAAGATGCTGGTGCAGGCCGCCCGCATCCGCCACCGCCTCCGTGCGGTCCGCCCCCTGCCGGCCGCCGAGCAACCCGAAGCACGCGGGCTCGTCGAGCTCAAGCCCATTCTCACGCCGCCCCCGACACGGGCTCCTGAACCCGCGCGTCCGCCTGCCGCCCCCGTGGGGGCCGCCCGGTGAACGCCGAACAACCCGAACGCGCCGGCCTGGCGCGCGCGCTGACGGGCGCATTGATCCTGATCCTCGCCTTCCTCGCCTACGGCGCCGCCGCGAGGTTTCTCCGCGCCGACGGCCAGGGCGATTTCCCCGTCTTTCACGACGCGTTCCGCGCTGTTCTCGACGGCGCCGACCTCTACGCCAGCGGCCGCGGCGGGTATATCTATCCCCCCCTGTTCGCGGTGGTCTTCGCCCCGCTCGGCTTGCTCTCGCAGGGCCACGCCGCCGTCGTCTGGACCGTCCTCAACGCGGGTCTGATCTTTGCATGCCTGTGGATCACCGCCAACGAGATCACGCGCCGGTTCGACGCGAAGATCGACAAGGCCGTCGTGCCGGTGGTCATGCTCATCACCTTCGCCGTCTTCGCCGACAAACTCAGGTCCGAGCTCAGGCTGGGCCAGACCGACATGCTCGTCCTGCTCGGCATGATGCTCTCGCTCCGCTGGCTCGACAAACGGCCCATCCTCTCGGGCATCGTGCTCGGCTTCATCGGCCACATCAAATACCAATCCCTCGTCGTTCTGCCCTATCTGCTCATCCGACGCCGCTGGCGCGCCCTGACAAGCACCATCGTCTCCGCCGCCGCCTTCGCCCTCTCCACCGCCGCCGTCTTCGGGTGGGACCGCAACGCCGAATACCTCCGCCGGGGTGTCGGCGGTCTGGTTCGGCTCTTCGGCGAGCCCGCCGTCGAGGGCGCCGCCAACATCTTCCCCATCACCTGGATCCGCAGCATCTCCGTCACCAGCACGCTCGCCCGCTTCCAGGAATGGGCCGATCTGCCCGCGTGGTCGCTGCCCGCGATGGTCCTCGTCGCCGCCGGCGCCGCCCTCGCCGCGGTCATGCTGCTCTACAAAGCCCGGGGCTGCTCGCTCTTTCTCCGGCGTGATCGCGTCTACGACATGACCTCGCCCCGCGCCCACGCCCTCGTCGCGATCGAATGGGCCGGCATGATCACCGCCGTGCTCGTCTTCGGGCCCCAGACCACCGCCCGGCACATGGTGCTGCTCGTCCCGCTCGTCTCGATGGCCGCGATGCTGCTCGTCGTGCCCCGGCCCGGCATCCGCCGCCTGCCGATCCTCGCGGCGATCGTCTTCCTGCTGCTCGCGTTCGTCCTGCCCCCCGGCTCGGGTGACGACACCCCGGCCCTGCACACCTGGCGCGCCGTCGGCGGCATCTCCATCGCCACACTCACCCTGCTCTACATCACCATCGCGGCCGCGCTCCGCTGGTCGGCGTCGATGCCCGACACCCCCGACACCGCGATATAGATCGCCTTGCAAAAACAAGTTCCGTGTGGCACGGAAAACATGTATCCGTAGATCGCTCAAAAAGCCCGGGTTTCCACCCGGGCTCCTCGCGATCGAACGACTGTTGCTCAGTCCTTTTCTTCGGGCATCCGCAGGAACACGAACCGCTGCGCCGAGCCCGTGATCACCGTCAGCCGCACGCCCTTTTCGAGGTCGTGCTTGCGGATCGCCTTGCGGAACTCACGCACGTTGTCCACCCGCTTGCGCCCGACGTGGGTGATCACATCACGGGGACGCAGCCCCGCCTTCGCCGCCGCGCTCAACGGCTGCACCGACGTTACCACGACACCCCGCTCGACATCGAGGCCCAACTGCTCGGCCGTGGCCTCGTCGAGGTCGTGCAGCCCGAGACCGAGCTTGCCCGTCGGTGTGTTGGGCGTGTCACCCGAATCCGCCGTCTCCGGCTCCTTCTCCGCGATCTTCACGTGCAGTTTCATCTCGTGCCCATCGCGGAACACCACCACCGGCGCCTTCGTCCCCGGCTCTGTCGCCGCCACACGCAGACGCAACTCGTCCATCCCTGTGACCGGCTTCCCGTTGAACTCGGTGATGATGTCGCCCGCCTTCATACCCGCCTCGGCCGCGGGCGAATCATCCTGCACCTGCGACACCAGCACGCCGTCCGTGCCCTTGAACCCGAACGACTCGGCCAGCCCCTCGTTGAGGTCCTGGATCACGACCCCGAGCCAGCCCCGCGTCACGCTCCCTTTCTCGCGGAGCTGTTTCATGATCGACACCGCCAGGTTGCTCGGGATGGCGAAACCGATCCCCATGTTGCCGCCGCTCCGTGTCGCGATGGCGGTGTTCATCCCGACCACCTCGCCGTGCAGGTTCACCAGCGGCCCGCCCGAGTTGCCCGGGTTGATCGCCGCGTCGGTCTGGATGAAGTCCTCGTAGTCCGTGATCCCGACGCGCGTCCGCCCCACGGCGCTCACGATCCCCGAGGTGATCGTCGAATCCAGCCCGAACGGGTTGCCCACCGCGACGACCCACTGCCCCGCGTGCAGCGCGTCGGAATCGCCGAAGTGCACCGGGGTCAGCCCCTCGGCGTCGATCTTCAGCAATGCCACGTCCGTGCTCGGGTCCGTCCCGACCACCTCCGCGTCGAACTCACGCGCCGGGCCGTTGCCGTCCGGGAACTGCACCACGACCTCCGTCGCGTCACGCACGACGTGGTTGTTCGTCATGATGTACCCGTCCGAGGACACCACGAAGCCCGTGCCCTGACCCTGTCGGATCACCCCGCCCCGCGGCTGCGGGGTCGGCACGCCGAAACGCCTGAAAAAATCATCCCCGAAAAAATCATGGAACGGGTTGTCCTGCGGGCCGCCGAACGGCTGCACCTGCACCGAGTTGCCCGTCGCCACGCGTACCGTCGAACGCACCGTCACCACCGAGGGCGACACGACCGACGCCGCGTGCTCGAACGCGATCGAGAGATCGTCCGCCGTCGCCAGCGCACGCTCGACATCGCCCGGGCTCGGCTCGCCGGCGATCGCGGAAACCGGGACAAGAAGCGAAACCAGCACCGCGACGCCCGCGACGCCGAGAATGTTCCGAGACTTCATGAGAAACCTCCTTTGGGATGGAAAGAAAAAAAACGGGGCACACCCTTTCGGGCCGTGCCCCGTGAGGGGGTTCATCACCCGCCGCGGACCTCGACCTTGCGCGGCCGACGCTCGGCCCGCTTGGGCAGCGTCAGCATCAGCACGCCGTCGCGGTACTCCGCGGTGATCGATTCGGTGTCGATATCCTCGCCGAGCCGCACCTGCCGGCGGAAATCGCCCACGCCGAATTCGCCGAGCATCGGCGTGATGTTCCCCGGATACCGCGGCGCGACCCTGGCCTCGACCGTCAGCACGCCGTCGTGCACCGTCACGTCGATATCATCGGTCGTCGTCCCCGGAACATCGAACACCGCCTCGTAACGGTCCTCGAAGTCGTACAGATCCAGCGGCGGGCGGAACGTCACATCACTGGTCTTGTTGTGCGCCTCATGCTGTTCGACGTCGCCATCCCGGCGACGGACAACTGTTCCCTCAGTGTTGGTCATCGTTGAGCCTCCTCGTGTCATGCGAGCTTCTCGTGCGACGGGCGGCATCAGCCCCTTCTACGGGCGACGCCCTCCCCGTGTTCACGCGGTCACCGGGCCGAGATCACTTCTTCTTGTCACCGCCCGAGAGCACCTTCCGGCCCCCCGTGCCGACCGACTGGATCTGCACCCGCTTCGGGCGGGCCGACTCGGCCAGCGGGAGCGTCACACGCAGCACCCCGTCGGTGAGCCGGGCCTCGACCGCGTCCGGGTCGATCTCCACGGGCAGCTGCACCGTCCGCTCGAACTGGGTGATCGAACGCTCGACACGCAGCGGGGTCGCCCCCTCGGGGACCGCCGATTCACGCCGACCGCGGAGTGTCAGCGAATCGCCGCTCGCCATGATCTCGATGTCTTCCAGACGGAACCCCGGGATCTCCGCCTCGACGAAGATCTCGTCGCCGTCCCGCCACACGTTCAGGGCCGGCCATGCCGCGGGCGCCGACGTGAGGACCGGCCCGACCGCCGCCTCGACCAGGCGATCGACATTGCGGGCGAACTGGTCCAACATCGTCCCACGCAGCAGAGCCGAAGGCATGATGGTCTGCAACATGATTCACCTCCCATACAAACAGATGTTCGTATCTACGCAACACTTGCGTTTCTTCGTGCTCCTTATGTTGCAATCCCCGTGCCACCCGCCCGAGAGCAAAACCGCCGGGCGCCCCTGCGCATCCGGCAACCCGCCGCCCCAGGGCTGCCATTTCGACACGCCCGCCGGGACCCGCTCTGATGCGATGTCATGCCCGTTTTCGGTGGGTGAACGAACCGCGGGCGCAACCCCGCGTGTTCGTTTTTTCCAACGAGCCGCGGGCGCGAGCCCGCAGATTCCTTGTGATGAACAAGCCTTGCCCGTGCGTCCCCGGTCGCCCACTTCACGACGCCGGGCACACCCCCGCCGGCACGCGCCGCCGGGGCATCCACCGCGCCACCAACGCCCACAGCAGCAACGCGGAGAACACCACCGCCCCGGCCGTCTGCACCCACGTCACGGCCGAGTGCTCGTGCCCCGCGCCCATCTCCGCCAGCCGGACCGTCCCGGCGAGGAAACTGTCAAACAGCAATCCCCCCGCCACGGCGAACACCGCGATCGTGACCAGATAGACCGCCAGCGCGCGCACGCCGAGGTCCTTGAGCACCCACGACATCGTCGCCGCGTTGGTCGCCGGGCCCGCCAGCAGCAGCACCAGCCCCGCGCCCGGGCTCAGCCCCGCGACCACCAGCGTGTACGCCAGCGGCGTCGTGCTCGTCGCGCACACATACAGCGGCATCCCCACCAGCAGCATCAACAGCATCGGCACCAGCCCCGTCCCGATGTGCGATTCGATCCACCCCGGCGGCACCAACGCCGAGATGAGCGCCGACAACACCAGCCCCACCGCCAGCCAGATCGCCAGATCCCGCATCATCGTCACGAACCCGTACCGGAACACCTCAGAAACGCGGGAGAGAAGCCCCGAACGCGCACGCGAGCTCTCTTCATGCGCACAACAACACGACCCCGTTTCCTGCGCCGGCTCGGCCGAGCAGCACGCCGCCGCGACGGGGACCGCCGCCGAACAGCACGATTTCTCCCCGGTTCCGGTTTCCGCGTCTTCGGGTTTCCCCGGCTTCTTCTCCCCGATCGTTTCGATGAGCAGCCCCGCCGTGAACGCCGTCGCCACCGCGAGCACGGGCCGCGACAGCGCGTAGACCGGGCCGAAGAGTGCCCAGGTCAGGGGGACCGATTCCTCCCCGGTTTGTGGTGTCGAGATCGCGAACGCCGCCGATGCGCCGCGGGACGCCCCGCTCCGGCGCAGCCCCGCGGCCACCGGGATCACGCTGCACGAGCACAGCGGCAGCGGGATGCCCAGCAGGCTCGCCTTGACGAGCGGCATCATCCCCCGGCCCGACAGATGTCGCGCCAGAATGCTGTTGGGGATGAGCACGTGCACCACCCCCGCCAGCAGGAACCCCGCGAGCAGCCAGAAGCCCGTATCCAGAAGCAGATCCCAGAACGCCCCGACGAAGCGGAGAATGAAGTCACCCATAACCCGAACGATAGACCGGCTTGTCAACCCCCGACCCGTTGGTCGAACAGACGGCGGGCGAAGTCATACAGCATGTAGTCCGCCGCGCAGCAGCGACGGAGGTGCGCACGCAACCGCCGGTCGAGATCCTCGGCCCGCGGTCGGCCCGGGGACACGTTCAGGTCAGTCCACTCGGTTTTCGGCCAGCGGAGCACCGACCCGAAGTGGGCGACCGAGTCGACGAACCGCTCGGACAGGCCGAACGCTGCGCACGAGGCCAGGTTCTTCTTGGCCGACGCGACCGCGTCGCCCGAATCGGGGTCGCGGAGCCAATCCACCATCAGGTTGCAGGCCGCCGGGGAGAGGCCCGCGCGGACGGCCTCCTCGAACGACAGCCCGGAGAATGCTTCATGCAGACGGGCGTTCGGGTTTGATTTGTTGTAGTAGAACCACGACATCACGCGCTCGATCGGATCGCGGAGCATGGTGATGACCGACGCCCCGGGCAAGATTCCGCGTTCTACCCATGTCAGGTGCCCGGCGACGGCGTCGAACGCGGCCCGTTCCTCGGCGGGTCGGGCGGCGAATGCTTCGATATCCCCCTTGGCGATCCGAAGGAGGGCGACGCGGTCGGGGCCGTAGACGCGCTCGATGATGCTCTTGAGCGTCGTCCCCGCGGCCTTGGGCAGGTGCAGGAAGACGATCGGGCGGACGGGGGCGTTGTCGTCGGCGGTGGCCATTGCCCCGACGATACGCTCGGGAGGGCCCCGACAGCCGCCCGCCGGCCCGGGGGGCTTCTATGATGCCTGCCACAGACCGAAAGGCCAGCCATGCCCTATACGCTGACACCCGACGACGGCTTGACCGTCGACGCCGAGACCATCGATTACATCGAGCAGCACGTCGACACCGGCGACCGCTGGGTGCTCAACTTCGGCCCGCAGCACCCCGCGACGCACACCACGCTCCGGCTCGTGCTCGAGCTGGACGGCGAGCGGATCGCGCGCTGCACCCCGCACATCGGCTACCTGCACTCGGGTTTCGAGAAACTGGGCGAGCATCACGATTACAACCAGTATGTCACCGTCACGAGCCGGATGAATTATCTCTCGCCGCTGGCGAACAACATCTGCTGGCACCACACGGTCGAGAAACTGTTCGGCATCGAGATCACGCCCCGGTGCAAGGTGCTGCGGACGATCCTCGCCGAGCTCGCCCGCATCCAGGATCACCTGCTCTGCCTCGGTGCGGCGGCGCTCGACCTGGGCGCGTTCACGGGGTTCCTCTACGAGTTCAACCCCCGCGAGAAGATCTACGACATCTGCGATTTCATCGCCGGGCAGCGGTTCCACCCGGACTGGACCCGTGTCGGCGGCGCGATGCAGGATCTCCCCGACGAGGAGACCTTCAGGACGATGGTCAAGGCGTTCATCGACGACGATCTCCCCGTGGCGATCAAGGATCTCGAGTCGCTGCTCAACCGTAACCGGATCTTCATCGACCGGACCACGGGCATCGGCGTGCTGAGCAAGGAGGAGGCCGCCGCCTGCTCGGCCACCGGGCCGATCGCCCGCGCCTCGGGCGTCCGTCGGGATTTACGCAAGGACGAGCCGTACCTGTGCTACGCGGACAACTGGGACGGGGAGGGTGCCGAGGCGGTGAAGTTCTCGGTGCCGATCAGTCACGAGGGCGACGTGTATGCGCGGTTCCAGGTCCGGCTCGAGGAGGTCAAGCAGTCCATCGGGATCGTGCGGCAGCTGATCGACAACATCCCGGGTGGTCCCATCGACACCTACGCCGACTCGAAGATGACCAAGCCCCCCAAGCCGGACGTGTACGGCTCGATCGAGGGTCTGATCCAGCATTTCGAGATCGTGATGAGCAACCGCGGCTGGACGCCGCCGGTCGCCGAGGTCTACGGCGCCAACGAGACGGCCAACGGCGAGCTGGGTTTCTATATCGTCTCGGACGGGGGCCCGCGTCCGTGGCGCGCGAAGACGAGGCCGCCGAGTTTCATCAACTACTCGCTGATGGCGAGACTGATCGAGGGGCACATGCTCGCCGATACGGTGGCCGTGCTCGGGTCGCTGAACATCGTCGCGGGGGAATTGGATCGGTGATTGCGCATCGTGCGCCTTTCGAGCCTGTGGAATCCCTGTTCCAGTGACCCGACTCCACGGGCTTGCGCCCGTGGCTCGTGAGATAGAAACTCTTCGCGCCCGTGGCTCGATGGACAAGAACTCTTACCTCCCGGACTCCACGGGCTCGCGCCCGTGGCTCGTTGAAGAATTGCCACCGGATCGGGATCATCCGAAGATTTCTCCGGGCGCGTTGAGCCGGGCCGCGGTTGTTGTTTTTTTGGATGCGGTTCAGTGCGGCAACTGCACACTCTCGAACCACGCGCGCAGCTCGGCGATCGCTTCTTCGCTCAGGGGTTCGTCCTCGCCGCCGCGGATGTTGCACGCCGCCTGCCGCTGGTTTCGGAAACCGGGGATCACGCCGGCAACGTGCTCGTGGCCCGTGACGAACCGGCAGCAGACACTGGCCAGATCCTCCGTGGTTCTGCCGTACTTCGCCTTGACCTGTTCCAGCACCGGCGCGAGCTTCTTGAGGTACTCCCCGCGGAATTCCTGGCGGTTCGCACGCACATCGCCCGGCTCGAACGTCGGCGGGTTCTCCGGATCGAACTTGTCCAGCAGCACGCCCTTGCCCAGCGGACCGAAGGCGATGAACGAGATCTCGTGCTCGGCCATGACCTGCTGCACGGGCGAGCCGGGGCGGATGAAGTTGTCCTCGATCAGGTTCGCCCAGCTCTGGAAGACGCTGGGTTTGAGGACCTTGGCGGACCGGGCGAAGCCCTCGTCGGAATAGGCGCTCTGGCCGATGACGCGGACCTTGCCCTCCTTGACCAGCTCGTGCATCACCCCGGCCGCGTCGTGCAGGTTGCCGGGCTGATCGTCGGGCGCAAAGAAGTCGTGGTGCAGGTAGTAGATGTCGATGTAGTCCGTGTTCAGGTTCATCAGCGACTGCTCGCACTGATGCCTGATGTGGTGCGGCTCGTAGGCGTGCCGGGCGGAGCCTTTCAGGTGCCCGACCTTCGTCGCGATCACGACGTCCTCGCGCATCACCCCGAGGGTGTCGAAACACTCGGCGAGCATCCGCTCGGCCCGGCCGTTGCCGTAGATGTCGGCGTTGTCGAAGTGGGTCACGCCCGCGTTGAGGCCGACCTTGATGCCTTCGAGGACGTCGTCCTTGTCGACGTCGGCCCAGCCGATCGGGTTGCCGGTGTTGGCATCGAAATTCGGCCCGCCCATGGTCCAGCAGCCGAACCCGATCTCGCTGACGCTGACGCCCGAGTCGCCGAGTGTGTGGTATCGCATAGCGACAAGCGTAGGTTGCCAGACCGGTGGGACATGCGTCCCGCCTGTCAAAGCAGCAGGACTATTTCCCCGCGCCCCGACACCCGATTCCGCGATGCCGGACCGATCACGCGGTGTTGGCCAGCCGCACGCTGCCCTCGCGTTGGACGCGGTGATGTTCGCGGGCGGCCTCGCGGGCGGCGTGCTCTGCGGCGAGGAAGTCTTCGCCGAAGCGGAACAGACGGAACGAGTTGCCCAGTACGAACACGTCCCCGGCGAAGTGGAACATGGCCGCGAAGAAGACCGCCGCACCGCCGTGGCCCAGGTTGCCCGTGGCCGCCAGGGTCAGCCCCACCAGCGCGATCAGGATCGAGGCGGCGATGTTCTGCCCGATGATCGCCCGCGTCCGGCGTCCCAGATCGACGAGGAACGGCAGGCGGTTCAGGTCGTCGGTCATCAGCGCGACGCCCGCCGAGTTGGTCGCGATGTCCGACCCGCGAAGGCCCATCGCCACGCCCACGTCCGCCTCGGCCAGCGCGGGCCCGTCGTTGATCCCGTCGCCGACCATCATCGTCTTGTAGCCGCGATTGACCATGTCGCGGATCAGCTGGTGCTTCTCCTCGGGCAGACACTCGGCCTCGACGCGGTCGGCGCCGACGGCCATCCCGACGCGCTTGGCGACGCTCAGCCGATCGCCCGTGAACAGCGCGATCGTCCGCACGCCGTACTCGCGGAGCCGATCGATCACGGGCTTGGCCTGCGGGCGGATCTGGTCTTCGAGCCCGACGGCCCCGAGGTAGCGGCCGTTGAGCAGGACATGCACGCCGCTCATCCCCTCGATGCGTTGCTCGACGTGGTCGATCTGCGAAGCCGCGTCGGGCGCCAACTCGCGGATCCACGCCGCCCGGCCCGCGGCGATCTCGCCCATGGCGGTCTCGGCCCGCACACCCCGGCCGTGCAGCTCCTCGTAGCGGTGCACCTCGGCCGGGCTGATCCTCGCCGCTTTCGCCGTGCGCATGATCGAGGAGGCGAGGGGGTGATTGCTGCTCTGCTCGGCGGCGGCGGCGGCGGCGAGCAGCTCGGCACCCTCGACGCCCTCGGCGGGCGCGAGCCGGCTCACCTCGAACGACCCGGTCGTGATCGTCCCGGTCTTGTCGAGCACGACGGCGTCGACCCCGGCCGCGGCTTCGAGGAAGTTCGTCTGCTTGATCATGATTCCGAGCCGCGCCGCCGACGCGAACGCCGCCACCATCGCCGACGGGCTGGCCAGCAGCAACGCCGACGGGCAGACCACCACGAGCACCGTGATCGCCTTGATCGCCGCGTCGTCCGTGCCCTGGTTCAGATACCACACGAGCGCCGCGATCGCCAGCGACACGGGCACGAAGAACCGGCTCACCTGCTCGATCAGCAGCTGCCGCGGGCTTTTGCTCGACTCCGCCTCGCGGATGAGCTGGCTCACCTTGCCGATCGTGGTGTCGTCGCCCGTGCGCGTCACGCGGACGTCGATCACACCCGTCAGGTTCGTCGTGCCGGCGAAGACCTCGGTCCCGACGTCGGCCTCGATCGGCATCGCCTCGCCCGTCAGCGAGGCCTGGTTGATCGTCGAGTAGCCCTTGATCACCTCGCCGTCGACCGGCAGGTTCTCGCCGGGCCGGACGCGGACGATCATCCCCACCTCGACCTCGCCCGCGTGCACCTCGCGCTCGCTGTCGCCCTCGACGATGCGCGCGATGTCGGGGGTCAGGCCGACCAACTCCTCGATCGCCCGCTGGGCACCGAAAGCCGTCCGGCGGAGGACCTGATCGGCCACGAGCAGGATGAACGCCAGCAACGCCGCGGTGATGTATTGCTCGGCCGCGATCGCCGCCAGGATCGCCAGCGCCGCCAGCGACGACGACGAGATCCGGCGTTTGATGAAGATCTCCTCGTACGACGCCTTGAACAGGGGCAGCGCGAGCATGATCGCCCCGATCACCGCCGGGAGGATCGTCACCAGCGGGCTGGAGATTTTCGCCAGCCCCGCGATCCAGCTCGTCAGCGCGAGCATCCCGCCGATGAGGTAGAGGATGATGTACCGCTCGATCTCGAGCTCATGGTGCGAGCAGCACACCACCGGGCTGTCGCCGTCGTGGTGTGGATGTTCATGGTGATCGTGCGACGCGTGTTCCGCCGTGAGCTGGGTCATGTGCGGTCGGCTCCCAGATTCCTGTTTGATCGGGCTGCGTTCGTGCTCCCCGCGGGGGCCATACTCTAGACCCCGTCAACGGCTCGGTTCGCCCGCACTCACCCCGGACCCCATACGATCCGGCTTGGACCCCGGTTCATTCCCTGTTGTGGAGGGCCGACGATGCCCGAAAACGTCACGATCCTCGGCTGCGGGCAGATGGGCCTCGTCTGCGCCGGCATCCTCACAGACGCCTCCCGGGCAGAACCGGCCCCCAGGGTCACGATGTGGGGACACCCTCCCGCGGAAGCCGAGGCACTGGCACAGACGCGGACGAGCGAGCGACTCGCGGGGTTTCGGCTGCACGACGCCGTAACCGTGACCGCCGACGGGGCCCGCGCCCTGCGGGATGCGGACCTGATCGTCTCGGCGATCCCCGTTCAGCACATGCGGTCGGCGTGGGGCCGATTGCGGCCTTTCGTCCCCCCTGAAGCCGGGGTGGTCAGTGTCGCCAAGGGCATCGAGAACAACACACTGCTCCGTCCGACGCAGATCATTACCGACGTGCTGGGCGACGACCCCGACGGCAAACCCCGCCCGATCGGGTGTCTCTCGGGGCCCACGATTGCCACCGAGCTCGCCCGGTGTCTGCCGGCGACGATGATCGCCGCGGGGGACGATCCGGGTTTCGCCGGGGTGCTCCAGAGACTGTTCACGACGAGTTGGATGCGGATCTATACCAAGGCCGATCTGCTGGGGGTCGAGCTCGCCGGGGCGACCAAGAACGTCATCGCCATCGCCGCGGGCGTGCTCGACGGCCTGAGGGCGGGCTCGAACGCCAAGAGCGCCCTGCTCGCGCGGGGGCTGGCGGAGATCACCCGGCTCGGCACCGCCATGGGCGCCTCGCAGGACACGTTTTTCGGGATCGCCGGGGTGGGCGATCTGGCCACGACATGCTTCAGCCCGCACGGGCGCAACCGCTCGTGCGGCGAGGCCCTGGGGCGGGGCGAGCGGCTGAGTGACTATCTCGACCGGACCACGATGGTCGTCGAGGGCGTCGCCACAACGCGCTCGGTTGTTGCCCTGTCGAAGAAATACCGCGTCGAGATGCCCATCACGGACGCCGTCCACGACGTGTTGTTCGGTGGGCTGGACCCGCTGGAGGCGATCGGTCGGCTGATGAGCCGGGGGATGAAGGACGAAACCGTCGGGTGAAACCCCGATTTTTCCCGTTTGATCCCCGATTTTTCCGGTTCGGGACAAAGTGGGCCCTCTTTCCGCCCGATAGGTCGCATCCCGGGCGGGGCTTGTGCCGGCGTGGCGCCGCACCGGCCGGGGCGGCGCGAAAACCGCGCCGTGTCACGCACATCATTGCAAAGAGGACATCCCATGAGCTTCTTCCCGTTCAGCGCCCAGCAGTTCGGTCCGTTTGCCGGAAACAACAGTGGTTTCGGCGGTTTCGGCGGTTTCGGCGGCTTCCCGTGGAGCGGCTTCAGCCCGTTCGGCGGCTGGTGGAACAACGCCTGGAACACCCCCTGGAACAACAACGTCCCCGGCCAGTTTGGCGGGTTCCCCCAATTCGCCGGCGGCAACTGGAGCAACAACTTCGGCAACTGGAGCAACGGTTTCGGCGGGTGGAACACCCCCTTCTTCTGGAACAACTGGAACCCGGACTTCAACGTCCCATTCGCTTCGCCTGTCAACTGGGGCTTCTTCTCCGCCAACGCCTCCGGCAACAGCAACGAGAACAACCAGCAGAACACTCCGTTCGGGCAGAATGTCCCGTTCGGCTTCGCGGGCTTCACCCCCTTCGGGTTCGTGAACCCCGTCAACGGCAACACCCAGACACAGGCCGCCTGATCGGCCGTTCATGGCAGACTCCGGGAAACGGGGCGCACCGCCCCGTTTTTTTGTGCGCCGATACAATCGTGTTTCTTCTTGCACACGAAGGAGGCCTCCCCATGACCGTCGAGATCGAGTTCCTCGGGCACGCGTCGTTCCTCGTCCGATCCGGCCCGCACGCCGTCGCGATCGACCCGTTCCTGACGGGCAATCCCTCGGCGAAGAAGTCCGCCGACGACATCGATTGCACGCACATCGCGCTCTCGCACGGCCACGCCGACCATTTCGGCGACACCCCCGCGATCGCGAAACGCACGGGCGCGACCGTCTACGCCGCCTTCGAGATCTGCAACGAACTCGGCGAGCACCACGGCGTCGAGAAACTCGAACCGATGAACCCCGGCGGTCGCGTCGAGACCGACTTCGGGTTCATCGCGATGACGCAGGCCTTCCACAGCAGCTCATACGAGGGCCGCTACATGGGCATGCCCTGCGGCGTGGTCGTCTCGATCGGCGGCAAGACGATCTATCACACGGGCGACACCGCGTTGTTCTCCGACATGAAGCTCATCGGTGAGCTTTACAAGCCGGACGTGGCGTTGATCTGCGCCGGGGACCGCTTCACGATGGGCCCCGAGCACGCCGCACGCGCCGCGGAATGGATCGGCGCCCCGATCGCCGTGCCGATCCATTTCGGCACCTGGCCCCTGCTCACGAGCGACATGAGCGGGTTCAGGCCCGAGGGCGTCGAGGCGCGGATCATGCAGCCGGGGGAGACGATACGCCTCGGGTGAGCACCGGCCCGATCACCGAGTCTCACGTCGATTGATGCCCGGCGGGCGGTTTCATCCGCTCAGCCGGTCGAGGAACGCGCGGGTGTGTTCGGCGGCTTGCTCATGCTCGAACACATCGTTGTGGCCCGCGCCCTCGACGAGCACGAACTCACCGGGGAAAGAGCGCGCATCTTCGGGGGGGCAGATCCTGTCGGCCGAGCCGTGGAGTGTGAGCACGGGCGTGTCCCCGATCGGGATCGACGCGAGGTCGGCCCATTTCGATCGCGGGCTTTCCCGGTTGCTCATCGCGATGATCGCCAACGCCAGCGGCAGGTTCACCCGATACGGGAACCCGACGGCGCGGAGGATGTTGCTCGCGGGCGTGATCCCCCGGCGGTAGGGCGCTTCGAGGATGAGGCCCCGGACGAGACGATCGGCCGACGCAGCGGCACGCAGAGAGACTTCCGCGCCGAAGGAGTGCCCGAGCAGCACGGCCGGCTGATCAACGACGCCGAGCAGGGCGAGCAGGTCCGCCGGTTCGCGGCCCCCGAGTGTGCAGGCACCGGCGGTTTCTCCGCAGCCGGGCATGTCCCAGAGGATGATTCGAGCGGACGCCGGTGCGATCGCGGGGACGCGTGAGAGCATCTCGATCCTCGAGCCACCCCACCCGTGGGTGACGACCACAACCGGCCCGGCGGGTCGCTCGCCCGCGATATCCCAGACCTCGAAATTGAGCCCGGCCCGCGAGAACGTCCAGCGCTCGAACCGTCTCGGCGTAGTGAGTTCGGACGGTTCGCCCGCGACGCCGCGCGCGACCGCCCAGCCGTAGGTTTTCCTTGGCGGGTGACGGAGCATGCGGAGCGTGACGGCGGTGAGTGCCGCGATGTAGAGCAGCAACCCCGCGGCGAGGAGGGGGGCGAAGCCGAGCCATGCGGCGGGGTCGAGCATCCTGTGTGCATCCATCTCGGCGATCGCCTCCAGCCGGCGTATTCTGCGGCCGGCGTCAAACCGGCCTCCGTTCGATCCGCTCCCGCGGTTTTTTATTCCGCACCGCGGCAGCAGGCATCGGGGTTGTTCTCGGCCGGGCCGCGGGGGTTGTCGCCAAGGTCGATGAACCCGAGGTGCAGGGCGCAGTGTTTGCATTGCAGGTGCACCCATTGCTCGTGCGAGAGCGGGCCGAGCAGCGGGCTGTCGCAAGTCATGTCCTTTCCCGCGAGGACACGCTTGAGCTGCTTGCGGAGTTCGCCGATGCCCTCGGCGTCCGTCACCCCCGGCTCGGGCAGCATCGAAGCGGCTTTTTTCGGGAGCCGGAAACCGGGCGGGATCGGCTCGTCGCTCAGGGCTTTTTTCAGCATGAACAGCCGGGCGAAGAAGCGGACGGGCGCGGGCGCCTTCGCCTCGAACCCGTCACAGGCGAAGCGGATGAACCGGGCGCAGTGGTCGCCGATCTGCCCGATGCTCCAGTTGCCGGTGGTGGTCGCCGTCCCGGCGTGCATCGCGGCCTCGATGCGCCCGATCTCGGTGAGGATCTCATCGAACGAATCGAAGCGGAGCGAGCGGCGGGGAGCCGATTTCGTATCGACGGTCATGCGACGAGTCTACCGCACCCGGCCCGCTCGGCGTCATGAACGACCCGCCCCGGTGACGGCCAGGACACCGAAACACCGGATGACACACGCTTATGGCTGCTGCGGTCAAGCCCTGACCAGGTTCACGGGCCACCCGTGAGCCGGGCCCGGCCGTCACCGGAGCGGGTCGAGGACGATGCTAGCCCCCGCGGCGCGTCCCGTACACTCCTGTCATGGCAGACCACGCCGACACGCAAACGGGGCGGGCATCGCCCACGGACCCGGCCGACCGAGGGGATCGAGAGGGCCAGGGGGGACGGGTGAGCCGGGGGGGCGACCGGTCGCTGATGAAGGTGCTCAGCCCCGCCGAGGCCGAGCGGCGGCAGCGCGGGGCCATCCTCCGCATGGTCCGGGCCGCGTTCATCATCCTCATCGTCACCGTGACGCTGCTGAATATTCTGGATTTCGGCGAGTCGGTCACGCCGGGGCTGATGTTCACACTGGCGGCCCAGTGGTGGATCCCCCTGTCGGCGTCGATCACGCTGGCCGTGCTTTTTCTTGCGGTCGATCTGCTCACGCCCAACAAGAAGCTCCAGACGTTCGGCGGCATCGTCTTCGGGCTGATCGCGGGGCTGATCGTGACGGTCGCGCTCGGGTTCGTGGTCGACCTGATCGCCACGAGCTGGGATTTCGCCCAGAACGAGGCCATCGTCAACTCGATCAAGGTGCTGCTGGGCATCTGTCTGTGCTACCTCGGGATCTCGACCGTTCTCCAGACGCAGGGCGACTTCCGGCTCGTGATCCCGTATGTCGAGTTCGCCCGGCAGATCCGCGGGCAGCGGCCCCTGCTGCTCGATTCGAGCGCCCTGATCGACGCCCGGATCGCCGATGTGTGCGAAACGGGCTTCATCCAGGCCCCGATCGTCATCCCCTTCTTCGTGGTCAACGAGCTGCAGATGCTCGCGGACTCGCCGGACAAGCTCAAACGCGCCAAGGGCCGACGCGGGCTGGACGTCATCGCCCGGCTCCAGCGCAACGCCCAGCTCGACGTGACGATCGACGAATCACCCATCCCCGGCAAGGCCGTCGACCAGATGCTCGTCGAGCTCGCCCGGGAGATGCCGGGCATGATCGTCACGGGCGACCTCGCCCTGGCCCGCATCGCCGGTTTCCGCGGCGTGCCGGTGCTGAACATCAACGACCTGGCCAACGCGCTCAAGCCCTCCCTCGTCCCGGGTGACACCCTCGAGATCCGCCTGCTCAAGCCCGGAGAGCAGCCCGGCCAGGCCGTCGGGTATCTCGACGACGGCACCATGGTCATCGCCGAGGACGGCGCCGGGGCGATCGGCCAAGACGTCACGCTCACCGTCCGCAGCTCGCTGCAGACCTCGGCCGGGCGGATGATCTTCGGCAGGATCAATCCCGCCGGCAACAGCCCAGAAACCCGCCCGGAAAACGCCCCCAACAGCACGCCGGGCACCCCGCCGTCCGCCTCGGCGCCTTCTCCCGGGCCGTCCCCCGCGAACCTGGCCGAGCAGCCCGAACGGGGCCGTGGCCCGCATCCGCCGAACCCGTCCAAACGGTCGAATCGGCCCCGTTCACCGAGACGCTGAGCGGCACGCCCATCGCCCCGCGCCGGTCGTGTATCCTGACCACCATGACGGGCCGACCCGATCACACAGAGGAAACCGAACTCGCCGTCGTGCTCCATTCCGGCGGGATCGACAGCACGACGACACTCGCGATCGCCGCTCGCGACGGGTTCGATGTCTGCGCGATCACGTTCGATTACAACCAGCGGCACCGCGTCGAGATCGAAGCCGCCGAGCGGTCGGCCCGCGCGATCGGGGTGAAACAACGGCTTGTGTTCCCCATCGACCTCCGCACCATCGGCGGGTCCGCTCTCACCGATCAGATCGACGTGCCCAAGGCCCGCTCCGAGAGCGAGATCACCGGCGTCATCCCCTCCACCTACGTCCCGGCGAGAAACCTCATCTTCCTCTCGATCGCCCTGGCCTGGGCCGAGACGCTCGGGGCCCGCAACCTCTACGCGGGCGTCAACGCCGTCGACTATTCCGGCTACCCGGATTGCCGGCCCGAGTTCATCGCCGCGTTCAACGAGGCGGCGAACCTCGCCACGCGGATCGGCGTCGAGGGCGGGCAGATCCTCGTGCACACCCCGCTCGCCGACCTGTCCAAAGCCGAGATCATCCGCACGGCGACCGATCTCGGGGTCGATCTTTCGCTGACGCACTCCTGCTATGACCCCTCGCCCGAGGGCCTCGCGTGCGGGCTGTGCGATTCGTGTGTTCTGAGGAAAAAAGGCTTCGCCGAGGCGGGCGTGCCCGATCCCACGCGTTACGCGGTCGGTTGACGGGTATTCGACCCCGCGCCGACCGTGCCCGGCGGGGTGCCCCGGGTCGACCTATTCTCGTGCATGCCCGTCACCATCGCCGATTTCCAGCGGCTGATCCGCGAGAAGTACTTCGCCACGGACAACGCCCGGGGCACGCACGCCACGTTCCTGCTCTTCGCCGAGGAGTTCGGCGAGCTCGCGACCGCGCTCTACAACAACAACAAGCAGGCCCACAACGGCAGCCCCCCCACCGACGCCGAGAGGGCCAATCTCGAGGAAGAATTCGCCGACGTCCTCGCCTGGCTCGCCACGCTGGCCAACATCAACGGTGTTGACCTCGAGCGAGCGATCGAGAAATACACCCGACCGGGGCGTGTCAGCGGCGTGAAGGAATAGCCCCGACCCTCATACAAATTCCAGGAAAAACTCGCGCGTGTTGACCATACCCGGGTGCGATGGGCGGATGTTTTCTTGATCGACGTGCTTTACGCGTCCGGGTTTCGTGGTGTGCGCGAGGGTTGCCTGCCCCACCTCTCCCCGGTCGCCGGGGAGAGGGAGACGACGCGAAACGTCGGCGGGTGAGGGGCTACAACTTCTTCCACTTCTTCATGTCTCGCCGATCGGTTCACGCGACAAAGCAAGGAGACAGAGAAGAAATAGAGCGGTTTGCGGAATCCTGTTGCGTGTGGCACGGCCATCTTGCCGTGTCAAATGGCTGTGTGTCGCAAGTGTGTCCCAAGACACGGCTCACAGAGCCGTGGCACACGCCGGAAAATGATGATGAACGACGCTCGAAGAGCTGAGAGAGCCCCTCACCCCGGCCCTCTCCCCGTCAGCGGGGAGAGGGAGGCGAGAACACCCGAATCTTGCGTCAGAAAGCACGAGAATGCTTTGGGATACGTATCAGGGCGTCTCGTCGAGCAGGTCGTACACCCGGAGCCATTCCAGGTTCGGTTTCCAGCGCTCGACCAGTTCCTTGTGCGATTCGTTCTCGACATAGGCCGCGTAATCCGCTTCGGTCTCGAAACCGATATACAGCCCGACATCGAAATCCATGGTGTCGCGTCCGACGTCCAGCCGCCGGCCCGCCGAGTACGCCGTGACACCGGGGATAGACGACAGCATCGTGTCGCAATCGGCGATCAACGCCGCGCGGTCGTCGGGATCGTGCAGTTTGATGAGCACCACGTGCCCGATCCGCGCGGGGCGTCGGTCGGCGCGCCCGCCGCCCCCGGCACACCCGGCCGCGCCGATCAGCACACCAACGAGCAGGCCGATCATCGGGATGACACGCCTCACGCCGGGACCCTTCCCGCGCAGGGCCGCGGGGGCACGATCACTTCCGCGGCTTTCCCGGCCCGTCGCGCGTCGATCAGCACCGGTTCGACGCGGCCCGAATAATCCGACACCGCCGGTTCGACGAGTACGTCCAGCATCGCGCCGGGCCTGAATTTGTCGAGCATCTCGGCCCAACGCCAACCGATCGCCCGCACCACGCTGCCGTCACCGCCCCGGAGACGGACCCCGAGATGATCCCCGGCCTTGCCGAACGGGGCGGCGCGCCCGTCGACCTGCACCGACGGGAGCATCAGCCGCACGGGGGGGTTGGACCGCCCGAACGGCGCCATTTTCTCGAGCCGCTTCACCGCCGACGGCGTCAATTCCCCGAGCGACGCTTCGCAGTCGAACAGCGCCGTCCGCACCAGATCGTCCGGCCCGAGCCGCTCCCCCGCCGTGGCCAGGAATCTCTCGGTGAATTCTTCGAGCCGGTCCGCGTCGAGCCGGAGCCCGATCGCCATATCGTGCCCGCCGAAACTCGTGAGGCAGTCCGCGCACGACGCCACGGCCCCGTGCAGATCGAACCCGTCGATCGAGCGGCCGGACCCGGCGCAGACGGTGCCGTGCTCGCCGGTTCGCAGCTGCATCAGGATCGCCGGCCTGGCGTAGGTTTCGACGAGCCTGGAGCAGACGATCCCGACGACGCCGGTGTGCCAGTCTTCGTGGGCCAGGACGATGGCACGCTTCTTTTCATCGGTCATCCCCGCCGCCTCGGCCAAGGCCGACGCCTGCTCGAAGATACGCCGCTGCTTCTGCTTCCGTCGCTCGTTGATCCGGTTCAGCCCGCCCGCGATCTCGTCCGCGCGGCTCCGGTTTTCGGTGATGAAGAGCTCGACCGCTTCGGCGGCGTGCCCGAGCCTGCCGACGGCATTGAGCATGGGTCCGAGCCGGAAGCCGACTTTCTCTGCGTCGATCCGGTTCCCCGTGAGCTTCGCCGCTTCGATCAGGGCCGTCAGCCCGGTGATCTCGGTGGTGGTGCATCGGGAGAGCCCGAACCGGACGATCGCCCGGTTCTCGTCGACCAGCGGCACGACATCGGCCACCGTGCCGAGCGCCGCCAGCGCGAGCAGGTCGAGCAGCAGCACGCGGATCTCGGGCGCGACCCGCTCGGACCCCTCGTGCATCGTCGCGAGCCGCCAGGCGATTTTGTACGCCACGCCCGCCCCGCACAGCCCGCCGAACGGGTAGGCCGAACCGGGCATGCGCGGATGCACGATTGCATAAGCATCGGGGATGCCGTCGCCCGCTCGCGGCGGGTTGTGGTGGTCGGTGATGATCAGGTCCAGCCCCGCTTTGCGGGCGGCCCTCGCCGGTTCGACCGCGGTGATCCCGCAATCCACCGACATCACCACCCGCGCCCCTTCCGCCGCGAGCGATTCGAGCGCCGCGGCGTTCAGCCCGTAGCCCTCATCCACGCGGTGCGGCACGTATGTCCCCACGTCCGCCCCGGGCTCGAGGGCCTTGAGCATGCGGTACAGGATCGCCGTGGCGGTGATCCCGTCCACGTCGTAATCGCCGTAGATCACGATCCGCTCGCCGGCTTTCGCCGCGTCCAGCAACCGCGAGGCCGCCCTGTCGATCCCCGGCAGCAGGCCCGGATCGTGCAGCTGCCGGAGCGATGGTTCCAAGGCGTGGGGCGAGATCCCCCGCACCGCGAGGACGCGTTCGAGCAGGTCGCCGCGGGCCGATCCGTCTCCCCGGGGGTTCCACGCCATTTTCCACCCGCGCACCACGCTGCCTCCATGCATTGGCCGTTTCGCCGAGCCCATCGGTTCTGCTACGCTAAGAAGCCGACAGCATACACCATCCACCCCGGACCGAAGTTTTCCCCATGCCCAGACTGACCAGAATCTACACCCGCACCGGAGACGACGGCACCACCGCGCTGGGCACCGGACAGCGTGTCAACAAAGCCCACCCGCGGGTCGCCGCCTATGGAGATGTGGACGAGGCGAACGCCGCCATCGGGCTCGCCGCTTCCTTTGCCGAGCCGGATTGCCCCGAAATTGCCGGCATCCTCCGCGGCATCCAGAATGATCTCTTCGACGTCGGGGCCGATCTGTGCATCCCGCCGGGAGACGCCGACGGCCGGGCCGCGCTCCGCGTCACGGACGAGCAGGTCGCGAGGCTCGAAGCGCTCATCGACCGCTTCAACGCCGACCTCGAACCGCTGACCAACTTCATCCTCCCCGGCGGCACCCCCCTCGCCTCCGCGCTGCACATGGCGAGAGCCGTGACCCGCCGCGCCGAACGGGCCGTGACTTCATTGGCAGAGAGCGAGCCGGGCGGCGTCGGACCGGCCCCGATCGCCTACCTCAACCGCCTGAGCGACCTGCTCTTTGTCCTCGCCCGGGTCGCCAACAACCGGGGCCACGCCGATATCCTCTGGCAACCAGCCGCCGGCCGGCGTCAGCCCGACAACCCGGCCGACCAGACCGACACGGACGCCTGACGTGAACCGCCCGCCGCACGGCCCAGAAACCTCCGAATTCCGCCGCGAGTTCGCCGCGCAAACCGGCCAATTGCTCCGGCGGCGCCTGATCTGGTTCATCGCCATCTGGGGCGGCCTCGGCACCCTCGGCTCGATCCCCGTCTGGATCGCGTTGCTCGACCCCATCATCGGCCTGGGCATCTTCAGCGAGAAGTTCACAAAGAATATCCTCGGCGACAGCGGCGTCACGCTCTACCTCGCCGCCAATCTGCTCTGGATCGCGGGCTACGCTGCGGCGCTCGTCGTCGCACTCCGCCGAGGCATCCCCCGGCATTACCTCTTGTGGACGAGTATCGCCCTGATCACGCTCGACAGCCTTTACGGCATCACACTTCGCGCCGGGGGGATCCACATGCCCGCCGGGCTGCTGATGTTCACGATCTCGTTCACTGTCGCGTCTCTCGTTTTTCCGTGGTCGGTCGCTCAGGCCGTCATCCCCGCGGTGATCGCCCTGACGATCAGCGCCCTGTCCCGGCTTCAGTTCGAGGGCGGGCCGACCGCCGGCAACACCGCCGCCATTCTTTTCAGCCTTTTTCTCCCCATCCCGGGGTGCCTCATCGCGTGGATGCGGCATACCCAACGATTGGGGCGATCCAAACTCACCTTCGTACAGAAGCGATACGGCTCGCTCCGCCAGGAACTCGCCTACGCACGCGCCATCCACGAGAGCCTGTTCCCGACCCCGCGCACCGGTGCCTCCGTCTGTTTTACATACAAGTACGAGCCGATGCGGCAGATCGGCGGCGACTACCTCCACGCCAGCACTTGCCCCGCGGACGACGGACGCGACGAGGCCCTCAGCGTCGTCCTGCTCGACGTCACCGGGCACGGCATCCCCGCCGCCCTGACCGTCAACAGGCTCCACGGCGAAATCGAGCTGCTGTTCGCCGACGATCCGTTCATCGAACCGGGCCGCGTCCTCGCACGCCTCAATCGGTACGTCCACCTCACGCTCGCGAGGCATTCGATTTTCGTCACCGCCTTGTGCCTCAAGGTCGACCCCTCTCTGGGCACGCTCGAATACGCCAGCGGCGGGCACCCGCCCGCTTTTCTCCGCGCCGTCGACGGCACGCTCTCCAATCTCGACTCCACCGCGTTCGTCCTCGGTGCCTGCCCGGATGACGGCTTCGACCCGGGACAGACCACCGTCGAGTTCGGGCCCGGCGACTCGGTCATCGCCTACACCGACGGCGCCACGGAAGCACGCACCGAAACGGGTCAGATGCTCCGAATCGAGGGCATGCGCCGGCTCCTCGCCCAGCCCGGGCGAATCGAGCCGGGACAATGGCCGGACAAACTCCTCCGCGCCGTTACCGACCACCGCGACGGCCTGCCCCCCGAGGATGACACACTCGTCGTCGAAATCTACAGATCGATCAGGAAGCCGAACACGGATCAACCGGCCGAAACAGCCACAGTCGGGGCCACCCCGGCCGCCGCGACGTGATACACCCCGCGTCGTGCGATGAAGCCATCCCCGGTGGTGCCGGGTCGGTCCCGCGACGACAGCCCGGCGCGGCTCACAACCCCGCCATTGCTTTCAGGGATCGGGCCAGATCCGCCGGCACCTCCATCACGCTCAGCCGGGGCTGCCGCACAAGCGCAAAGCCCGAGAACCGTTCGTCGGCCTTGATGTCCGCGAGCGTCACTGTTTTCTTCGCCGGACGAACCGGGGCCACGTCGACCAGCACCCGCTTCGGATCGCCCTTCGAGGTCGTCCCCGGGTGATCCGGATCGGGGTATGCGCCCCGGACGACCTTCGCCAGACCAGCGATGCGGCGTTCATTGCCCGTGTGATAAATCAACGCCTCGTCGCCCTTTTTCATCGACCGCATCGCCTTCTGGGCCGCGGGGTTCGCGACGCCGTCCCACTCGGTCGCCCCGTCGCGGACAAGATCATCGAACGAGTAATCGCCCGGCTCTGTTTTCAGCAGAAACATGGTCATGGCTCACCCCTCGGTTCTCCGGGGTTGCGCGGTGCGTATCGCAGGATCAATGCGCACATGTCCGCCTCCCCCGGTTCGATACGGATCGGGCACGTCGCGTCCCGCTGATCATGAAGCCGGACGCGACCGAAACCGCGGACCGGGACGATTTCAAGCTCTTCACTGATGCCGTTGATCAGCAACGCACCCGACAAGATCCCGTGCACCAGCGGTGCCGACCGCAGGCCGACCAACAACGAATCGGGCGACAGCTCATATCGGATCATGCACGCCGCACCGTCCTGCGACTCGTACCGGAGACGGGCCGACAACGGGGTACGGTCGAGCAGGGACCACCGCGCCGATTCAGCCCCGGCGAACGTACCCCCGAGACGGGGCCGGATCGCCAGCCAGGCGGGGCTGTCCTGCTCGGGCGGCGAGCGCCTCAACAAAGGTTTGGGGGCCGATCCATCCCGGCATGAAAAATCGAGCAGCCCGCCCGCGAGCGGGCCGACCCACGCGATCATCGGACCGGATTCGAGCCGGAACGGGCACACGCAAACACTCTACCCGAATCAATCGGGCACGGCCTCGTTCAGCAACAGGGATGCTTCGGCTCGGCGCTCAGCCGTCACTGTCCGCGGGCTTGTCCTGGTCGGCCTTCTCGGCGCAGCACGCCGGGACCTCGGACGCTTCCACTTCGGCCGCCTGTTCAGCCGCCTGCGCGTGGGGGCACTGCGACGGATCACAGTCGGCCTTACCCGCACACTGCGCCTTCATGGCTTCGGGGCACTGCGACGGATCACAGTCGACCTTACTCGCACACTGCGCCTTCATGGCTTCGGGGCACTGCGACGGATCGCAGTCGGGACGATCGCACGAGGCCGGATCACACGGCGCGGCGGCCGATTCACCGGCGGCCTCGCACAGCGGGCACGCGGGGGCTTGTGTCCGGGTCGCCGTTTGTGTTTCGGCGACGGTGGCCGAGGCCCGGGTTTCATCGCCGCACACGCCGCCGAGCGGGCAGCCGGTCGTCGTGAAGTTGTACGCCCCAACAGCCCCGACAAGGAGGCCGCCGACGATCGCGAATGCTTTCCCAATTCCCACCATGATGATCTCCTGATCTTTCTCAGCCGTCCGATCGAACAACATCGGATTGCACACAATGACGCATGAGCATAGCCGGCCCGCACCGGGCAGATGGATCCTTATTTTCTCGAACAAGGACGGGCGGGGCGTTATTGGACCCACCCCGCAAGCCGATTCAAGCGAGATTGATCTTCGCGCGGAACATCACCCGCGGGTTGGCTTCATCGGTGAGGATCGCGAGCCGGACCGGGCCCTTCCGATCGATCTTCACGTCCACCCCGCTGAGCAGGCCGTCGGCCTTGAATGAGGTGATCTCCTCGATCGGGTTGTCGTGCTCGTCGAGCACGACGAGTTTGTACCCGGAGTCCGTCGGAAAGTTGGCGATATAAAGCCGGGACTTGCCGCTGTCGGGCAGGTGCCAGAGCATCGCGCGGGCCCGGCCGACATCGCCGACGGGCGTGAACTGATACCGCCGCGACGACGCATCGAACAGCGTCGCCTCGATATCGTCGACGCCGACCGCCCCGATCAGCATCGAGATCTTGGCGCCGTCGCGCACGTCGTCGAATTCCTGCTTCAACTGCACATGCATCACGCTGAGGACGACCACGGCCACCGCCAGGCTGATCGAAGAGATCCGCCACACCGGGCTGACCCTGCGAGCACGCTGGAGGCGCGGCGGCCGGGGCTGACGGATCCCCGAAACATGCGACACGGCGCGGGCCGGGGCCGGCTCGGGCTCCCGCTTGATCTCGCCCGCGATCCGATCGAGGACCCGGCGGCGCAGGTCATCGCCCGGCTCGGCGTCGGGGAGCAGCAGCCCCTCGGACGCGATGCGCGCCTGCTCGGCGATGATCAACTCTCGCAAAGTCGCCGGCGCTCTTTCAAGCCCGGCGACGAACGCGGCATGATCCTCATCATCGAGAAGCCCGAGCGCATCGATCCCGGCGAGTTCGAGCAACTCAGATGTTGGGGTTGGCTCGGGAATCTTCATCCTCTGATTTCCTCTCCGACACGCTCCCGGAGTCGTACCAAGGCCCGGCTCAGGGCGGATTTGATGGTACCGAGCGGCGTGCCGAGTTCTTCACTGATCTGTCGGAGCGTCTGCCCCCCCAAATAGGAACGGATGACCACCGTCCTTTGCAATTCCGGTAACGCGTCGACTCGTTTCATCAACTCGCCGAAGCGTTCTTCCTGTTCGAGCGGGCTGATTCGGGAAGACACAGCCCCGGTCTCCCGCTGTCCCTCATCCATCGATACGGTCGAAATCCGCGAGCGGGTCCGCCGAAGTCGATCAACAATGTGCCTTCTTGTGATCAACATCACCCAGGTCACCAGGGCGGCTTTCTCGGCGTCAAAGCGGTCGGCTGTGCGCCACAAACGAACAAAGACCTCCTGAACCGCGTCCTCGGCCTCGGGACGCGTCGGCAACGTCTGATAAGCCATCCGAAAGACCAGCGACACGAACCGGTCATACAACGCCGCGATCGCCTCCTGATCATTCGCGGCCACCCGACGCATCAATTCCGCGTCGATCTCCCGAGAAGTCGGGCCGGACGGCTCATCCGGTTCAGAATATTGAGTCTGTTCTTTTTTAGGCATATCCCGCGTCCGAGATCTCGATTCTCGATCGAGCGAGGCAGCATATCAGATCTGAACATGCCGCTGTCGGAATTTTCACCACAATACAGCGGTTCCCTCTTCTCATAGCACGATAAAAAGAATGTCGTGTCAGTTTTCGGGCAGTCGGCGTTGATTTGGATTTGTTCGCGTTGATTCGAGGTGCGGCAGAGTTCCGAGTCATTCCAAAGAGGTTGTTGTGCCGGTCCGGCTTTTCCGGTACACTGCGATGCAAGAGGGATCGGGTGCGGGATTCGGCTTGGGTCGGTCTGCACCGGGCATTTGAAGGAGTCTTGTGGTGGGATCGTTCCGAATGGACGAGTCTGCTCAACGACAGCATAGTGTCACCGGGCGGGGTTTCACGCTCGTGGACGTGCTGGTATCGATCGCGGTGATTGCGCTGTTGATCGGCATCCTTCTTCCGTCCCTCAAAATGGTGCACGAAACCTCGCAGCGTGTGGTGTGCGCATCCAACCTGCGTCAAGTGGGCCTCGGGCTCCACATGTACGCGTCCGACAATGACGCCTGGCTGCCCTACAGCAGTTTCGCGAGCGGAAACGGGGATTACTGGAACACCGACCCGTTGTAT
The DNA here is from genome assembly GCA_027083355.1 of Phycisphaerales bacterium. GTDB lineage: Bacteria > Planctomycetota > Phycisphaerae > Phycisphaerales > UBA1924 > UBA1926. The sequence continues at coordinate 13,502 of JALWOY010000190.1, read as the reverse complement.
CTGCGGGTGGATGCCCGCCCCCGCGGCTATGACCGGATGTTGTGGGACGGGCTCGGCGTGATGTTCGAGCAGTCATACCTCAACGACGGCCGGATCTTCTATTGCCCTTCGCACACAGGCGAGCACACATTCGAGGCGTACAAGGCCCAGTTCGAGGGCGCAGACGGCGAGATCATCGCGAATTTCCAATACCGCGGGGAGGGACCGGATCTTTCCGGTCGGCCGCAGCAACGGCTGGACTTCATCGAGAACAACGCCTCGCTGGTGTCGGACGGTTTCCGGGAAGTCGCGGACATCAACCACGAGCAGGGCATGAACGTGCTCCGTGCGGGGATGTCGGTCGACTGGCACTTCGTCGATCACGACACGCTGCTTGATATGGCCTCCCAATACTCCGGCGACGGCGATCAGCCCGACTGGGAAGAACGGTGGCGCCTCCTCGATCTGCCCGCGAACGGTTCCAGCTTCTGGGACGATCTGTTCAACTGATCCACGATCCCCGCGACGATCCCCGGCGGATGCGCCCCGCAACCGTGACCCGTGCGCCGGTGTAGAGTGTGGGCATGAAACACATGCGCCTCCCGAGCGGTTTTCTTTGCCTCTTTGTCCTGATGTTGTGGGCGACCACCGCCCGGGCACAGCTGGTGCCCGATCGTTTGTACTACGGCGTGGACCGGCCCATGCCGATGACGGTGCATGCCGACAGCGACGACGTGGAGATCCGTCTGTTCGAGTTCGGCAACCCTGAGCCCGTGGCGCAGGCCGCCGCGGCGCGTGGTGGCGTGGATCTGGCGGCGTTGCTGCCCATGCTCTGGACGCAGAAAGAGCCGCGCGTTCTTTACGCTCAACTCTATGACGGGGGCTCCCCGATCGGGCCGCCCGTGGTGCTCGACCCGATGGTGACGGTGGACAAGGCGACGATCCGTGACCCGAGCACGATGTCGCCGATCAAGGACGAACGACGCGGGGTGCCGATCTTCGATGCCGATCTGCGCCGTGTCGCCAATCAGCCGGCCCGCCCCGTGACGTTCTCGGGGATCCGGGCGTACGTCGACAAGGACGTGGTCTTCGAGACGTCGATGGGGGACATCCGTTTCCGGCTCCGGCCGGACCAGGCGCCGAATTCTTCGTACAACTTCCGGCAGCTGGTCGAGGGCGGGTTCTACACGGACATCATCTTCCACCGGATCATCCCGCCGCGGGCGGGCAAGCCGGGGTTTGTGATCCAGGTGGGTGACCCGACGGGCACGGGCAGCGGCGGGCCGGGGTATCAGATTGATCTCGAGAACTCGAAGCTGCCGCACGATTTCGGCGTGCTGTCGATGGCCCGTTCGAGTGGTGACCCGGACTCGAATGGTTCGCAGGTGTTCATCTGCCTGAGCCGGGAGGCGACCAAGGCCCTCGACGGACGGTACACGGCGTTCGGGCAGGCGATTTCCGGCGCGGACACGATCATGGCTCTGGGGACGGTGGAGGTGCAGGGGCAGCGGCCGGTGGACCCGCCGGTGCTCAAGCGGGCGTACCTCGTCGACGCGGCCCCGATCGGCACATGGTCCGAGCCGGTGAAAGCGCCGCCCGCGGAAACCACACCGGAGGGTGAGCGCTGATTCTCAGCCTCGCCGCTCGTTCTTTGCTTTGCCCGGCGTGCGGGCGCCCGCCGCGGCGATGGCGACGACGGTGATCGAGCTGGCGGGCATGAGCACGGCGGCGATAAGCGGGTGGATCAGCCCGGCGACGGCGAGGCTCGCTGCGACGGCGTTGTAGACGAGGGAGACGCCGAGGCAGAGCCGGACGCGGGCCATGCTCTCGCGCGAGGCGTCGATGAGGCCCATGATGGGGGCGAGGCCGGGGCGCTGGATGGCGACGTCGGCGGCTTCGAGGCTTGCCTCGGCCCCGCCGTGCACGGCGATGCCGACGTCGGCGGCGGCGAGCGCGGCGGCGTCGTTGACACCATCGCCCACCATGACGACCGGGCCGGCGTCGGGGGCTTTCTCTTCGAGCAGGCGGCGGACGTGGGCGAGTTTGTCCTCCGGGGTCTGCCCGCCGATCGCTTGTTTTTCATCGATGCCGAGTTCGCGGGCGACGGCGCGGACGACCCCCGGGCGGTCGCCCGAGAGCACGGCGATCGACCAGCCGGCGGCCTTCGCTTTTTCGAGCATCGCGGCGGCGTCCGGGCGGGGCTGATCGCCGAGGGTCGCGGCGGCGGCCATCACGCCGTCGGCGGCGATGAAGACGGGTGTGCGCACCGAACCGGCGGATTGCGACTCGGCCCAGGCGAGCAGGTCTTCATCGGGCTCGATACCCATCGATTCGAGGTAGGCGGCCGTGCCGACGGCGATGGATCGGCCCGCGACGGCACCGCGGATGCCGGCCGCGGGTGTTTGCTCGGCGTGTTCGACGTTGAGCGGGTCGTCGGCCAGTTGGGCCAGGGCGCGGGCGGCGGGGTGGGCGGAGTGTCGTTCGAGGGCGGCGACGAGGGGCTTGAGTGATTCGTCGCCCGTCCATTGTGCGACGTGCAGGCCGCCGACGGTGAGGGTGCCGGTTTTGTCGAGCAGGAGCGTGCCGGGTTTGGTGAGCCGTTCGAGGACGTCGGCGCCCTTGACCATGGTGCCGTTGCGGGCGAGTCGGCCCGTGACCGTGCTGAGCACGAGGGGGGTGGCGAGCCCGAGGGCGCACGGGCAGGCGACGATGAGCAGCGCGGTGGCGTGTTCGACGGCGAGGGCGGGGTTGATGAACAACCAGATGCACGCGGTGAGCGCGGCGAGCGAGGTCACGCCGACCGTGAAATAGCCCGCGAGGCGGTCGGCGAGGCGGACGACGGGGGCCTTGCGTTCGGCGGCGTCGGCGACGAGGCGCATGAGCCGACCCACGCGGGCGTCCTCGCCCGTCGCGGTGACGCGGACCCGGATGGCCCCTGCGAGGTTGACGGTGCCGGCGGCGACGGTGTCGCCGGGGCGCACGTCCACGGGGACGCTCTCGCCGGTCAGCACGGCCTGATCGATCTTGCTCTCGCCCGAGATCACCTCGCCGTCGACGGGGATGGACTCCTCGGCGAGGACCTCGACCGTGGAGCCGATCTCGACGGCCTCGATGGGCACCGTGCGGCGACGTTCGACGCCGTCTGCGTCTTCGATGAGCGTGGCGCGGGTGGGGGCGAGGGTGAACAGGAGTTCGACGGCGTCGGCGGCTCGGCGCTGCTGGGCGTGCTGGATCCACCGCCCGACGAGCAGCAGGAAAACGAGGGCCGAGAGCGAATCGAAATAGATCTCGCCTGTGCCGCGGATGGTGTTGACCAATCCCCACACCCCGCCGACGGCGAGGGCGATGGCGATGGGGACGTCGAGGTTGACCGAGCGTGTGCGCAGGGCGGCGACGGCGCCGCGGAAGAAGACGGACCCGGGCCAGGCGAGGCTGAGCAGCCCGAGCACGGCGCTCGTCCAGCGGAAGAGCTGCTCGTATTCGTGCCCGATGCCGCCGAACATACCGCCGTAGAGGGCGATGGCGACGAGCATGATGTTGCCGGCGAGTGCCCCGGCGACGCCGACGCGGATCCAGTATCGGCGGTCCTCGGCGCGGCGGATCTGTTCCTTTTTCATGCCGCGCGGCGGGTGGGGCGGGTAGCCGAGCCTGTCGAGCCCGCGGGCGACGGCCGACAGCGGGCTCACCGCGGGGTTGAAGGTGAGGGTGACGGTGGCGCGGCGGAAGTCGAGCCGGCTTGAGACGACGCCCGGGACGATCCGTTCGAGGCGTTCAACAAGCCAGACGCACGCGGCGCAGTGGACGCCCTCGAGCAGGAAAGACGTTTCCATCAGCCCGCCTTCGAGCGGGCGGGCGTAGACGCCGAGATACGCCGGGTCGTCGAACTCGGTGTAGTCGGCCGAGGTCGTGCGGGCGGGTTGGGCGTCGGGGTCGCCGACGGCTTCGCGGATGGCGTAGAAACGGGCGAGGTCGGAGCCGTGGATGATGTTGTAAACCGTCTTGCAGCCCGAGCAGCAGAACTGGTGCTCGGCGCCCGGCTCGACAAGCCCCGGCGGGACTGGCAGGGCGCAGTGTGCGCACCGCATGGCGCTGGTGGGCGGGCAAGGTGCGGGGGTGTCGGCCAAGTTATTCTTCATTTTCATGCGAGCCACGGGCGCGAGCCCGTGGAGTGGGCGGCGACGGTGCTCCGCGGGCTTGCGCCCGCGGCTCGTCCGGAAAAGAAACACGACGAGGCGGCTGGACCCCGGCGGTCACGGCTCGATCGTATCGGCGGGGGCGTTGCAGCAAGGCAGCGTGCCCGGGTCGAGGGCGTTGACGCGGTCGATGGCGTCGCGGACGCTGGCGGGCTGGGCGGCGGCGACGGACTCGGGGACGAAACTCGGCAGACCGATCCGGCCCAGCACCGTCAGCACCCCCACCGCGACGACGATCAACGACGTGACGAAGGGGAGGCGGGCGCGGAGGGGGCCGGTCAGGGCTTGCAGGCCCGCGCCGAGCGTGACCATCATGGGGAGCGTGCCGGTCCAGAAGGCGAGCATGACCACGCCGCCCCACAGCGGGCTGGCGGTGCCGGCGGCAGTGATGGCGAAGGCGTACAGCCAGCCGCAGGGGAGGAAGGCGGTGAGCAGACCGACGGCCCAGGCGCGGCGGATGGGCGGCAGGGACAGGGCGAAACGGTGGCCCCGCTCGATCAGGCGCTTGTAGCGGGCGGGGAGTTTCGTGTGGGCCAGTTTGAGGCCGGCGGCGCGGAGCAGGGCGATCAGGCCGAACACGATCATCGCGGCCCCTGCGATCATCGCGGCGGATCGTTGGAAGCCGGTGAACCGGCCCGAGAAATCGACGACGGCCCCGACCGAGCCGGCGAGAGCGCCCAGCAGCGTGTAGGTGATGCCCCGGCCGGCGTGGTAGGCGACGTGCAGGGGGACCCGTCGGCGGGGCTTGCCGTCGGCGCCGACGGCGAAGAGCACCAGCCCGCCGCACATGCCGGCGCAATGGGTGGAGCCGAGTACGCTGGCGACGAGGACCGCCCCGGCGAGAGTCAGCATGTCGATGGGCGCGCCCACTCGCGGGTTCCCCCGATGTTGAGCCTTCCCTGGCGGTGCTGCCGAACCGATGCACCCCCGCGGCATCCCGGCCGGCGGGGTCCTTGCATCATCAGTCCTCCGTCTCGGGGACCTCGATCTGGCGGACGACACCGACCTTGGTGTCCGCGGTTTTGATCTCCAGACGGAGCTCCCACAGGCCGGGGCGGGCGAGATCGGCGTGGACCATGAAACGCCCGTCGCCCACCCGGTCGAACTCGAGCTGCCGGCGTCGATCGGCGTGGGCTTGATGGAAGATCACGCCGGACGCGGAAACAGCATCGACAGGACGACCGGCCCGATCCCGGATCGACACATCGATCATCCCGTGGTGCGCCGATGTCTCGATGGACCACCCGAGCTGCTCCGCCTCGGCAAACTCGGCCTTGTAGGCATCCCAGGCGAGCGCCTTCTCGTAGTAATCCGGCTCGGCGCCCGTGTCGCCCGAGAGAGCCGACACGACCGTGATGGCGCAGACCGCGACGTTGAGGGCGAGCATCCCGACGATGATGACGGGCCACGCCCATCCCGGGATCAGTGTCTTCGTCGTCTCGTCGGTCATCCGTCACCCCCGGGCTCGGCGTCTGTGTTCGTGTCGGGCGGTGCTTGCTCGTCCTTTTCGTGGACCGGGCCGACGACCTTGTATTTGATGATCTTTTGCTCGCCCTGATCGTCGGAAATCTCGATCGAGATCACGCGGTGGCCCTGCGTCCCCGCGAAGAACGTCCGCGGCATGACCACGAGGGCCCGCTCACTGAAGGTCTCGCCCGGTTCGATCCGGATCGTGTCCGATTCCGTGCGGATGTCGACCCCCTCGGCCCGGACGGTGTATTCCCGCGGCTCGCGGGTGCGGTTGGTGATGCGGATCCGCCCCTGGTTGGAGATCTCGCCCGTGGGCAGCGTGTTGAAGGGCATGCCCTGGCCACGGATAAAGACCGCGTCGAACGTGCTCTTGGTGCTGAGAACGAACGTCAGGGCCGACAGGACGATCAGCAGCACCAGCGGATAGAGGATGACGCGAGGGCGGAGCATCTTCCACTTGCCGGTTTCGAGGGCCGCCTGCGTCGAGTATCGGATCAGACCCTTCGGCCGCCCGAGCTTCGTCATCACGTCGTTGCAGGCGTCGATGCACTGCGTGCAGTGGATGCACTCCATCTGCAGGCCGTCGCGGATGTCGATGCCGGTCGGGCACACCTTGACGCAGTTGTAGCAATCGACACAATCGCCGAGCTCGGGCGCCGACTCGGAGGAGATATCGACCGGCTCGGCTGTCGCGGTCGCGCCGCCCGGCTGGTTCACAACCTTGAGCGGCACGGCCGATGCATCGGGCGGCTCGGCTGTGCGCGCCCTCTTTTTCTGCTTGATATGCCCCCTCGGTTCCCCTCGGTTGTAGTCATACCCCACAATCAGCGAGTGCTGGTCGAGCATGACCGACTGGAACCGCCCGTAGGGACACGCGACGATGCAGAGCTGCTCACGGAAGAACCCGAAATCGAACAGCATCGCGGCGGTGACGAAAACCACGACGCCGAAACCGAAGGGGTGCCGGGCCGGGCTGGAGGTGACCCACTCCACGAGCTGATCGGTCCCGACGAAATACGCGAGGAACGTGTTGGCGATCAGGAAAGAGAACAACGCGTAGGTGATCCACTTGCCGGCCTTGCGTGCCCCGGGCGGCAGAAGCGAGATCAGCTTCAGCGGGCCGGGCTTGTTCTTCTTGCCGTCGAAGAGACGCTCGATCGGCCTGAAGACGAACTCGAGGTACACCGTCTGCGGGCACGACCACCCGCACCAGACGCGCCCGAACAGCGCCGTGAGCAGGAAGATCGTCACGAAGATCGTGATCATCAGCAACGCCAGCAGGAGCGTGTCGGTGCGGATGAACGTCTTGCCGAAGACCGTGAATTCACCGTGGGCGATATCGAGGAAGAACAGCTGCCGCCCGTCGGCGTGCAGCCAGGGGAGCACGACGAACAGCGTGATGAGGAAATAGGCGACGATGCGCCGCTTTTTCCAGAACGCGCCGGCCGAGATCTTCGGCGTCAACCATCGGCGCGTGCCGTCGGCGTTCAGGGTCGAAAGGACACGTTCTTCGCTGTGCAAAAGGCTCGGCATCTGCGTGCCCCCGGTGTGTGACTTTCTCAGCCCGACGAACCCTCACCGGCCGGGGATGCCCCGTCCGATTCGCCGGCCGTCGGCCACGGCGCGATCGGCTCGCCCTCGGGCCCGCGCGGGCCCTGGAGGTTCTTGCCCCGCAGCGACGCGACGTAGGCCGCGACGAGTGCGATCTCGTTCTCGTTGAGGTTGTTCTTCTGGCTCGGCATCGCCCCGTTGGCGGCGCCCTCGGAGATGACCCGCGGGATGTCCATCAGCGTCTTGACGTTCTTGTAAACGTCGTCGGTCATGTTCGGGCCGACGAGGCCCTCGCCGTCCTGCCCGTGGCAGACCGCGCACGTCCCTTTGAAGATGGCCTCGCCCTGCTTGAGCCAGGCGGGCTCGGACATGATCTTCAGGATCTTCTCCTCGCCCATCGGGATCTTGTTCAGTTCAGCGAACTGCTTCTCGAGCGCCCGGGCCTTGACCATCTCGTACCGCTCTTCGCGGGTCTTCCACACCGAGCTCGGCGTGAAATGCACCAGCAGGACATAGAACACGCTGAACGCGATGCACCCGAAGAAGACCATGTGCCACCACCCGGGGGTGGGGTTGTCGTATTCCTGGATGCCGTCGTAGTTGTGGTCCGTCAGTTCGTCGCGGACCGGCTCCTGGTGTTCCTGCGTGTGCACCGCGGCCTGCCGGGCCTGCATCGTCTGGACCGCGGTCAGGTCGGCGTGGGGGATGGCCCGCAACGCCTCGAAATACGCCGCCTGCGCTTCGAGATAACGCCGCGTGACCTCGTCGAGATGCGCCGCCTGCTTCTCCAGCTCCTCGGCCTGTTTCTTCTGATAATCCTCGGCGCGCATCACGGTCCGGTCGCCGATCTTCCACGCTTTGCCTTGCTTGTCGTTCGGGTCAGGCATGGTTCTTCTCCAAAGTTGCGGCCCCGTCCCTGTCGTCGAGCGGCAGGGCGGCACATCGGCTGGACTCGTCCTTCCCGACCCGCAGCGCACGGATCGAAACAGCCACGAACACGGCGAAAAAGATGATCAGACCGACGATCGGGAAAACCGTCATGTCGAGCCCGCTGATCAGATCACTGAGACGCATCGGCCGCCTCCTTCCCCGCCTCGGCGTCGCCGCGGCCGGCGGACTCACCCGGAACCTCGAACACGTCGGGCTCCGACTTGTAGAGATCCACCCCGAGCCGCTGCAGGTAGGCGATCACGGCGATGACCTTCTTCTTGGCGAGATTATCCACGTCGACCAGCGGATACTCGCCCGCCTGCTCGATCAACTCCGCCGCGATCTGCTCGGCCTGGGCCCGGGCGTGCCGGGAGGCGTTGTCGCCCTTGATCAGCTCGCCGTAAGGATGACCCAGCATCGCGAGCGCGTCGATGCGCGACTGGATCTCGTCGAAGTTGATCTCCTGCGTGAGCAGCCAGGGATACGAGGGCATCACCGAATCCGGGTTCACCTGACGCGGGTTCTGGAAGTGCATGTAGTGCCAGAGGTGCCCCTTCTTGCCGCCCTCACGCTGAAGGTCCGGGCCGATCCGCCGGCTGCCCCACTGGAACGGCCTGTCGTACACGAACTCGCCCGGCTTGGCGTAGTCGCCGTACCGCTTGGTCTCGGCGTAGAACGGGCGGATCATCTGCGAGTGGCAGTTGTAGCAACCCTCGCTGACATAAATATCGCGCCCGGCCTGCTCCAGCGGGGTGTACGGCGTGACCGTCTTGATCGTCGGGATATTCGACTCGACCAGGAACATCGGGATCGCCTCGACCAGGCCGCCGATGGCGACCGCGATGAACACCCACACCGAGAACCGCAGCGGGAGCCTTTCCCAGCGGCGGTGCCAGCGCATCTGCACAAGCTTGTCCATCGCGTGACCCATCGGGGCGACCGCGTCACCGAGCCGGCTCGCCGTGATCCCGTCTTCCGGCGCGACCTTCGGCAACGCCGGGGCCTTGATGACCGGCTCCTCATAGGTCGCCGGCCGGCTCTTCCACGTGAGGATGTAATTCGTTATCAGGAACAGAATCCCGGTGACGTACAGCGTGCCCCCGATGACACGGATCCACCACATCGGCAGGATCGTCATCACGGTCTCGACGAAGTCCGGGTACATCAGCTGGCCGGACTTGTCGAACGCACGCCACATCAGGCCTTGCGTGATGCCGGCGGCGTAGATCGGGAAGATGTAGAACAGGATGCCGACGGTGCCGATCCAGAAATGCCACTCGGCGAGCTTCTTGCTCCAGAGTTGGGTCTGGAACAGCCGCGGGAGCAGCCAGTAGATCATCCCGAAGGCCATGAACCCGTTCCACCCGAGGGTGCCCGAATGGACGTGGGCGACGGTCCAGTCGGTGTAGTGGCTCAGGCTGTTGACCGCCTTGACCGAGAGCATCGGGCCCTCGAAGGTCGACATGCCGTAGAAGGTGACACCCACGACGAAGAACTTGAGGATCGGGTCCTTGGCGACGCGGTCCCACGCGCCGCGGAGGGTGAGCAGCCCGTTGATCATGCCGCCCCACGACGGCATCCAGAGCATCACCGAGAACAGCATCCCGAGCGTGGAGGCCCACTCGGGCAGCGCCGTGTAGTGCAGGTGGTGCGGGCCCGCCCAGATATAGATGAAGATCAGGCTCCAGAAGTGGATGATCGACAGCTTGTACGAGAACACCGGGCGCTCGGCGGCCTTGGGCAGGAAGTAGTACATCAGCCCGAGGAAGGGCGTGGTCAGGAAGAACGCCACCGCGTTGTGCCCGTACCACCACTGCATGAGCGCGTCCTGCACGCCCGCGTAGATGGGGTACGACTTCATCATCAGGTCCAGCGAGGGCATGTGCCCGGTCTTGAACAGGTGCACCAGCCCGACGGGGATCCACAGGTTGTTGAACACGTGCAGCATCGCCACCGTGATGATCGTGGCGATGTAGAACCACAACGCGACGTACATGTGCCGCTCGCGGCGACGCGCCAGCGTCATGAAGAAGTTCACACCGAAGAAACCGACCCAGACAACCGCGATCATCAGGTCGATGGGCCACTCGAGCTCGGCGTACTCCTTGCCCTGCGTGAACCCGCTCGGCAGCGTGAGCGCCGCACACACGATGATCAGCTGCCAACCCCAGAAGTGCAGCCGGCTCAGCACGTCGCTGAACATCCTCGTTTTGCACAGCCGCTGCGTCGAGTAATACACCGCCGTGAAAATCGCGTTGCCCGCGAAGGCGAAGATCGCCGCGTTCGTGTGCAGCGGCCGCAGACGACCGAAAGCGAGGAACTCCTGCTCATAGAGAAGCCTGAGCGTGTGCGTGAACCCGGACTCGCCCATCTTCAACTCGAGCCATTCCACCGCGACGGGGAGCACAAGCTGGATCGCGACGATCAGGCCGGCGAGTGTGCCGACCAGCGCCCAGACCACCGTCGCGGACATGAACATCCGCACGATCTTGTCGTCGTATTTGAATTCTTCCAGCGGCGCCGACGCATGCACCTCTGCCTCTGCTGTGTGTTCGCTCATCGAGAACCTCCACGATCGACCGTTACTGGGATCGTCAAATCCCACGGCTGGAGTATATAATCGGAATAAATGATCTGGTGATCGTCTAATCCCGTGTTCCAGAATCGACGTATTTTTTCCGGTACAGCAGCAAAAGCAAGCGATTCAGTCCCGAAAGATCGGAAATTCTGGAATCTCTTTCCTGGTGGGATCACCGTGCTCAGCCCCACGACTGGTTATGCGGCCATGGCACTCGCCCTGCTTTCAAGGGCAAAGGGCGGTGCCGTGCGTGTCCGACACCTCGCCGATCGATGCGGCATCCCCGGTCCGTACCTGTCCAAAATCATCCACACACTCGCACGCCACAACCTCGTCGGCACCCGCCGGGGCGTCGGCGGGGGCGTCTGGCTGATAAAACCGCCCGATAATATCACACTTCTGGACCTCTGCCGAGTGCTCGACGACCCCGTGCTCGACCGGAACTGCCCGCTCGGGCTCCCCCCCTGCATGCACGGGCGCACGTGCATCGAACCCGGGTTCTGTGATCCACAGCGAAGGCGACTTGCTGAATATCTTCAAGTGACGACCGTTGCCGGGCTCGCGGACAAATTTTTCGGACCACAAGACAGCCCGGATCAAGACCGGGACCGGCCCGAACAGCCGTTGCCTACGCCGACATCCCCCCGCGTCATCCCCGCCGACCTCTTCGGCGAAGACGAACAGAACAAACCATGATCGGATTCAATCGTCCGGGCGGTTCGTGCTGCCTTTGCCAGCGACATCGCCCGCGGGTTTCGGTTTGGCCCGGGTATGCGTCGCCCGGCCCGCGCCGGGTTTGCCGCCGGCCATCTTCGGACCACCGCCGCCGGACCGGCCGCTGTGGCGAGCGCCCTTCGGCCCGCCGGGACCACCCCGCCGCCCGGCATTGAGGACGAAAGGCTTGCCCTCTTCATCCACCCCATACCCGGCACGCGCGAGTTCTTCGGGGTCCCACGGCTTCTCGATGATTTCGCCCGCCTTCGGCTCTCGGACGAGCACACGCTGGCCTTCATCCAGCCCCTTGATGATCTCCGCGTACAGATCGCTCCTGCGGCCCAGCATCACCGGCCGACGCGTCAGGCGTGGTCCTTCGGGCACCAGCACATAACGGACCGGGCCATCGGAGAACACCGACTGCACCGGGACACTGAGCGCGTCCTGCACAGTCCCGAGGATGATCTCGGCTTGGCACCGCATCGAGGGCTTGAGTTTTTCCCCCTGGCCGTCGGAATCGACCGCGATGCGGACGGTATATTCCCGCCGATTCGGGTCCCGCCAGCCCCCGTTTTCCGCGAGCAACCCGATCGATTCGACGGTGCCGCCCAATGTGAGCCCGCCCGCGGCTTCGATGGTGATCACGGCCCGCTGCCCGGGACGAACCCTGCCCGCCATCGATTCGTGCACCTTGACCGACGCGATCATCTCGCTCGTGTCCGGGAGAGTGATCAGCAGGTCGTTGTTGTGGATCTGTCGCCCGACAGAGATGGGCCCCTCGCTCTGCCAGCGCCAGTTGTCACGCTGGGCGGTGGAGCCGTAGACCACCAACCCGGACTTCGGCGCGGTGATCGTGCATGCCTCGAGTTGCTTGCGGTATTCGGTCAACCGCTCCTTCCGCCGGCTCAACTGCACGGCGCGGTTCTGACGGGCCGAATCCTTGTTCTTCAGGTTGATCTGGTTGGATTGTTCGACCCTTTCGAGTTCCTTCTCGGCTTCTTCCAGATCGCTCTTTTTCTGCGCCTCGTCGCGTTTCATCTGGTAATTGACGTAGACGTCCTTGTCGAGCTTGGTCGTCTCGAACCGGGCCTCCGCCTCGAGCAACGCGATCTCGTCACGCTTCCACTCGTCGTAACTGATGAATTTCTTCTTGTAGAGTTCGTCGCTCTTTTCTTTCTTTTCCTTGAGCCTGTCGAGATCGCGCGAGGCCTTCTCGATCGCCGTCTGGAGTTCCTTGAGCTTCTTGACCTTGTCGCCCTTGTCCCACTGCTCGAGCGCGAGCCGGGCCAGATCGACCTTCAGCTTGGCCTTGCGGAGATTGGCCGCGTTGTCGGACACCTGGATGTCGTACGCGGTCTCGGCGGCCTCGAGATTCAGCTGCGCCTCGGCCAGCTGGAGCTCCTGCTCCTCGATATCCCGCTTGATCTCGTCCGAGTTGAGCCTCACGAGCACGTCGCCCGCCTCGACCCGCGAACCCTCGGGCACGATCTCGACGACGGTCGTCGGCCGCTCGACCTTGCTCCGCAGCTCGACCCGGTCGCGGGCCTGGAGCTCGCCCGATGCGAGCGTGCTGACATCGAATGTCCGCACCTGAGCCTCGGCGAAATCGGCCGCCCCCGCGTCCGACTGCGCGGTGCTCCGCCCGCACCCCGAGAACGCGAACAGAATCGCCGCCGCCGTCAAAGCACCGGCGGCACGGACTATCACACGGGGTCTGATCATCAAGGCTCCCTTCGGCCCGACCCGCACCGCGGGCCTCGGCACTTGGTCATACCGCTATTGTTCAGCCGAGTTCACCCCGGATCGACCCCGAAAAAAGAAAGTCGCAGATCGTGCCCTCTGCAAAGGGAAATCCCCATCGGGTCTTGCTGGCGGTCGCCGCCGAGGGCGAGGCACGACCAATCCGTGAAAAACTGGGGATGCCCGCGCGGCCCAAAGCAGATGGACCATGGATGCTCGAAACCGGTCCCCGAGGGCTGGATTTGGTTGAAACCGGCGTGGGCAAGGTGCTGACCGCCGGGGCGGTCGCCCGGGTGTTCGACCCCCGCCGCCACGCGGGTGTGCTGAGCCTCGGGGTGGCGGGGGTG
>JALWOY010000189.1 GCA_027083355.1 Phycisphaerales bacterium | reverse complement strand
CGCCGATCTGAGCACGGCCCACCCGCGGGTCGTCGTCTGCGGTCGCTCCGCTCCCACAGACGACGACCCGTGGGTGTAACCTATGTCCCCGAACGACTGTTACCCATCTCCCAAGTCCAGACACCCGCCTTGCGGGGAGAGGGCCGGGGTGAGGGGCTTTCTCTTCTCTCATCTCCTCCCTCTCGTGGGACGGGCTTCCAGCCCGTCTCTTCCCCATCTCCATCTCTCATTCCCCAAAGAGGCCCGAGCGGCAGCGAGGGCTTTCTCGACCCAACCCCGCTCCCTCGGGTACCTCGGCTCTCCGAGCCGAGCTCTCCCCTCTCCGAAGCCCAGTACCACGATCCAGCTTTGCCGCGCCGGGCACCACGCATCAAAACGGGGACCTGGTGCCCTGGAAACACGCACCCACTCCCCGGCCCGAGGCCCGCACCTCGTGAAGAAACCGAGAACGACGCCCCGCCCCGCCAGTCTCAACCCGCTGCGCTCCCGCCGCACTACGCTGGCAGACGCATGACCGTCCACCTCGCCGACTGGCTCGAACTCGCCCACACGCTCGACGCGGCATCCGTCGACCTGCTCTACGCCGACCCGCCGTTCAACACCGGCAAAACGCAGCAGGGCATCGAACGCGTCTCGACAAAAGAGCCGCGACCGTCAGGGAGCGGTTCTGAATCAAACCCCTCCCCCGCCGCCGGGGCCCGCCTCGCCTACGCGGACACCTTCGCCTCCACCGCCGCCTGGCTCGCCTGGCTCCGCGAGCGACTCGAAGCCACGCTCCCCGCACTCAAGCCCACCGCCTCGATCCTGCTCCACGTCGACTGGCGCACCAGCCACCACGCCCGGCTGCTCCTCGACGAACTCCTCGGGCCGGATCATTTCGTCAACCACCTCATCTGGACCTACGGCCTCGGCGGCTCGTCCCCCCGCCGCTTCGCCCGCAAGCATGACGACATCCTGTTCTACGCCGTCGATCCGGAGCGATACCACTTCGAGCCGCCGATGGTGCCCGCCACGAGCAACCGGATGAAGGGCCGGCTGAAAAAAGCCACCGACGTGCTCGACATCCCCGCCATCAACAACATGGCGCACGAACGCACCGGCTACCCCACCCAGAAGCCCCTCGCCCTGCTGCGACTGCTCGTCACCGCCTGCTGCCCACCCGGCGGCCTCGTCCTCGACCCCTGCTGCGGCTCAGGGACAACGCTCGAAGCCGCCGCCGCATCGGGTCGGCGTCCCCTCGGGTGCGACATCAACCCGCACGCCGTCGCCATCGCCCGCCGCCGTCTGGCCTCTTCAAAGGGATAATCACGGCCCGCCGCGGGACTGACGCGGTTTCTACCATTGCCCCTTGTTCTGAAGGAGCACCATGCCGGGCCGTCTCTTCCGTCTCTATCAACGCAAACGCGTGATCAACATCAACGCGAACGTGATCATCGCGGGCCTCGGCTCTACCTTCATCGTCGTCGGGCTGATCTGGTTCGTCAAACACCCGCTGGGCGTCGTCTGGCCGACATGGGCCTACACGGCGTTCTCCGTCGTCACCGACGTCATCCTCGACGTCGCCATGTTCGCCGGCCTCCACTGGATCGCCAACTTCTGGCGCCCGCTCAAGGGCCGAAACGAGCGCGAGCAGATGCAGCTCGGCGCCGCCGCCCCCCCACACCTGCAGGACACCGCCCGCGTCCAGCTCGAACGCATGGTCCTCAGCCCGCTCTACTACGCCATCGCCGCCAGCGGCACCGAATACCTCCAGCGGATGGGCATGCACCCCTCGTTCGCCGTCCTGATCGCATACCCCGTCGGCCTGCTCGTCACGCGCACCCTGCACACGATCTGGGGCTACCGCTCGGGTACCTTCCACGACCACGACGTGCAGGAACGCCGGCGTCGGCTCGACGCGCTCCACGCCGAACGAAAAAGACGCCGACAAACCCACCAACGCCGCACCGGATAACCCGTCCCGATGCGTCCCTGCCCGAAACCCGCGCGCCTTTTCTTGTGCGCCGAACGGATTCGGGGAACAATCACAAGCCCTGTCCAATCTGTGCGCGGCTCTCCGATCCCGCAATAGAATGGGGTCGGCGTGCGTTGATATCGTCGAGGAGCCGCAAGGGATCGCACTACCGCACGACTCATGCCGGGCCGCACAGGTCCGGAAGGGCTCCGCACCGGGGGAACAGGCATGACACGCATGGGTGCCATTCTGCTTTTCGGATCGTTGCTGCTCGCCGCGGCCGGGCTGGTCCGCCATGTCGCCACCGACCCACCGCCCCGCGGCCCGACTCGCGAACTTCTGATCCACACCGCCGTCGCCGACCACGAGGGAAAGACCGTGTCACCAACAAACCCACGCGAATATTCCCGCAGCGCCTACCGCATCGCCCCGCTGCCGAAAGACGAGATCGACGCCCTGGCCTCGAAACTCACCGACGAGCAACGCCGAATCATCCTCAACCGGGGCACAGAGCCTTCCTTCTGCGGCGACCTGCTCGACAACCACAAAGAAGGCGTCTACGTCTGCCGACTCTGCGGCCTCCCCCTTTTCTCCTCGGACGCGAAGTTCACCAGCGGCACAGGCTGGCCGAGCTTCTATCAACCCTTCGACCCGGACCACATCCGCAACATCGAGGACAACTCCTTCGGCATGAAACGCGTCGAGATCCGCTGCGCCCGGTGCGACGGCCACCTCGGCCACGTCTTCCCCGACGGCCCCGAACCCACGGGCCTGCGATACTGCCTCAATTCCGCGTCGCTCGAATTCTTCGAAAAGGGCGATCCGCTCCCGGAGCGTTCACGCCCCATCCCGACCGAAACCGCGTACTTCGCCGGCGGGTGCTTCTGGGGGGTCGAGGACCGATTCCAGCACGTCGAGGGCGTGATCGACGCCGTCAGCGGATATCAGGGCGGGCACGTCGAAAACCCCACATACCAGCAGGTCTGCACGGACAAAACCGGTCACGCCGAGAGTGTGCGGGTGGTCTTCGACCCGTCCCGTGTCACATATCGCCAACTGCTCGAAAAGTTCTTCGAGTTCCACGACCCCACCCAGCTCAACCGGCAAGGGCCGGACCACGGCACGCAGTACCGCAGCGCCCTGTTCCCGGTGAACGACGAGCAGCGCCGCGTGGCGGAGGCGTTCATCGCCGAACAGAACAAGCAGGGCCGTTGGGCGGGCCGGGTCGTCACCCGCATCGAACCCTTCTCCCCGTTCTACGAGGCCGAGGCGTATCACCAGGACTACAACGCCCGCCACGGCCGGTCCTGCCCCGCCCCGTAACGCTCCCGATCAACGCCTGACCCATCGCAACAAACGCGACGCCGAGCTTGCGTCGGATTCCCAGCCCACCCAAGCACACCGAAACCTCCCTCCCTCTCCCCGACCTGCGGGGAGAGGGAGGGAGGTTTCGGTG
>JALWOY010000188.1 GCA_027083355.1 Phycisphaerales bacterium | reverse complement strand
ATGGCGGCCGGCGGCACGCATGGACAAGACGGCGATCCGAACGAGTCGGGTCTGGCTTTCTTCCGGCGTCATACACACAGAAGAGCGCCTTCCAGCCCATCTGTCAAGTCGTTTCTACAAAGCAGCGATTCGGCGAATGAAATAGGGATTCCGCAACGCCGAAAATTCAACCAGATCAATATCCCGCCGGAACATCTCGACGAGCGCCTCGTGCAGGCCGAAATACCGCTCGTAGTGCTCGGACGGCGAGCATGGCGCGAACTCGACAACAAAATCGAGATCGCTCCGCGAGGCGTCGAACGCGCCTTCCGCGGCCGACCCGATCAGATCCAGCCGCTTGACATGATGCGCCGAGCACACCGCACGGAGTTCTTCAAGCTTTGCTCGGACGAGTTCGTGCATGGTGAAATTGTACCATGAACGGTGAAAAACGGTACAGGTCATTTGCTCACAACGCCCTCGGCCCCGGCCCGTCGTACGCGTGGTTCACCGGGTCGATCTTCCGCATCGGCTTCATCCGCGATTGCTCCTCGGTCACGTGCGCCACCAGCCCCGGCACGCGGGCGATCATGAACAACCCGTTCATCACCGCGGGATCAAACCCCAGCTGCGCCAGCACCGCCGCGATCGCCCCGTCCACGTTGATCGGCAGCGCCTTGCCCCGGGCCTTGAACACACGCTCGACCGCGCGGGCCGCGTCGAGGTACGGCCCCGACACGCCCGCCTCGGCCGTCAGCTCGAACAGCCTCGCCGTGCGCGGGTCGGCGGTGTGCACACGGTGCCCAAAGCCCGCCATGCGTTTGCCCCGCGCCTTGAGCTCGTCCAGATACGCCCCGGCCGCCGCTTCCATGGCGGCATCATCCGCCCCCGGCCCGGCCTTTTCGATGATGTTGCCGAGGTGCCTCGCGCAATCCTCGATCGCCCCGCCGTGGTGCCGGTTGATCGAGTTGATGCCGGCGCTGACGGCCTGACTCAGCGACGCCCCCGTGCTCGCCACCGTGCGGGCAGCCAGCGCGCTCGGCGGCGTCGCCCCGTGGTCGATGCTCGAAACGACGATCGCGTCCATCAGCTGGCCCACCGGCTTGCTCGGCATCTCGCCGCGGATGATCAGATAGACCGCCTCCCCGAACGACACCCGCCCCATCAGCTCGGCGATGTCGTACCCGCGGACGCGGACCTCGTTGGGCTTGATGCTGGTGATCGCGGTTTTCCAGGGTTCGGACATGATCGGCCTTTCAATCTTGATTCACCACGGAGGGCCACCGAGGACCACGGAGAGAGAAAGAAACAGGATTTCAACCGAGAATTGACCGGAGCGCCAAAGATCCCGCAGCGCATCCGATTCCTATAATAATAAAAACACAGCAACCCAGTGCACGCCCTACTTTGCGTTGCCGACCGGATCTCGTCAACGGGATCTTTGTTTTGCGGGATATCTTGCTCGACAGCCCGGAAACACCGCTTGCTCTACGCCACGACCACGAAAATCCATATTTACGACCCATTCTACGATCCCTTTCTATTCAGGGGTTTGTGGCAATGCGGACAAACACGTTCGCTCTGGTGATGTTGTTCGTAGTCTTCAACAAAGCCCGCGCCCAGAATCGCCGTGGGGAGCGCGAACATTGCGATCCCGATAATCGCGGTGGCAGCGCCCAGAACACGCCCGATCGGAGTAACAGGGTAAACATCGCCATAGCCCACTGTCGTGATGGTTGCCACGCCCCACCACATCGCCGCGGGGATGCTGGAAAACGTATCGGGCTGCGCGTCGCGCTCTGCGTAATAGAGCATCGATGACGAGATCAATAGCAGTATACAGAGAAGAAAAAGGCATGAGACAAGGGCTTCTTTCTTGGCGGAAAGCACGCGCGCCAAGAGTTGCGCCGAAAACGAATACCGACCCAGCTTTGCGATTCGGAATATCCTGAAAAGACGCACCGCTCGGATGAACCGCAAATCAATCCCGAGAAACGGGAGGTAAAACGGGAGCACCGCGAGAAGATCGACAACGGCAAGCGGCGTGGCGGCATATCGCAGCCTCCCGCGGATAGAGCCGTTCCATTGAGGCGAGCTCGTGCAGGACCACAGTCGGAGTAGATATTCTATAGAAAAAAGAATGATAGATACAATTTCAAAGATGTAAAAAAAAACCGATGCGGCATCATGGATTGAATCCACGCTGTCGAGAACCATTGCCACGATGTTCAAGGCAATCAATACAATAATAAAAAGATCCACTGCCCGACTGGCCCGGTCGCCCTCGCCTGCAACATCGAGCAGTGAATAAACACGTGCCTTGATGGATTTCGAGCCGTTCATACGAGGAATTGTATGCGAGTCATTTTTCATCTCCGTGGCTCTTCGCGGCCCTCCGTGGTGAGTCCTTCTTAATCCCCCAGCACGGCCTTCGCCGCTTCGGGCAGATCGCCGAAGCCGTCGACGACGGTCGCCCCCGCTTCCGTCAGCGCCTTGACCTTGCCCGCGTGCGTGCCGCGGTTGCCCTCGATGATCGCGCCGGCGTGGCTGAAGCGGGTGCCTTCCTTCGCCGCCTTGCCGCCGATGTAGGCCACCACGGGCTTGGTCACCCGGCCCGCTTTCATCAGGTCGGCCAGGTCTTCTTCCATCGAACCGCCGATCTCGCCGAAGATGACGATCGCCTCGGTCTCGGGGTCGTCCTCGAACATGAGCGCGACGTCGGGGATGCGCAGCCCCAGCACGCTGTCGCCGCCGACGTGGACGATCGTCGAGATCCCGATGCCGGCCCGGCCGAGGTAGTACGCCGTCGAGCTGGACATCCCACCCGAGCGGCTGATCACGCCCACATTGCCGCGTTTGAACCATTTTTTCGCGCTCTCGGCACGCCCGCCCATCATGCCGATCACGGCCCGGTCGGGGCTGAGCACGCCCAGCGTGTTCGGACCGATGAACACAGAGCCGTGCTTCTCGGCGGTGTCGGCGATCCGCATCGCGTCCCACACCGGCACGCGGTCGGGCACGAGCAGCAGCGTCTTGACCCCGGCCTCGATCGCCTCGGTCGCCGCCCCCTCGACGAACCGCGCCGGCACCAGCACGACTGAGATATCGATCGGACCGGCCTTCTCCTGCGCCTCGGCCACGGTGTCGAAGACCGGCACGCCGAGCACTTCCTGCCCGCCCTTCCTCGGCGTCACGCCCGCGACGACGTTGGTGCCGTAACCGAGCATCAGCTCGGCCCGTGCACGGCCCTCGCGGCCGGTGATGCCCTGGATGAGAACGCGTTTTGTTTCGTCGATGATGATGGCCATGTGTATTTCCGGATTCACCGCTGAGTGCGCTGAGGGCCGCGGAGGGGACTATCTGTTCCTTGTCATGGCTCGGCGGATGATCCCGTCCTTAAGCCTCGGGACATTGAAGTTGATCAGGAGCCCGACGGATTTGCGCGACAACTTCAGGTACGTCATCAGTTGGGCTTCATGGACAGGAAGGATTCGCTCAACGGATTTCAGTTCAACAATGACTTCACCTCCTACGAGGAGATCGAGGCGATAACCGCAATCCACGGAGTGCCCCTTGTATTCGATCGGCAGTTCGACTTGCCGATCAAATGCGATATCGCGGTATGTCAATTCATGCGCGAGACAGGATTCATAGGCCGATTCGAGCAATCCCGGCCCGAGTGCTCGATGCACCTCGATCGCCGCACCGATGAGACCGTCGGTCAAATCGGCACTGATCAAATCGATATGGCCAGAGTTCCGGCCCAAGATTCTTCCTCCGCGGCTCTCCGCGTTCTCCGCGGTGAGTTCCTCCTCAGTCCAGCCCCTCGATCGGGATATCCACGAACACCACCGGCCGACCCGCGCGCAGACACTCCACCTCGCACGCGATCAGTTCCGAGTCTTTCCCCGCCAATTCGTCTTCGCTCACCGCGACCGTCGGCTTGCCGTTCTCATCCTTCAGCAGCCCGAACGAGTGCTCGACCACGAACGCCGTCGTGTCGGCGTCGCAGTGTTCGAGATCGATCCACAGCGTCCCACGGTCGATCTTCGCAGAAAGCGCCCCCGGCGAGCCCACAAACCCCGGCACCGCTCGCGTGGTGCCCTCGATCCGCGCCCCCGCCTGCTCGACCAGCGTCTTGAACCGCTCGGCACAGAACGCCGGCGTGTCGTCCTTCTTGTACCCCTCGACCACCGCCGGCAGCGGCCTGCACGCGTCGTTCAGGATCTCGACGGCCCGGTCCTCGCTGTTGCCCCCGAGGCGGATCACCGCGGGGATCGACAGGTTCACCTCGTTGAACGCCTTGGCCAGCCCGTACGCGCTCCAGAACTGCTCTTGGCTCGCCACGCCCGACCCGGAGCCGAAATAACCCACCAACCCGGGCTGGCTCAGGATGATCCGCGCCGCCGCGTACACCTTCGCGCTCGACGGGTTGCCCGACGTATCCGTGAAATTCGCGATCGTGAAGCCGGCGTTCGTCAGCGCGTCCATCGACATCATGCTGCCGCCCCCGCCCGCGCCGTGGAAACCCACGAGTTTCGGGTCGTCCGGGTCATGGGGCAGCTGCGCGAAATAGAACGTCCCCCGGTGGTCCGCCTCTTCCACGCGGTACGCGATGCGTTCGAGCGCGGTGGGGGGGTGGTCCAGTTCGCGGGCGATCTCGATGCCCAGCTCGGGATGCCGGAACACCGCGTAATCATCCACCGTCACCCGGCAGTCCGCCGCCATGACTCGGCCGTCGCCGGTGATCACCAGCGGATTGACCTCCAGCGAACGCGCCTCGATCTCGCGGGCCGTCTCGACGATCTTCTCGATCGCACCGATCACAGCATCCCGCAGCGTCGGCTCGATCGTCGAATCCTCGATCGCCCCCCGCAACGCCGCCGGGTCGATCCCCTCGCGGACATGCACCGCGAGCCGATGCACCGCCTCGGCCCGTTCCTCGATGCCCGTCCCGCCCTCGAGGCTCAGCAGCATCATCGGCCGCCGCGCCGCGTCGTCGATCGTCATCGAGACGAACAGCTCCCGCGCGATGTCCAGCTTTTCCTCGACGAGCAGCTCGGTAACGGGGAAGTTGCCCACCTTCATCCCGAGCATCGCCTCGGCGTGGGCCTTGGCCTCTTCGGGCGAGTCGGCCATCTTCACCCCGCCCATCGACGCCCGCCCCGTCGTCCACGCCTGGATCTTGACCACCACCGGCCCGCCCAGTTCTTCCGCGATCCGCCGCGCGTCCGCCGGCGACCGGGCCACGCCCGACCTCGGAACCTCGATGCCGCGTTCTTTGAGCGCCGCCTTGCCCTGATATTCGTGCAGTCGTGCCACCGTACAGATCCTGATTTCCCGAGTGTGCGAACCCGCCCCGCGCGGCGAGACGCGATTCTAGGCGACACCCCTCGCGCCCCGGACCGATCCGAGCCTTTTCATCACCCGCATTGCTACCCTGCTCCCATGCTCAAACTCCACAAATCCGCCCTGCTCGCCGTCGCCTGCCTCATCGCGGCCTGCCGCCCGGTCATCGCACAGAAGACCGTCCGCCCCGAATCCCTCCCGCAGGGCTTCGTCGTCATCGTCGAGGACCAATCCAAAATGGCATCCGCGAGCCGCCCCATCTACTTCGCATCCGGCGCCAACTCGTGGAACCCCGGCGACCCGGACTACGTCCTCTCCCCCCGCTCCGACGGCCGATGGCAGTACGTCTTCAAAGGCGGCGAGCTGGGCGAAAACGTCGAGTTCAAGTTCACCCTCGGCTCATGGAAATACGTCGAAACCGACGCCGAGGGCCAGGACATCTCAAACCGCCACTTCCCGCCCGTCCCGGCGTCCTATCTGAACACGGACGAAAAACCCGTCATCGAGCTGACCATCCCCAAGTTCCGCGAGGGCAGCGACAAGTACGTCATCGCCCCCGAATACCGCCCGATCCATGCCGCCGGCACCGTCAAACGCCTCCAGGTCGCCGGCGGGGCGGGCTCGGCCGCGGGCGCGATGCGCGATCTGCTCGTCTGGCTCCCGCCCGGCTACGCCGACCACCCCGACCGGGCCTACCCCGTGCTCTACATGATGGACGGCCAGAACCTCTTCCAGAAACCACCCTCGGCCCCCGGCGAGTGGCACCTCGACGAAACCGCCCAAGCCATGATCTCCGGCGGCCTGATCGAGCCGTTCATCGCCGTCGGCATCCCCAACGCCGGCGCCGCCCGCACCGAGGAATACTGCCCGACCATGCCCGAGGGCGTCACCCTCTTCGGCAAGACCCCCGCCGGCGACGAATTCGTCGCTTGGCTCGCCCGCGAGGTCATGCCCCGCGTCGAACGCGCCTTCCGTGTCCGCACCGGCCCCGAGCACACCGCCGTCGGCGGCTCCTCCGCCGGCGGGCTGATCGCCCTGCACGCCGGGCTGACCCGACCCGACCTGTTCGGCGCCGTCCTGGCAGAAAGCCCCGCACTTGAACTCGACATGATCGGCCTGAGCATGACCGACCGCGTCCAATCCGCCCAGGCCCTCCCGCCGAAGATCTACCTCGGCATGGGCGGCGCCGAGAACCTCCCCGGCTCGGGCTTCTACGACAAGGCCTCGCAGCGGCACGTCCACGCCGTCGAGCACCTGCGCGATGTCATCGCCGACCGGGCCGACGTCATGCTCAGCATCGTCGACCGCCACGAGCACAACGAGCACGCCTGGGCCGAACGCCTGCCCGGCGCGTTGATGTTCCTCTACGCCCCCAGCGAATGACCCCACCGGAGCACACATGAGCACACGCCGCCCCTCCCGATCGTTCGTGTTCCTGACGACGATCCTCGGCATCGCCGTGGTCGGCTCGACCCTGGCCATCGCCCAGCGTTCGGCCGACTTCCGGTTCTTCGATCCGTTGATCGACGTCAAGAACATCATCACGAAGTACGCCGTCGAGGAACCCGACGAGGACGCCCTCCAGCGCGGCGCCATCGAGGGCATGATCGAAACGCTCGACGACCCCTACGCCGTCTATGTCCCCCCGCAGATGAGCGACGAGTTCGAGAAGGACCTGACGGGCGAATACGTCGGCATCGGGGCCGAGGTGAACATGGTCGACGGCGTCTTCACCATCGTCACCCCGATGGAAGACTCGCCCGCCTTCCACGCCGGCGTCCTCGCGGGCGACAAGGTCGTCGCCATCGACGGCGAACCCACCGAGGGCCTCTCGATCGACGAGTGCATCGACAAACTGCTCGGCGAAGAGGGAACCGACGTCACCGTCACCGTCCAGCGGGATGCGGGCGAAACGCTCGACATCACCATCACACGCGCGCACATCAAGTCCCGCTCCGTCCGGGGCTTCCGCCGCGCCGCCGACGATTCATGGGACTACCTCCTCGACCCCGACCGCCGCATCGGCTACATCCGCGTCAGCCAGTTCACGCCCAATGTCGCCGATGAAATCGAGCAGGCCCTCCAGAGCCTCGGCGCCGACCACGGCTCCCTCGGCGGGCTGATCATCGACCTCCGCTGGAACCCCGGGGGGCTGCTCGACCAGGCCATCCGCATCGCCGACATGTTCCTCGACGAAGGCGTCATCGTCTCGACAAAGGGACGCGCCTACGAAGAGCGAATCGCCCGCGCCACAAAGCCCGGCACACTCCCCGATTTCCCCGTCGCCGTCATCATCAACGGCCAGAGCGCCAGCGCCAGCGAGATCCTCACCGGCGCCCTCGTCGAGAACGGCCGAGCCGTCGCCGTCGGCGAACGGACCTACGGCAAAGGCAGCGTGCAATCCGTCCATCCGCTCGGCGGATCAGCCACCGGGGCCTCGTTCAAACTCACCGAGCAGCGCTACTACCTCCCCAGCGGCCGGAGCCTCCAACGCACCGACGACAGCGCCGAGTGGGGCGTCGACCCGGACTATTTCGTCCACCTCGACGACGATCAGCTCGCCGAGCTCGCCCGCATCCGCCGCGAATCGGAGATCATCGGCAAGGCCGAGGCGTCCGAGACCCACGCCGACCCGGACTGGATCCGCGAGCACATGGCCGACCCGCAGCTCGCCTTCGCACTCGACGCCGTCCAACGCCGCGTCGACACCGGCGACTGGCCGGAGCGTGACCCCGAGGCCGCCCACGCCGCGATCGAGAGCGAGGAACTCTCGAGGCTCACCCTCGCCCGCGAGCGTTTGCAGCGTGAACTCCGCCGCGTCGAGCGCCGGGCCGAGGCGATCCGCACGGGCGCCCCCGACGCCCGCGCAGACCGCGACCTCTGGCCCGACGACACCCCGACCGAGGGCGGCACGGTCGAGATCCGCGACGCCGACGGCCAGCTCGTCGCCACGCTCAAGATC
The DNA here is from genome assembly GCA_027083355.1 of Phycisphaerales bacterium. Classification (GTDB taxonomy): domain Bacteria; phylum Planctomycetota; class Phycisphaerae; order Phycisphaerales; family UBA1924; genus UBA1926. Next base: position 35,322 of record JALWOY010000188.1, on the reverse strand, counting down.
ACCGGCCCCGACCTCGAACGCTGGCTCATCGACGCCGACGTCGAACCCGAGTAAGACGGAACCCCAGAAGCCCCTGGACTTTGCACCAGAGGCTCGTTGCGGGGCATGCACCAACGACAAGGAGCCGCGACCGGGAGGGAGCGGTCTTCTCACAATCAACCGGGATCAAAAGAGCCCGGAGCGTCAGCGACGGGCCGTGCGTGCCGTTGTCATCCACCCGAACCCGCGTACCCTCCACCCATGCGCATCGCACTCACAGGCGTCTCCGGTTTCATCGGCTCACACCTCGCACGCCGCCTCGCCGACGAGGGCCACAAAGTCTCCGGCCTCGTCCGCGAAACCTCAAACTGGCAGGCCGCCCAGCCATACTGCGACAAACTCACCTTCGGCGATCAGGCCGACGAAACCCGATGGCCCGAACTGCTCGAAGACTGCGACTGCGTCGTCCACAACAGCGTGGATTGGGACGCCATCCGCCCAGGCTACAAACAACGCGGCGGCATGCGACACCACCTGCTCAACAACCTCGTCGGCTCGATCCGCCTGCTCGAACTGTCACACCCCCGGCAATTCATCTTCGTCAGCACCATCGCCGTCTACCACGACATCCTGCCGCAGTGGGGCGGCAGACCCGACGAATCACACCCGTCAAGGCCCGCCACCCCGTACGGCGCATACAAGGCCGCCGTCGAGGCACACCTCTGGGCCGAGTGTTTCGGCCGCGACCGAAACACCTCCGCCGTACGCCCCTGCGCCGTCTACGGCATGGACCCCAAACTCGACCGCACCATCGGCTACCCGATCGTCCGCGAGATCGTCACCGAGCGCAGGTTCACCAAGCCGGGCGGGGGCAAGTTCGTCCATGTCGACGACGTCACCGCCGCCGTCGCGGCCCTCGTCGGCAACGACGATGCCAGGGGCCAGGCCTACAACCTCGTCGACTGCTACGCCCGCTGGGCCGACTGGGCCGCCATCGCCGCCGACATCCTGCAGATCCGCCCCGAGATCGACATGTCCAGCCCGCCGCAACCACAGAACACCTTCGACACCACCAAGGCCCGCGCCCTCCCCGGCGTCCGCCTCGACCGGGGCCGCGACGGCATGAAAAAACATCTCGAAAACCTCATCGAAACCATGAACAAGGCCGGGTTGATCGCGTAAAAAAAGGCCGCACTACCACCGCTAGGGCCGCACCGCCCACGACACATCGAAGGATTCGAAACATGCGCCATCGGCTCTTCGTGGCCGCATACCCCACCATGGCATGGTCGCAAAACGCGATCGGGTCGATCGAACGCCCGGACCTGCCCCCCCACAGAACACCGCCACCGGGCTCGGTCCACATCACCCTCCAGTTCATCGGCGACGTCATCCCGAAGGACCTCGACGCCGTCATCGAAAGCGTCCACCGCTCCGCATCGGGCATCGGCCCGTTCCGCCTCAAACCGCAGCGGCTGATCACACTCCCCTCGAGGGGCGACGCCCGCCTCATCGCGGTCCAGACTGATCAGCCGCCGGGCGTACTCGAGATCCACCGCCGGCTCGCCGCCAGACTCTCCAAATCTCTCCGACGGTCCCAGGCCGACCGTTTCCTCCCCCATCTCACCGTCGCCCGATTCAACGGCCCCGCCGTCGGCTACCGCATCGACGAACCCGTCGAACTCGACCCCATCCCCATCGACAACATCCGGCTCATGGAGAGCCACTTTCTGCAAGACCGCGTCGAGCACCACGAGATCGAACGCGTCGAACTTTCCGCGGACTGAAAAGACCCGACCGGCCGTTCTTCGTCTCTCTCCTCTACACGGCCGCCAACACCTCCCAGCCGCCGGGCTTTTCTATCCGCCCCCCACGAACGCCGGCAGCACTCCCCCCGCCGCCCCGCGCAGGCAGATGTCCACAACACCCGAGATCGCCGTCGATTCCGGGTTCACCTCGATGGTCACCGCCCCCGCTCGCCGCGCATCATCAATAAACCCCGCGGCCGGGTACACCACCGAACTCGTCCCGATCGACAGGAATACCCCGCAAGATCGCAACACCTCGCCCGCCGCCCGAACCGCATCCCCCGGCAACGCCTCCCCGAACCAGACCACCGAGGGACGGATCAACTCGCCGTTATCGAGCGTCGGCGGGTAAGAATCGAACGGCCCCTCGGGAAGCACCGCCGGCGCCCCGCTCCGCACGCCACGCCACCGCATGATCGAGCCGTGAAGCTCAACAACCCCCGTCGAGCCGGCCCGCTGATGCAACCCATCCACGTTCTGTGTCAACAACGTGAACCGCCGCCCCGCGCCCTCGACCCGTTTCTGCAGAGCCGCAAGCGCCAGATGCCCCGGGTTCGGCTCCGCCCGCAGACACATCAGCCGACGCCAGTCATACCAACGCGTCACCAACCCGGGGTCCGCCTCGAATGCCTCCGGCGTCGCGAGCGTCCGGGGGTCGAAATCCGCCCACAACGCCGCCATCGTCTCCGCACCACCACCCCGAAATGTGGGGATGTTGCTCTCGGCGCTCACACCCGATCCGGTCAAAACGACCACGTTGCCACCGTTCTCAAGCGCGAGCCGGGCCTTTTCGATGGATTGCTGTTGATCCACGCCCACAGGATATTGGGGAGATCGCCCACCCGGGGCCGATAACAGACAGTATGACGGGCATTTCTCGCGCCCATTCTCTCGCCGCGCCCGGCCGGGCGATCGTGATCTCCGACGGTTCCATCGCCGGGTTGATCGCGTTGGCCATCGCCACCGAAGAGACGGTCCGCCGGGAGAATCTCCGGCAGTTGCCGTCCCCGCTCGTCTGGGCCGCCTGGCCCGACGACACCCCGCCCGCGCTCCGTGAATCCGCCGTCGCGGGACACGCCGAGATGCTCGGTGCCGTCCGGCTCGACGAATCCGCCCCCCTCAAAAGGGCATCGGAATCCGACGGGGCATGGGCCAACCGCATCCTCCTCCGGGCCGGAACGCTCGCCTTGGCTAACGGCTGCCGCCGGGTCATCTGGCCCATCCAGCACCCCGGCCAGATCCCCGATCAGCCCGCTTCGGTCGATCTGATCGCCGACGCACTGAACCGCGCCACGCTCCTCTCCAGGCTCGTTTCGCTCGACGCGGCCGGTGCGGGCCTGCCCGAGGTCATCTACGAAACCCCGTTCGTCGATCTTTCCGACGTCCAGCTCGCCGATCTGCTGACGGACCTGAGCCTCTCGCCGCAGTCCTGCTGGTGGTGGGGGGGGACCGACCCGCTCGCCGCCCGGCAGCGGACCAGGTGGGATCAGGCCCTGCACATGCTGGCCGCCTGAGCAGGACACGGCGCCCGCCCGTGCTTCCTAGACTCGCCTCCCATGAGTGAAAACAACACTTTTTCAACGGTCCGCCGGGGCGCGGTGCAGCATTGGTCCAGAACGCTGATCCCCACCACGAGGGACGCCCCCGCCGACGCGGAACTCCCGAGCCATATCTTCCTCACCCGCGCCGGCTATATCAGGCGCGTCGGCGCGGGGATCTACGACTACCTCCCGCTGGCCAAACGCGTGCTCACAAAGATCGAGACGATCATCCGTGAAGAAATGAACGCCGCGGGCGCGACCGAGCTGCTCGTCCCGCACCTCGTCCCCATCGAGCTCTACGCCGGCACAAAGCGGGATCAGGAATACGGCGACCTTCTGTTCAAACTCGAAGACCGCCACGGCCGGCTCGCCGCCCTCGGCCCGACCCACGAAGAAATCATCACCGAGATGCTCAAAGGCTCGGTCACCAGCTACAAGCAGCTCCCCCTCAACGTCTACCAGATCCAGACCAAGTTCCGCGACGAATTCCGCCCCAGGGCCGGGCTGCTCCGCGGACGTGAATTCATCATGAAGGACGCCTATTCGTTCCACCTCGAAATCGACGGCACCGCCGGGCTCAACGCCACCTACGACGCCATGTATCAGGCCTACGTCAACATCTTCACACGCTGCGGCCTCGATTTCAGCGTCGTCGAGGCCGAGAGCGGACCGATCGGCGGATCGGCAAGCCACGAGTTCATGGTCAACTGCGAGACCGGCGAAGACACGATCATGATCTGCCCCGAATCGGGCTACGCCGCCAACGTCGAGAAATGCGAGATCGGCGATCGCCCATGGTCGTTCGACACCGACCCGACCGAGCCGCTCAAGACACACCACACACCGGGCATGCCCGGCATCGACGCCGTCGCCGAATTCCTCGGCACGACCCCGGCCGGGATGCTCAAAACGATCGTGATGCAGCCCGCCGAGCGGTCGGAGGACAAGCCGCGATGGGTGCTCGCGGTGGTCCGGGGCGATCACGACGTCAACGAGGGCAAGGTGCGTGACGCCGTGGGCTTCGCCGTCGAACTGGGCGACGAGGCCGAGGCGAAGGCCGCCGGGTTCGCCATCGGGTATGTCAGCCCGCGGATGGTGTTCAAAGCCCCCGACACGGTGATGGTGATCGATCCGGACGCGGTCAACGGCGGGGCCTGGGCGACCGGTTCGGACAAGCCGGATCACCACGACACCGGCTTCAACTGGAAGCGCGACCTCCCCGAGCTCCTCCCGGAAGGACCGGATAACACCTGTTTCGGATGTTCTGTAAAGGTCGCGGATATCCGCAACGCCGTCCCCGGCGACCCAAGCCCGAGGGCCGCGGGGGCGACTCTCGAGGCCCGGCGGGGCATCGAGGTCGGCCACATCTTCAAGTTGGGGACCAAGTACTCCGACGCGTTCGACTTCGCCATCCTCGATCAGGACCAGAAACGCCGAGCCGTCATCATGGGCTGCTACGGCATCGGTGTCAGCCGAACCATGGCCGCGTGTGTCGAGATGAGCCACGACGACAACGGCATCATCTGGCCCACCCCCGTCGCGCCCTACCACGTCCTCATCACGTTGATCAAGCCCGAGGACGAGGCTACCCGATCGGCCGCAAAAAGCATCGCCGATTCCCTCTCGGCCGCCGGGGTGGACGTGCTGATCGACGACCGCAAGGAACGCCCCGGCGTGAAGTTCAAGGACGCGGATCTGATCGGCATTCCGGTGCGGATCACCATCGGGCCGAAGACGCTGGAACAGGGCGGGGCCGAACTGAAACACCGCCGGGACCCGGACCGCCCGGGGATCACGCCGATGGACGATGTACCCGGGGCGTGCATGTCGCTGCTGTTGGGGTGACTTTGAACGGGTTTCATGAATTATGCAGCGACAAGAGGTCGTTTATGATCTGTAAACGCCGAATCCATCACCTGCATATCCGATGTATCATGTTCTTCTGACAACTGCGTAGGCCACAAACATTTGGTTCAGGATACGGCTTGGCGACGTCCAATAGACGGAAGGTTAACTGATCCATGTCAACACAACGATACTCAGTCACACCGCATCCAATTGAAACGCTCCTCACTTGGGTGAAGTCGGGCGAGATCGCAATCCCCGAGATCCAACGCCCTTTCGTCTGGGATGCGATCAAGGTTCGTAATCTGCTTGATTCGCTTTATCAGGGCTATCCCGTCGGGTACCTCATTGCATGGCGGAATCCCACTGTCAAGCTCAAAGATGGCACATCATCCGCAGGAAAACGGATCTTGATTGACGGTCAACAGAGAGTGACCGCATTGATGGCCGCACTACTCGGCATGGAGGTAGTGAATAAACGCTACCGAACGGTCCGCATCCGGATCGCGTTCCATCCAATCGAAGAGGTCTTCGAAGTCCGCAACCCGGCAATCGTCAAGGACCCGGCTTGGATTGACGATGTTGCGTCTGTGTTCGCGCCGGATGCCAGCCTGATGGAATTGTCCGAGGAATACATCGCAAAGAATCCCGATGCCGATCGCCGGCGGGTTTCGCTCGTGCTGGAGCAACTCCGGAAGATCATCTACAATCACGTCGGTCTCATCGAGCTTTCCGACGATCTCGATATAGAAACGGTCGCCGAGATTTTCATTCGCGTGAACTCCGCCGGCGCCGAACTTTCTCAGGCCGACTTTGCAATGTCAAAGATCGCGGTGAATGAATCTTTCGGAGGAAACGAGCTGCGCAAGGCCATCGACTATTTCTGCCACTTGGCCGTTTCGCCCGAGTCATTCTCACATATCGAGAAAAACGACAGGCAGTTTGCTGCATCAGAATTCTTGCCACGTATGAGATGGCTGAAGGACGTGAACGATGATCTCTACGACCCCACCTACACAGACATGCTCCGTGTTTCATTCACTTCAGAATTCGGACGCGGCAAGCTTCAGGATCTCGTCGCCCTGCTCTCTGGTCGCAACTTCGAAACCAAGCAGTACGAGGAGAGTATCGCCGAAGAATCATTTACAAAGTTGAGGAATGGTGTTATACGGTTCATGAATCAAACCAACTTCGAACGCCTAACTATGATTCTTCGGTCCTCCGGGTTCCTGACCAGCAATATGATACGCAGTCGAAACGCGGTGAATTTTGCGTACATAATTTACCTGCGAGGTCGATCCGAGAACCTTCCCGCAGCAGAGATCGAACAGGTTGTTCGTCGCTGGTACGCGATGTCGATCCTCACCCGCCGCTATTCCGGCAGCCCGGAGTCCGTTTTCGACTTCGATATCCGCCAGATCGAGTCTCGTGGACTGCGGGCATACGCCGATTCGGTTATCGAGAACGAACTCCCCGACACCTTCTGGACCGGCATGTTGCCTCAACTCTTGGACACCTCCTCTGCAACCAGCCCCTATTTTATCGCATACCTGGCCGCTCAAGCTCGGCTCGGTGACCGGGGCTTTCTTTCTCGTGACATTACGGTTCGCGATTTGCTTCTCAACAGGGGTGACAGGCATCATATTTTTCCCCGCGAGCACCTTAAACGTCTAAAATACTCACGTGGTCAATACAATCAAATTGCCAACTTTGTTATGGCCCAAAGCGAAATCAATATCGCCATCAACGATCGTGATCCAAAAGACTATTTTGCAGAATTGAAAAACCAATGCGTTGGGGGGGCATTGAAGTACGGGGCAATCAACGATATCGATGAGATGAAGGCAAATCTGGAAGCCAATTGTGTCCCCATCGGGATGCTCTACGGCGAAATCACTGGATACGAAGAGTTTTTGGCAGAACGCCGCAGGCTCATGGCACAAAAGATCAAAGAATGGTTCAAAGTGTTGTCTTGAAGGGAATGGGAGGGACACATGATCAATAGATCGAAGCGTGCGTTCGCGATCAAGTCGGTATGTTTCTTTGCTCTCGCCGCTCTCACGCTGCCTGTCCGGGCACAACAGATCAGCCCGAACGGGGTCAAACACATACCCCGTTCAAAGATGCAGGTCCGACCCTGGCATCCGTTCCCGCAGCATGTGACCTACGCCCCCGGCACGATCCGCCCCGATCACCGCCCACAGGCCGAACAGGACGCCGACTTGATCGCGCTCTACGAGGCGTGGAAAACCCGCTATCTGGTCCCGGCGGGTACGGAACCCGACGGCCACCCGAGGTACCGCATCCTGCACCATCGAGCCGGGGGCGACACCGTCTCCGAGGGCATGGGCTACGGCATGATGATCGTGGCGTACATGGCAGGGCATGAACCCGACGCCCGGACGATTTTCGACGGGTTGTACGAGTATGTTCTGGACCACCCGAGCGTCAACGGGCCCGGGCTGATGGACTGGGACGTTCCCGCGGACGAATCGCCGAACCCGCCGGAAGAAGACAGCGCCTTCGATGGGGACGCGGATATCGCTTTTTCGCTGCTGGTCGCGTCGGCGCAGTGGGGGAATCGTGGGCGGTTCAACTATCGCGCCGAGTCTCGCCGGGTCCTCGACGCGATCATGCTGCGAACAGTCGGCGAGCACTCGAATCTGGCGCTGCTCGGCGACTGGGTGAACGAGCCGGGGGATGAATACAACGAGTACGACGCACGCACCTCGGATTTCATGCCCGACCACTTCCACGCCTTCGCCCGGGCGACCGGCGACAACCGCTGGAACCAGGTCGCGGCGGCCTGTGCGGCGGCCGTCGAACATCTGCAGACGGTCCACAGCCCCGGCGTCGGGCTGATCCCCGATTTTCTGGTCCCTGTTTCGGGGACGGATCACACACCGAAGCCGGCCCCGGCGTTTTTCATCGAGGGCCCGAACGACGGGCGGTATGAATACAACGCCTGCCGCGACCCGTGGCGTCTGGCGACCGACGCCCTGGTCAACAACGACCCGGATTCACGCCGACAGGCGCTCCGGATCGCCCAATGGAGCCGGGCAAACCACGGCAACGATCCGCAGACGATCCACGCGGGGTACAAACTCGACGGGACACCGGTCGCCGGGTCGAATTATTTTTCGACCGCGTTCGCGGCCCCGATGGCGGTGGGCGCGATGCTCGACCCCGACGGGCAGGCCTGGCTCAACGCGCTGTACGACTCGATCCGCGGCAGCGACGACGATTACTACGAGGACACGCTCTCGGTGCTGTGTATGCTCGTGCTAACGGGGAACTGGTGGGACCCGACACTGCTCCCCTGATCGCCGATGCATGGGCGGTGTTTCGGATGCGTGCCACGGCCATTTTGGCCGTGAGAAGGAGCCCCGACGCTCGCACGGCCAAAATATCCGGGCCACATGGGACGGGTTCAATGGGCCGCGTCAATTTTACGGAACATGTATTCTCGGACGTTATGCCAACCCCGCTCTTTCCCCGCTCATAGGCTCGTAGCAAACTCTTCGGATGCCCGTATCTCGTCGTGGAAGCCGTGAGTTTCCTGCCCGCATGACGCTTCAGACCCGTTCGGGCCGGTATCAGCCCCGGTCTGCGCGGCGCTCCGGCCGCTGATACGCTGGCATTCGCCTGTGGATTCGAGACGAAGGGGAAACGATGCCTCGGTCCCAAACGCAGCGTCAGTTCGCCGTCGCCAGCCCCCTCGGGCCGGATGTTCTGCTTTTCAGAAAAATGACCTACCGAGAATCACTCGGTCGGCCGTTTGAAATGCAGCTCGAGGTCCTCAGCGACAACACCGACATCAAAGCCGAGAAACTACTCGGCCAGAACATCACGGTCCGTTGCGAGCTCCCAAACTCCGAAGATGCGGCTCGATACTTCAACGGCCTTGTCGCATCTTTTCAGCATGCGGGTCTCGAAGAGGGCATGGCGGTCTACCGCCTCAGGGTCGTTCCGTGGCTCTGGTTCCTCACACGAACAAGCGACTGCCGCATCTTTCAGGAAAAGGCCGCCCCCGACATCATCAAACAGGTGTTCCGCGACCTCGGCTTCTCGGATTTCAGGGAGAATTTGAGCGGGTCATATCGGACATGGGAGTATTGTGTCCAGTATCGAGAGACCGCGTTCGACTTCGTCTCGCGGATTATGGAGCAGGAAGGGATCTACTTCTATTTCGAGCACGAGAACGGAAAGCACACCCTCGTCCTCATCGACGACGCCCCGGCCCACGAACCCTTCCCGAAGTACGAAACGATCAGGTTCCGGCCGTTTGATGCGGTGCTCAAGGATTCCGAGTTGATCCACGAGTTCTCCGTGTCGAAGACGATCCAGCCCGGCGCATTCTCTCAGACCGATTACGACTTCATCAAGCCCAAAAAAGCCCTCAAGACTCGATCGTCCACGGACCGTTCGCACGACCTTGCCGATTTCGAGATGTTCGATTACCCGGGTGAATATGTCGAAGCCGGCGAGGGGGACCGATACACCAGTGTCAGGCTCGACGAGCTCCAGAGCCGCCATGAAATCGGCACCGGCCGGGGCGACTGCCGGGGCATCGCCGTCGGCAGGACATTCACCCTCGCCGATCACCCGATCGAGGCCCTCAACACCGAATACCTCGTCACGTCCGTCCAGATCGTGGCCGAGTCGGACGCGTTCGGGTCCTCCGCCCTCCCCCAGGCCCGAGGCGATTCGATGTCCTCGTCATTCACGGTCATCCCCGCGAAACAGCAATACCGCCCCCCGAGGGTCACCCCCCTGCCGTTCGTCCGCGGCCCGCAGACCGCGATCGTCGTCGGGCCGTCCGGCGAGGAGATCCACACCGACGAGCAGGGGCGCGTCAAGGTGATGTTCCACTGGGATCGGGCCTCCATGGCAGATGAAACGAGTTCGTGCTGGATCCGCGTGTCTCAGGAGTTCGCCGGCAAAAAATGGGGAGCGATGCAGATCCCGCGGGTCGGCCACGAGGTCATTGTTTCTTTCCTTGAGGGCGACCCGGACAGGCCGATCATCACGGGCCGGGTCTACAACGGCGACAACAAACCCCCTTACCCGCCGACACAGTTCGGGACGGTCACGACGTGGAAGACCAACTCGTCCAAGGGCGGCGGCGGGTTCAACGAGTTGCGATTCGAGGACAAGAAGGGCGAGGAACAGGTCTTCCTCCACGCCCAGAAAAACATGGACATCCGCGTCAAGAACGACCGCTTCGAGAACATCGGCAACGACCGTCACCTCGTCGTCGAGAACGACAAATTCGAGCTCGTGAAGAACGACCGTCACGAGATCGTCGAGGGCAACCATACCGAGAAGATCGAAGGCGACCTCAACCTGACCGTGGAGGGGAAACAGTCGGTCTCGATCAACGACACGCTGTCGATCAAAGCACGGAATGATGTCGCCGAAGAATTCGCGAAGAACCATTCCGAAGTGACAAAGGAAAACCTCTATCTGAAGGCGAAGAACATCTGCCTCGAAGCAGAAGAAAACCTGACGCTGATGGTGGGCGAGTCGTGGATCGCGATAGAAAAAGACGGCATCAAGCTGTCCAGCACGACGGGCCAGGTCGCGCTCGAGGCCAAGGAGATCGCCTCCAAATCCACGATGGACACGAAAATGGAGGCAATGAACCTCCAGGCGACGGGCAACGTCGGCGTGAAACTGGAGGGCAAGGTCTCCCTCGAAGCCACGGGGACCAAGGCGAAGTTCGCCGGAAAGGCTCTGGCGGAGCTTTCCGGCGGGATTGTCAAGATCAACTGATTTTCGGTTGAGGCAGCAATGAACAAAAAAGCCGGGAAGGCATGCAAGTACATCAAACCGTCCTCGCCGGATGAACCGCTCGACGCCGACACCGCCGACCCCGGCGAGGTCGCCAAGGTCAAAGCAAAGCAGAAAGAGACCCAGACCGGAAAGTACGGCTCGACAAAGGTCAAGCCCTTCAAGGAAGAGCCGGAAGAACAAACCGAGCAAAAAGAAAAATCGTGGATCGAGATCGAACTCCGCGACCAGGAGGGCGAACCCGTCCCCGGTGAACGCTACGAGATCCTGCTCCCCGACGGAAGCACCGCGAAGGGAGCGCTCGACGGCAACGGGTTCGCACGCGTCACCGGGTTCGAACCCGGACAATGCAAGGTCACGTTCCCGGCACTCGACAAGGACGCCACGGAGCCCGATTCATGACCAAGGCCAAGATCGTCAAAGCCAACGACGGCGAGACGCTCTGCGAGATCGCGATCAGGCACGGCTTCGCCGACTGCGGCCCGCTGCGCGCCGAGAAGGCGAACGAGGACCTGCTCAAACGCCCGCTCCGCCGCGGCGACAAGGTCACCGTCCCCCCGATCAAGAAAAAAACAGAGCGAAAGGCCGACAAGAAAAAACACAAGTGGAAACGCCCCGGCATCCCCCCCCCCGAGATCCGGTTCGTCCACGGCTCAAGGTCGAAGCCTTGCAAGAGCGACACCACGCTCCGCTTCCTCAACATCAGCAATTACGTCTCCAACAAGGCGGGCGACGACGGACAGAAAGACTTCACCAGCGACTTCGGTTTCGATCAAGACGCACACGCGGACCCCGACACGTTCAAGATCGAGGTCGTCGACCCGAGCGCCGACGGCGGCCCCGTCACCGTCGAGCTGGAAGCCGTCAAACCGGGCCCCAAAGAGGGCGAGTTCGTCCCGATCGGTGACCCGCACGCGAATATGCGGAAAATCAAGGTCGAGTGCAAACGGGTCAAGCCCGACAACAAAGTCCGCCTCCGCTCGCGTTACCTCAGACTCGTCACCGATGAATGGGATTTCAAGGAACTCTCCGGAGACCCCCCGAGAACCGACGGCTCCGCGCAGGCACTCCTGACGACCGACACCGCGGACGGCAACGACGGTGACGCCGACATGCTCGAAATACTCGACCAGCACATCCGCGCCACACACACGATGGTCTGCTGCAAAGCGGCCGACCCGGACAAATGCAAAGTCGAGGCGATCGTCCCCATCGCGCCGCAGAAACGACGCGTCAGAGTCGCGTTCCACCTCTTCCGCCGATCGCCGGGGTCGGCGTCGATGGTCGCCTCGGTCGGAAAAAAAGAGGTACGCTACCGCGTGCGGCACTGGTTCCGCAGGATCTTTGCGCAGGCCGAGCTTTCCCCGACACTCGTCGGGCCCGAGATCGAGATCCTCGACCCCCCGCCCGCCAACATGATCACGATCGCACCGTTCGACGGATCGAAATCGAGCGGTCGGAACAGCACCGGCGCCGTCTCGAAAATCACGCTACGCAGCAGAGCAGACGGCACCGATACCGACTGGACGGTCCCCCTGAAACCAAACCTGACACCCAAACAGGTCGGCGATCTCATCCGCGCCAACATGCCCGCCGGCCATTCCGCGGTCGTTGAGCAGAACGCAACTTGTATCGGCAAAACAAACGGCTCCGCGGACGTCATCATCACACGAGACGACGGCAAACGCAACCAGATCCTCATCGCCAGCACCGACGACACCAGACTCGCCGGGAAGATCACGATCGCCAACCCGGACATCAACATGCTCGGGGACCCCGTCGGGCTTACCCGGTTCCCCGAGAATGAGGCAGGGCTGCGCAGGCTGCTGCGCGCGTGCGATACAGCGGACAACCGGCTCGATTTCATCGTCGTCGAGCGGTTCACGAACCTGGGCGTCGGGGCGTACGCCCTCCCGCCGCTGGCGGACTGGCCCTCGAAATACCGCCCACGCAGCCCTGTTTATCTGACCGTCGTCGTCGGGGCGCTCAGCAACGGGGCCAGGATGGACATCAGCGACAAAACCTATTCCGTCCTCGCCCACGAGGGCGGCCACGCCCTCGGCGATATCTTCCACCCCGACAACGCCGACCCCCACTGGAGAACGGACTGGATGCACAACTACGAGAGCCTGACCACCCCGCCCGATGTCGACAAACGCAAGCGGATCGAGGACGACCCGCTGAAAGTCAACTTCGCCTTGCCCAAGGGGGCCGCACCGTGGTATGAAGAGAAAAAGATCAACCCCGTTGCCCGGCTGAGAACCTACGGCTCCAGCTGCATTGCGAGGTGGTGAGATGGCCGAGCTGTTCATCACGAGCGTGCGGCACGCAAAGAGCAAGGGCGATGCCCTCCTCGCCGATTTCACGCACAAAACGGGCATGTACGCACCCGTGCGACCACCCCGCGGCATCGAACCGGATCAGGTCGGCGAGTTCCTCGCGACCCGGCTCAAAGAGGATGATCCATTCGGCTATTTCAAACAGGCCTGGTCGCTCTCGCTGTTTTACGAGCGCGCCGAGGCGGTCCCCCACTGCATCAACGCGCTCGCCACACCGAGCGGTGAATACGGCGACCTCGTGCGCGCGACCTACGCGGCGCGGATCATCGGTGATCTGGGCGAGCCGGCCCAGGCCGCGGACGCGGGCGACCGGCTGGCCGAGCTGCTCTCACGCCCCGACGCGTCGAATCTGTACCCCGAGTTCGCATCGGCCTACGAGGTGCTCGCGCCGAACGCATCGACGGACAAAGCCGCCGAGCATTTCAAAAGGCTGCTGCCCCGCCTCGAACGCGACATCGATGAAAGCGAAAAAATCGCGATGCACTGGTCGCAGGCCAACGCCATGCACGCAGACGCCTTGCCCCGCGCCGAGGCTGTCGGCGCGTTCAAAGAAGACCTGCTCGCAAAACCGCCGGAGGATCGCGCCGCCGACCTCGTCGCGACCTATCTCGAAACGGGCGACCGGACGAGCGATCACCTGACCATCTGGGCCGGCCGGTTGCTCCGCAAAGACGCCCCCGAAAACCCGGAACCGATCCGAGCGGCGCTCGACGCCGCGATCGAAGCAACACTCGCCGACGATGTACTCGAACAGTTCGAGCAGGACGTCATCAGCGTCAAAGCGATTCAGGCGATCATCTACCTCCGACAGACGCCCACGCAAACACAGATCGAATGGCTCAACGACGCACTCACCCGCGACGCCATCCACATGAATTTCCTATGGGACGACCCGGAAGAATAAAACCCACCGCCGGCACGAACAAGGACACGACCCCATGCCACCCGCCGCAAGACTCTTCGACATGCACACCTGCCCGATGCAGACACCGACACCGGCGGGACCGGTCCCGCACGTCGGCGGGCCGATCTCCGGCCCCGGAACGCCCACCGTCCTGATCGGCTCCATCCCCGCAGCGACCCTGGGCGACATGTGCGTCTGCGCCGGGCCGCCGGACACCATCATCAAAGGCTCGGCGACCGTCCTCATCGGCAGCAAACCCGCAGCACGGGTCGGTGATTCCACTGCCCACGGCGGAACCATCATGCCCCCCGGCTGCCCCACCGTCATCATCGGCGGGTGAATTTCGATCCCCGAACGACCCGACGTTCTCCGAGGCGGTACCCTCTCAAGAAACGCCTTCGTGCAGAAGAGGATCGCATGTCAGAGAGTTCGTCGCCGCTGGTGCTGGATGGTTCACCGCTCTCGCACGAGCATGTCCGCGATGTCGCCGCCGGCAGGCCCGTGGCCATCGACAAAGCCGTTCTCCAGAATCTCAACGCAAAGCGGTCCGCCCTCGAAAAGACCGCCGACGACGGCCAGCCCCACTACGGCATCAACACCGGGTTCGGCTCCTTCGCCCGCGTCCGCATCGAACACGACGCCCTCCGCGAGCTCCAGACAAACCTCATCCGTTCCCACTCGGCCGGCGTGGGCGCCCCCCTCGCCCCCCCCACCGTTCGCGCGATGATGGTCGTGCTGGCCGCGTCGCTCTGCCGGGGCTGCTCGGGCGTGCGCCCGGTACTGGTCGAATCGATCGCGGCGATGCTCAACGCCGGGCTGACGCCGGTGGTCCCCGAGACGGGGTCCGTGGGCGCCTCGGGCGATCTCGCCCCGCTCGCGCACGTCGCGCTCGCGCTGATCGGCGAGGGTGAGGTCTTCGTCGGCGACAACCGCCACCCCGCCGCCAACGCCCTCCAAGCCGCCGGCCTGACGCCGATCGTGCTCGAAGCGAAGGAGGGCCTCGCCCTCATCAACGGAACGCACCTGATGACGGCCCGCCTCGCCCTGCTCCGGTGCCGGTTCGAGCGGCTATTCCCCGCCGCCGTCGCCGCCGCCGCGATGTCGCTCGACGCGACGCGCAGCACGGACGCCTTCCTCGACCCGCGCGTCTACGAAGCCCGCAACCAGCCCGGCCCCGCCAGCGTCGCGCGCATGATGCGGGACCTGCTCGATTCGAGCGAGATCGTCAAAAGCCACGACTCGCCCGACGACCCGCGCGTGCAAGACCCCTACTCGATCCGCTGCGCCCCCTATGTGCTCGGCGCGGCACTCGACGCCGCCCGATCCGTGTGGGACAGGCTCGACGACGAACTCGGCGCTGTCACCGACAACCCCCTCGTCCTGCCGAACGCATCCAACGGCGTGGACATCATCTCCGCCGGCAACTTCCACGGCATGCCCGTCGCCATCCCGCTCGACGTCTTCGCCATCGCCGCGGCCCACATCGCCGGCATCGCCGAGCGAAGGATGAACCAGACCCTCAGCGCCCGCGATCCGGAGAGCAACCAGAGGCCCTTCCTCAGCCCGCGCCCCGGGTTACACTCCGGGTTGATGATCGTGCAATACACCGCCGCGGCGATGTGCAACGAACTGGCCCGCCTCGCCTGCCCGGCTTCCGTCGTCAACATCCCCACCAGCGCGGGGATGGAGGACTACAACTCCTTCGGCCCCCACGCAGCCGCCAAGGCCCACCGCGCGATGGACCTCGCCGAGCGCGTGATCGCGATCGAACTGCTCTGCGCCGCGCAGGGGCTGGAATCGCATCGACCGCTGAAATCGGGCGTCGGGGTCGAGCGGGCCTACGCCGCGGTCCGAGAGAAAGTGCCGCCGCTCGACGCCGACAGGCCCCCCTCGCCCGATATCGAGGCGATCGCGGGCTTGATTGCGGAGGGACGGTTTGTCTGACCGATCACAAGATTGATCGGGTTCGCGCTTGTGCCGATGGAAAAATCGGCGCACAATGCGGTTGGGAGGCCGATGCTCGGCGCGACCCGTGGAATGGGGATGGCCATGACAACGATGCACAGCGAAAAGACGGGCGTGCTGCCGGTGCCCGAACACAGGGTAATCCGCGCGCCGCGGGGCAACGAACGAACATGCGCGACATGGCAGGCAGAGGCCGCCATGCGGCTGCTCATGAACAACCTCGACCCCGAAGTGGCCGAGGACCCCGACCATCTCGTCGTCTACGGCGGCCGGGGCCAGGCCGCCCGCTCTTGGCCCGCCTACGACGCCATCGTCGAGAGCCTCCGTTCCCTCGCCGCCGATGAAACCCTGCTCGTCCAGTCCGGCAAGCCCGTCGGCGTTGTGCGCACAACCCCGGACTCACCCCGCGTCATGATCGCCAACTCGAACCTCGTCCCACACTGGGCCACGCAGGAAAACTTCGACCACCTCGCCGCCAAGGGCCTCATCATGTACGGCCAGATGACCGCCGGCTCGTGGATCTACATCGGCACACAGGGCATCCTCCAGGGCACCTACGAAACCTTCGCCGAGTGCGCCAAGCAGCATTTCGACAATTCGCTCGCCGGAAAACTCTGCGTCACCGCCGGCTGCGGCGGGATGGGCGGCGCCCAGCCCCTCGCCGTCACGCTCAACGGCGGCACCTGCCTCATCGCCGATGTCGACCACCACAAGCTCGAACGCCGTGTCCACGACCGCTACCTCGACCACATCGCCTTCGATCTCGACGAGGCGATCGACCTCGCCGTCGAACGCGCCGCCCACCACGACGCCACCAGCATCGGCGTCCACTGCAACGCCGTCGAGCTGCTCGAACGCCTCCTCGACCGCGGCGTCATCCCCGACGTGCTCACCGACCAGACCAGCGCCCACGACCCGCTCGAGGGCTACGTCCCCTACGAGCTGTGCATCCGCGAGGCCGCCGCCATGCGAGCGGCCGACCCGGAACGCTATATCGCCCTCAGCCTCGCCTCCATGGACCGACACGTCCGCGCCATGGTCGAGCTCCAGAAGTGCGGCTCGATCACCTTCGACTACGGCAACAACATCCGTCAACGCGCCTACGACCACGGCTTCCACGACGCCTTCGCCTTCCCCGGCTTCGTCCCGGCGTACATCCGCCCGCAGTTCTGCGACGGCCGCGGGCCGTTCCGCTGGGTCGCGCTCTCCGGCGACCCACGAGATATCTACGCCACCGACAAGGCCCTGCTCGATCTGTTCCCGAACGATAAACGCCTCCACCGCTGGCTCAACGCCTGCCACAAAAACCCCGAAGCCCTCGCCGCCGGCGATTTCGACAACTGCGAGCCCCGCTTCGGCTTCCAGGGTCTCCCGAGCCGGATCTGCTGGTTCGGCCTCGGCGAACGCGACAAGGCCGGCCTGCTGTTCAACGAAATGGTCGCCGATGGACGCGTCGGCGCCCCCATCGTCATCGGCCGCGACCACCTCGACTGCGGCTCCGTCGCCAGCCCCAACCGCGAGACGGAGGCGATGAAGGACGGCTCAGACGCCATCAGCGACTGGGCCATCCTCAACGCCATGGTCAACGTCGCCGGCGGGGCATCATGGGTCAGCTTCCACCACGGCGGCGGCGTCGGCATCGGCTTCAGCCAGCACGCCGGCCAGGTCATCGTCGCCGACGGCACACCCGAGGCCGCCGCGAGACTGAAACGCGTCCTGACCAACGACCCGATGATGGGCATCTTCCGCCACGTCGACGCGGGTTATGAAGAGGCCGAAGCGTGCGCACGCAGGCAGGGCGTAAAAATCCCGATGTGGAAGTGCTAGGCATCTTGCAGCAGCAGGATTCGAACGCCGACAGATCCAATTCGTGCCGAAACCTCCCTCCCTCTCCCCGACCTGCGGGGAGAGGGCCGGGGTGAGGGGCTTTCTCTCTTGACCTCCTCCTTCTCCTCCTCGTGGGACGGGCATCTTGCCCGTCTCTCCATCATCTTCAACTTCCTCCCAAAAGAGGCCCGAGCGGAAGCGAGGGCTTTCTTCTTCCCCGAGCAATGATCCCACCACAGTGCCCACATCCAGCCCCACCGGATCGGATTTCTCAACCAATCTGACGCCGACGCTGAGCTTGCGAAGCGTCGGATAGCGCTCGATCCGCACCAATGCGCCGACACCTCCGACCACTCCACGCTCGCGGGGAGTGGTCGGGTCATCCTCATTCGCCCACACCACGAAACACGGACGCGGAACACACGTCGTTCAAGAAAACACCTGCCACATGCACCCGCCGGTCGCTCACGCGTGCTGATGGGGCGACCACGTCGCGAAGGTCCGCAGATACTGCGAACGCGTCAGCACCCGCGGGTCCGGGCCGCGCTCGATGTTCATGCTCCCGCGCATCGGCACCAGAGACTCGTACTCGTGCTCGTCCATCCAGTCCGAGACCGCGTCACGCACCGCACCGTACACCCCCGGCCCACGCAGCAGCGAGGCCGACACCATCTGCACAGCGTGCGCCCCCGCCATGATCGCCTTGATCGCGTCGTGCTCGTCGTGCACACCCCCGGAGATCGCAAGCGGACACCCGATCCGGCCCGACAGAATCGACAACCAACGCAACCGATGATACAGGATCGCGTTCGATGACAACGCAAGATGCGGCACGATCTCCAGCTCCTCGGTGTTGATGTCCGGCTCATAGAACCGGTTGAACAGCACCACGCCCGTCGCACCCGCGTCCAGCACACGGGCCACGAAGTTCGGCAGCGACGAATAGAACGGGGACAGTTTCACCGCCACCGGCAGGCTCGTCTTCTCCCGGATCCCGCGGACGATGTCGATCTTTTTCTGTTCCACCTGAGCCGACGTCACCGCCGGGTCCGTCACGATCTCGAACAGGTTCAGCTCGATCGCCGACGCGCCCGCCTCCTCCATCGGCGCAGCGGTTTCAAGCCACGGGCCCGCCTCGTGTCCGTTCAGCGACGCGATCACCGGAACATCCACCGCCTCGACGCAACGACGCAGATGCTCAAGATACTCCTCAGGACCGAGCACGAACCCCTCCGGCTCGGGCAGGTACGACATTGCCTCCCCGTGCGAGTGCGCGATGTGTTCCATCGATTCGTGCGTCGCCAATGACTCGTGCGTCAGCTGCTCCTCGTACAGCGAGTGCAGCACGATCGCCGACGCCCCGCCGTCCTCCAGCTCGCGCACGCCCCCGACCGTGTGCCCACGCGGGCCCGCGCCCGCCATGAACGGGTGCGCCAGATCCAGCCCGAGATACGTCACCGAAAGATCAGCCATCACGCACCACCTTTCGCCATCGCGGCGACGGCCGAGCCCGCGGGCTCACCCCCGCCCGAGCCGGAGGAACCGCCGTCCAGACGCAACGAGGCCATGTGTTTGTAAATCGCGATCCGCTGCTCGGCGTACCGCTGCGTCTGCTTCGTGAAGCGCCGGAACCGTTCCGGGTCCATCCGCTCCACCATCCTGAACCGCGTCTCGTTGTTGAGATACTCGCTCACCGGGATCTTCCCCGCCGGCGCGTCGATCGTCAGCGGCGGCTCGCCAGCCTCCACCCGCCTCGGGTCATACCGATACAGTGGCCAGATCCCCGATTCCACCGCGCGCCGCTGCTGGTCCGCCCCGAACGCCATGTCGTACCCGTGCGCGATGCAGTGGCTGTACGCGATGATCAGCGAGGGCCCGTCGTAGCTCTCCGCCTCGAGCATCGCCTTGACCGTGTGGTTGTCCTTGGCCCCCATCGCCACCGATGCGACGTACACGTGCCCGTAGTGCATCGCCATCAGGCCCAGGTCCTTCTTGTCCGTCACCTTCCCCGTCGCCGCGAACTTCGCCGCCGCCCCGAGCGGGGTCGCCTTGGACGCCTGCCCGCCCGTGTTCGAATACACCTCGGTGTCGAGCACGAGCACGTTGACGTCCTTCGGCTGTGCCAGCACGTGGTCCAGCCCGCCGTACCCGATGTCGAACGCCCACCCGTCACCGCCGATGATCCACTGACTCTTGCGGACGAGGTAATCGGCACACGCCATCAACGCCCGCGCATCGTCGCCATCGATCCCCCGCAGCCGCTCGCGCAGCACCGCCACACGCTCACGCTGCGCCCGGATGCCCGCCTCGCTCCGCTGCTCCGCGTTCAGCAGGGCGCCCACAAGCTCGTCGCCCAACCGACCGGCGAGACGCCGCAACAACACCCGCGCCCGGTCCGTCAACGCGTCCGTCGCCAGCTTCATCCCGTACCCGAACTCCGCGTTGTCCTCAAACAGCGAATTCGACCACGCCGGCCCACGACCGTCGTCATCCACGCAGTACGGTGTCGTCGGCATGTTCCCGCCGTAAATCGACGAGCAGCCCGTCGCGTTCGCGATCACCATCCGGTCGCCGAACAGCTGCGTCAGCATCTTGATGTACGGCGTCTCGCCGCACCCGGCGCACGCGCCCGAATATTCGAACAACGGCCGGAAGAACTGCGACCCCTTCACATCCAGCCGCACCACCCGCTCGCGGTCCAACTCCGGGATCTCGATGAAGTGCTCGAAATTCGCCCGCTCCCTATCGAGCACCGGCAGCTTCGGCTCCATGTTGATCGCCCGCCGCTTCGGGCTGGCCTTGTTCTTTGCCGGGCACACGTTCACGCACAGCCGGCACCCCGTGCAATCGTCCGGCGCCACCTGGATCGTGAACTGAAGCCCGCGCAGATCCTTCGCCTTGTAATCCGTGCACAGGAACGAATCCGGCGCCCCCTCCAGCCCCCCCGGCTCATACGCCTTCGCACGGATCGCCGCGTGAGGGCACACCGCCGCACACTTGTTGCACTGGATGCACACCGACGGGTCCCAGATCGGGATCGACGTCGCGATCGAACGACGCTCGAACCGCGTCGTCCCCGTCGGCCACGTCCCGTCCGGCGGGAACGCACTCACCGGCAGCAGGTCCCCCTTGCCCTCCATCATCACAGCCGTCACCCGCTTGACGAATTCCGGCGCATCCTCCCCCACCACCGGCGGCCGCTCCAGCGTCGACGTCACCTTCCCGGGGTGCTCGACGCGGTGCATGTTCGCCAGCGCTTCGTCCACCGCGGCCTTGTTCCGCCGAACGACCTCGTCGCCCTGCTTTCCGTACGATTTCTCGATCGCCGCCTTGATCTTCTCGATCGCCTCCTCCTGAGGCATCAGCCCGGAGAGCGCGAAGAAGCACGTCTGCATGACGGTGTTGATCCGCCGCCCCACGCCCACCTGTTCCGCGACCGCCGTCGCGTCGATCACATAGAACTTCAGATCCTTCTCGATGATGTGCTGCTGCACGTCACGCGGCAACCGGTCCCACACCTCGTCGGGCCCGTACGGCGAGTTGAGCAGGAACACGCCCCCCGGCGCCGCCATCGACAGCACGTCGCGTTTCTCAAGGAAGTTGAACTGGTGGCACGCCACGAACTGCGCCGACCGGATCAGATACGTCGACCGGATCGACCGGGGTGACACCCGCAGGTGCGACACCGTCATCGAACCCGATTTCTTCGAGTCGTACACGAAATAGCCCTGCACGAAGCTGTCCGTCTGCTCGCCCAGAATCTTGATGCTGTTCTTGTTCGCCCCCACCGTCCCGTCGCTGCCCAGCCCGAAGAACACCCCCCGCAGCACGTCATCGGGTTCGATGTCGAACGACTCGTCCACGTCCAGCGAAAGATGCGTCACGTCGTCCACGATCCCCACCGTGAACCGCGGCTTCGGGGCTTCCTTGGCCAACTCGTCGAACACCGCCTTGACGTGCGCCGGCGCGAATTCCTTGCTCGAAAGCCCGAACCGCCCACCGATCAGCATCGGCATCTCGCCCGTCGGCAACGCGTTCGCACGCGCCATCTCCATCAGCGCCGCCGAAACGTCGAGGAACAAAGGCTCCGCCGGCGCCCCGGGCTCCTTCGTCCGGTCCAGCACCGCGATGCGCTTCGTCGTCGTCGGCAGCGCCCTGGCAAGGTGCTCCGCCGAGAACGGCCGATATAGCCGCACCGCGATCACACCCACCTTCTCGCCCTTGCCCGCCAGATACTCGACCGTCTCCTTCGCCGTCTCCACGCCCGAGCCCATCAGCACGATCACCCGCTCCGCCTCCGGGTCGCCGGCGTACTCGAACAGGCTGTACGACCGGCCCGTGATCTCCCCGAACCGGTCCATCACGTCCTGCACCACACCAGGGCACGCCTCGTAGAACGGGTTGCACGCCTCGCGCGCCTGGAAGAACGTGTCCGGGTTGTGCGCCGTCCCGCGCACCACGGGCCGATCGGGCGTCAGCCCACGCGCCCGCTGCGCCTCCACCGCCGAGTCGTCCATCAACGCCCGCAACTGATCGTCCGAGATCGTCGTGATCTTCCCCAGCTCGTGCGACGTCCGGAACCCGTCGAAGAAGTGCATGAACGGGATGCGGCTCTCGAGCGTCGCCGCGTGCGCCACCGCCGCCATGTCGTGCGCTTCCTGCACACAGTTCGACGCCAGCATCGCGAACCCCGTCTGCCGGCACGCCATCACGTCCGAGTGATCCCCGAAGATCGAAAGCGCGTGAGTCGCGATCGTCCGCGCCGCCACGTGCATCACGAACGGCGTCAACTCGCCCGCGATCTTGTACATATTCGGGATCATCAGCAGCAGGCCCTGCGAAGCCGTGAACGTCGTCGCCAGCGAACCCGCCGTCGCCGCACCGTGCACGGCACCCGCGGCCCCGCCCTCGGCCTGCATCTCCGCGACCGTCGGAACCTGCCCCCAGATATTCTCCTTGCCCCGGCCCGACCATTCGTCGGCGAACTCGCCCATCGGGCTCGAAGGCGTGATGGGATAAATCGCCGCAACCTCGCTCAGCCGATACGCAACGCTCGCGGCCGCCTCGTTGGCGTCCATCGTGGCAAAGTGCTCAGACATGATTGATCCCCGGTGAAGTAGGACTGGACGATACGGATCACATAGTCCATTTTAGGCGTCCAACCCGAACCGGCAACACCTTCAACACACGTTCTCGAATATCATGCCATCGATTTGTTCCGGACACCGACAATTCCAGACGCCGACGCTGACCCCGCAAAGCGTCGCATTCTCCGACCGATCCAATGCACGCCGAAACCTCCCTCCCTCTCCCCGCCTTGCGGGGAGAGGGCCGGGGTGAGGGGCTCCTGATTCTCCGTTCCCTTCTCCACCTCGTGGGACGGGCTTCCAGCCCGTCGCTCTACCTCCTTCCTCTTCATGTTCTCGTGGGACGGGCTTCCAGCCCGTCTCTCCATCTCCTTCAACTTTCTCCCAAAAGAGGCCCGAGCGGAAGCGAGGGCTTCCCTCTTCTCCCCAAGCCCGGCACCCCGCCCCATCACAACAATGACGCCCTCCCTCTCCCCGCCTTGCGGGGAGAGGGCCGGGGTGAGGGGCTCCTGATTCTCCGTTCCCTTCTCCACCTCGTGGGACGGGCATCTTGCCCGTCTCTCCCTCTCCTCCACCTCGTGGGACGGGCTTCCAGCCCGACTCTCCGGTCGATCTACTTCCGCTGAAACTCCACCTTCACGCCGGGCAACGCCGCCGGGGCGTCCGAATCCAGCCACGCCCGCGCGGCCGCGTCGCCGCGGACGTACGCGTCCAGAAAATGCAGTGTCACGGTATCTACGAGCGACACGATCGCGTCTACGTTCTCGGGCGGCTTTTCATGCAGCAGCCGGGCGTGTTTCGACCCGGAATAACTCGAGTGCGTCGCCCCATCGATGAACACGAGATACTTCCCCCCCGGCGGGGCATACTCGAAAGGTTCCCGCCGGCTCGCGGGCGTCTCCTTGCTGATCGCAATCTCGTCCTCCGACCCCGTGAACACCAGCATCGGCCGCTTCATGTCTTCCCACGACCCCGGCTTGAGCGACCGCCGCGTCGTCCCCTGGCCCGAGATCACCACGAACGCGTCGAACCGGGGCTCATCCACCAACGCCCGGCTCCGCCGACCGCCCCACGCATAGAACCGCAGACCCGCCAGCGCCTGCGTCGTCATCGCCCCGGCCGAGTGGCCCGCCATCGCCGCGTGCTCCCGATCGATCAACCCCGGCCGCCCGATCGCCTGTTCGATCTCGTCGAGGTGATCGAGCACCCACACGCAGTCGGCGATCCGGTCCGGCAGATCGACTTTCTTCATGCCCCGCCGAGACAAAGCGTCGCGCAACGACTTGCCCGATTCACCGTTGCGCCGCCGCAGAGCGATCGAATCGCTGTGCATCGGGTGCACCACCACGTAGCCGTGCTCGGCCAGCAGCGTGCTCAGATCGGGGAACGCGTCGTACGAGCCGCCCATGCCGTGGCTGAACACGACGAGCGGGCAGGCCCCGTCGGCCCTGTCCGGGTAGCGCACCCGCAGATACATCGTCTTGTCCCGGGCCCCGTCGCGGAACGCGAGCTCGCCCGAATCGACAGCCTCGGCCCCGAACACGACGCCGGAAAGAAGCACAGCGAAAAGAGCGATGAGACGACGCATGTCCGGACCTCCAACCCCTGAACGGCTCCGCCGGCAGGATATTGCACCCGACACCGGACCACCACACGGCCCACCCTCCCCCGACCCAGCCCCGATCCGAAGCGAGGGCTCACCTCTCCAGGTGTGACAGGCGTCCCGCCTGTCTCCTCCTTCCTCTTCATGTTCTCGTGGGACGGGCTTCCAGCCCGTCCCTCCATGTCTTTCAATTTCCTCCCCAAAGAGGCCCGAGCGGAAGCGAGGGCTTTCTCCTCTCTCCTCCCCTTCCTCCACCTCGTGGGACAGGCTTCCAGACCGTCTCTATCTCTCTCCCCGCAAATGAGCCCGGAGCGTGAGCGACGGGCCGGGTTTCAAACGCTCCTCGCAGGACCAACTTCCAGCTCCACCGGACCGTGCTTCTCAACCGACCAGACGCCGACGCTGAGCCTGCGAAGCGTCGGATTCCCACACGATCCACACAACCCACCGAAACCCCCCTCCCTCTCCCCGTCTTGCGGGGAGAGGGCCGGGGTGAGGGGCTCCTGATTCTCCGTTCCCTTCTCCCCCTCGTGGGACGGGCTTCCAGCCCGTCTCTCCAACGCCTCCTCCCCCTCGTGGGACGGGCTTCCAGCCCGTCTCTCCATCGCCCCACACTTCACGCGCCGGATTCAATACTGCTGGACGTGGCTCATCCCAAGATACAAACAAATTGCGTACACATAATCAGCGCGCAGAAAAAAACTCGACTACGCGTGTTTCCGCCCGCAGTCGAGTCATAGGAGGAGAGAGACAAGACACCCACAAACTGCCACAAGTTTTCAGACGTGCCAGTCTTCGACGGAAAATTTTTTGTATTTTCACACCCACACGGCCCGGCCACCAGCATAACCCATTGCCACACAACGTGTTATGCATCAGGACGCCGAACGGAACAACCCAAAAAAATCTGGCCCACCTATACCCCGCTGCCCATGCCGCCGTCAGCCAGCCGTTCCGTCAGGCTCCGCAGCCGCTCCAGCGTCTCTCCGCTGACGTGATGCTCGATCCCTTCCGAGTCAATCGCCGCCGTCCGCTCGCTCACCCCGATCGCCCGCAGAAATCCATACACGATCTCGTGCCGATGCCGGCTCTGCTCGGCCAACCGACGACCCGATGCCGTCAACTCGATCGGCCGCCTCGGCTGCGTCACCACATACCCCGCCTTCTCGAGGCGGCCCACGATCCGCGAAACCGTCACGTGGCTGACCCCGAAACGCCGCGACAGATCCGTCACCCGGCACGCGCCCGTCTGATCGATCACATCGGCGACAGCCTCGACATAGTCCTCCGCGGTCTCCATCGAATGGTCGTCGCGGGTTCGGCGATGGGCGGTGGCGCGCGGATGCTCGTGCACGTGGGTTCTCTCCGGCCTCAACGATAGCGCCATCCCGCTTCGACGGGTACGCTCTGCTCATGCCGACTCTCGTCTGTGTTCCTGTATTCGTCGAGTCCCTGGGCCACCCCGCCGAGACGGACCCGATCGACGCCGCCCTCGCCGACGCCGCCCTCGCCAAACAAAAGGGCGCCGACCTCGTCGAATTCCGCATCGACCGCTACTTCAACGCCCCCACCTCCCATGGTGGGACAGGCGTCCCGCCTGTCTCGGCTGAATCTCCTCCCTCCCTCCCCTCCTCACCTTACCAAGACCACACCTTCATCACAGCCCAACTCCACCGCCTCCTTGCCGAAAGCCCGCTCCCGGTTATCCTCACCTGCCGCCCCACATGGGAAGGCGGCGACTACGACGGCGACGACGCCCACCGCGTCGCGCTCTTCGAAAAGCTCTGCTGCGAATCCGAAGCACCCCCCGCCTACCTCGACGTCGAGCTCGCCGCCTACACCCGCTCGGCCAACCTCAGACAAAAAATCAATCTGTGCGTGTCCCACCCGGATCAGAAACGCCGCGTCTCGACACGCCTGATCCTCTCCATCCATGATTTCCAGACCCGCCCGCCCGACCTCCAGCGCAAACTCCTCGCTGCGTACGACGAACCGGCCTGCAGCGTCGTCAAGGTCGCCTTCCGCGCCAGATCGCTCCGCGACAACCTCGACCTCTTCGAAATCCTCCGAAACGCACCAAAGCCCACCATCGCTCTCGGCATGGGCCAGTTCGGCCTCATGAGCCGAGTCCTCGCACCGAAATTCAACGCCTTCCTCACGTTCGCAAGCCTCCGGGAACAGGCCGCCACCGCGCCGGGACAACCCACAATCGACGACCTCCTCGGCCTCTACCGTTTCAGATCAATCGACCCCGATACCAACCTCCTCGGCGTCATCGGCTGGCCCGTCACCCAATCCCTCGGCCCCCTGATCCACAACGCCGGCTTCAACACCATCAACCACAACGCCGTCTACCTCCCCCTCCCGATCGCCGCCGACGAAAAAGACCCGGCCACCTCCGCCGCGAGTTTCAAGGCAACCCTCCACGCCTTCCTCGACGACAAACACCTCGACTTCGCCGGAGCCAGCGTCACCATCCCACACAAAGAATCCGCCGCACGCCTCGGCCGGGAACCGGGCGCCGAACCGGGAGATCTCTGCGGCGCCGCAAACACCATCGCCGTCACCTCGCCCGGCCGAATCCGCACCGCCAACACCGACGCCCGCGCCATTCTCGAACTCCTCGCCGATCGCATCGATCTTTCCACGGCCCGCATCAGCGTTGTCGGTGCCGGCGGGGTCGCCCGGGCCGCCGCCGCAGTCCTCGCGCAACACGGCGCGACTATCGACCTGTTCAACCGAACCCTCTCCCGGGCCGAATCCCTCGCCGCGGAGCTCACCGACTGCCTCAGCCGAGATCTCCCGATCCATCCCCGACCACTCCGCGCCCTCCCCGATTCGTCGTGCAACGCCTACATCAATTGCACGCCCGTCGGCATGGTCGGCCGGCCCGATGACACCCCACCCGCAACCGCCCTCTCCATCCCTGTCCATGAAATGAACCACATCGACCGGAACACGATCTTCTTCGATACCGTCTACAACCCCATCGAAACCCCGATGCTCAAAGCCGCCCGCGAACGGGGCTGCCGCACCATCGACGGCGTCCAGATGTTCGTCAAACAGGCCGCCGCCCAGTTCGAGCTATGGACGCAACAACCGGCCCCCGCCGAGCTCTTCGACAGCCTCTGCCGAGACGCCCTCTCTCCACCCAAGGGGAAAACACCGCGGTAAGAAGACATTCCCTTCGCCCCTCCATCATCCGCAACAACGAGCCGCGACCGGTGAGGGAGCGGTTTCTTCTCTCCTCCCTCTCCTTCACCTTGTGGGACGGGCTTCCAGCCCATCTCTTCGTCGCCTCCTTCCCCTTGTGGGACGGGCTTCCAGCCCGTCTCTCCATCATCATTCAACTTCTTCCCAAAAGAGGCGTGAGCGGAAGCGCCGGTTTGCTCTCAACCAACGCCCCCGTACCGCATCGGCTGACCAGGACACGCCCGAACGCACGCACCGCCGCGTCCGCCGAGCGAATCACCGCGAACCCCGCCTCACGAAGCCGCAGCACAAACGGCTCATACCGCGCCCCCGCGTCAACAACCGTCACGATCGGCTTATCCGTCGAATCCCGCAACGCCACCAGCCCATCGACAAACCCCGACCCCGCGCTCAGCTCCTCCTCCGTCGACCGGATCGTCGGCGTCAGCGGGATGCACGAAACGACAAGCCCGTCAACGCCGTCGTCACCCAAAAGAATCTCCGAAGCCTCCAGATACGCACCCTCGTCCGCCATCGGCGTCAGATCCAGCGGCACACGCAGATTCACCAGCCCTCGCAGCCCGCGACGTTCCAGCATCTCCCGCAGCCGATCACGCGTCCCCTCGCTGATCGAAGCGATCGACGCCTCCCGACCGTCCAGGTTGTCCGCCATCGCCACAGTCTCACAACCCGCGTTCGACACCGCCGCGATCCGCGCCCCCCGCACCACCCGGCCGTGCGTCGTCGAGGCGATCTCGAACAGATCATTGAACGCGTTGAAATCCTCCGCGATCAGCGCCCCCGCGTGCGCCGCGCCCGCCTCGCAGATCTCATAATCTCCCGCGACCGATGCGGTATGCCCCGCCGCCGCGTCACGCCCCGAATCCGTCCGACCCGCCTTGTACAGAACGACCGATGTCCCCCTCTGCGTCAGCTCCCCGATCGCACGCAACATATCCAGCCCGTCGAGATCGTTGAACCCCTCCGCGTACACCCCGATCGTGTGGATGTCCTCACGCGCCCCGACCCCCCGGATCATGTCCGAAAGCGTCAGGTCGAACTGGTTCCCGATCGAAACCGCGAACGCCGGATCCATCGTCTCGTTGTTGCTCAGCGCGCGGACGATGAACGCCCCCGATTGGCTGATCAACGCGCTCCCGCGGTGCGGCGCACCCCATCGTTTGTCCAGCTTCCCCGACGGAATAAAGAACGTGTCATACTTCCCCGGTCGGCTCTGAAGGCCCAGGCTGTTCGGGCCGAGAAACACCGGGCCGTCCTCTTTCGCCCTCGCCCGGGCCACGGCCCCCCGTACCGCCTCGGCGATCGACTCGCTCCCCTCCGTCTCCCCAGCCCCGCCCGGGATCAGGATCGCGCTGCGTACCTTCCCACTCTCCACGCACGAATCCACGATCGACGGAAGCTCGCCCGCACCCGCCGCGACGACCAGCAGATCCACGGGCTCTTCCAACGCCCCGATCGAATCGACACACGCCACGCCGTCGATCCGATCCGCCCCGGGCTTGATCACACGCACCCGCCCCGCGTCGAACCCGCTCCCGATCACGTTGTTCAGGATGATCCGACCGAACGAATCTTCGTGTTTCGCCGAAACACCCAATACCGCGATCGACCCCGGCTCCAGCAGATTCCGCACCCGCCCGATCGGCCGGGGCGCCGGCCGGTGCACCGCCGTCCGCAGCCGGCCCCGCCCATCCAGCGGGATCAATCGCTGATGACGATACGCGAACGGGTTCACCTCCAGCTCCGCGACGTCCGGCCCCTCGACACCACGGTCCACGCAGAACCGCGTCGCAAGGCTGATAAACGCACGGAAACAACGCAGCAACTCCCCGTCCGAGACCAGCCGCTCGTGCCCACGAACCCGCCCCGAAAGAAGGTCATACGCCGCCGTCCGGCTGAACAACGCGAAAAAATCCTCCGCGGAAATGTCCGTCGCCAACGCCTTCGCAACCGCCAGCCCCGGCCTCATCGTCCGCGCGAGATACTCCGTATCGACACCACCAAGCCCCGCCGCGATCACGGGCCCGAACTCCCGCGTCGCCCGAACACCGACGAAAAGCTCGCCCCCCAGACCGGATTCCTCGCGACGCACATACTCGACAATCAAAACACCATCCACCCGCTCGCGGTGCGAATGCTGCTTCAGAAGCCGGTCGATCTCACGCCGAACCGTCTCGATCTCGTTCCGACAGAACACGATCCCGTGCGCATCCGACTTGTGCGGCACCTCCGGAGAAACGATCTTCAGAACGACCCGATCGCTCTGGAACCGCTGCAAACCCTCCGCCGTGATGATCTCGTCAGACCTGACAAACAGGTGCTCCGGCGGCGTGATCGCCCCCACCAACTGCACGATCTGGTACACCTCGTGCTCATACAGCTGGCGACGGTCGTCCTCGTACACGTCCCAGATCAACCGCTCCACGGCGTGCGCCTCGGCCCCGCTCAGCCGATCGACCGGCTCGATCACGTCCAGCGGGGGCGCGTCCGGACGCTCCTCGCCCGCCAGCTGATCCTCGTCCAGCGTCTGCACCCAATGACGAACCGCCCGGCTCGTCCCGCCCCGCTCCATCCCGTCCAGATACGCCGCCGCCGCGTTCCTCCCGAACCGGAACGCACGCCGGTTCACCCGCACGATCTTCTCCCCCTTGGCCTCGAACATCGCCGCAACCGCCGCTTCCAGTTCCTCGGCCGAAAGATCGAGCTGCAAAGAAGCCGCCCCCAGCATCACCGTGTTCGCCGCACGCGCCGACCCCGCCGCACGCGCGAGCCGATCCGCGTCGACCAGGATGTGTCGCCCGAACCCCGCGATACGCTCCAGCACGCTCTCGACAGGCGGATAGTTCCCGATATTCACGAACGCGTTCGTTGAAGACACGATCACCCCGCCGGGGCGAAGCGTCGAGACGTAACGTAGCGCCTCCAGGGGTTCCACCGCGATCACCATGTCCGCGTGTCCCGCAGGGATCAGATCGCTGAACAGTTCTTCGTCGGAAAAACGAAGGTGTGACTGCACCGCGCCCCCACGCTGGCTCATCCCGTGAACCTCCGCCTGCCGAACGTGCAGCCCCCGCTTCATCGCCGCCGCAGAGATCGCCTTGGCGATCGTCAGAATCCCCTGACCCCCGACACCCGCCAGCACCACGTTCTGTTCCACGCCAACCTCCAATCAACCACGACGGAACTCGAAACGCAATCAGCCGACCCCCGTCCCGTTCACCGCCAACTCCACGGGCGCCCGCCGCGCAGGCTTCACATGGATGCACGCACGCCGCGGGACGATCACGCTCAAGCCACGGTGCGAAAGCTCACGCCGGATGATCTCCACGTTCTCCTTGTGCTTCTGCGGCTTCGGCTCGATCACATGGACATGCGCCGGGTCCACACCCACACCCAGGATCACGTCGATCAGACGCTGCCCGCAGGTATGCGAATCCTGAGCGCCCGTCATCGCCGTCGTCGCGTTGTCAAGAACGAACACCGTGATGTCAGCGTCCGCCGCCGCCGCGCTCAACAACGCGTTCATCCCCGTGTGACCGAAAGTCGAGTCGCCGACCGTGCAGATCGAAGGACGCACACCCATCTTCGAAGCGCCGTGCGCCATCGCGATCGATGAACCCATGTCGACACACGAATGAACCGCACGGAACGGCGGCATCACCCCCAGCGTGTAGCAACCGATGTCACCGAACATCACCGGGTGCTCCTCGCCCTGCACGGCCTCGATCAACGCACGGAAACTGTCCGCGTGGGGGCAACCCTTGCACAACTGCGGTGGACGACCCGCGAGCCCCTTGATCGCGTCCGGGATCGGCGGCGAAGGCAGCCCGAGCATCGCCGCCACGAGGTCCGGGCTCAGCTCGCCCGTCTGCGGAAGATCACCCGTCTGCTTGCCGCGCAGCGCGATCCCGTGCAGGCCCAGAAGACCCGAAAGAAGACGCTCGATGTACGGATAACCCTCCTCGATCACA
The DNA here is from genome assembly GCA_027083355.1 of Phycisphaerales bacterium. Lineage (GTDB taxonomy): Bacteria > Planctomycetota > Phycisphaerae > Phycisphaerales > UBA1924 > UBA1926. The sequence goes on along the minus strand of JALWOY010000188.1, from coordinate 3,447 downwards.
AACAACTCGTCGCAGTGATCGACGATCTGCCGTACGAGCGACACCGGGATCGGATACCGCGTGATCTTCAGAACAGACCAATCCTCGCTCTCGGCCCCCACCGCCTCACGGAAGTAGTTATGAGCGATCCCGCTCGTGATCACGCCACGCGCGCCCGCAAGCCGCAACACGTTCTGCTCGCAGATCTCCGAATCCCGGACGAGCGAAGGCTGCATCCGCACCAGACGCTCGTTCCGGCGACGCGCGTTGATCGGAACCAGCGTCCAATCGTTCGGGTCCGGCAACCCCTTCCCCCCAGATTCCGAAAGCGACAACGACCGCGCCTCGCCCGAGTCGCCCGGAAGTTGAACGTTCGCCCGGCTGTGGCACAGACGCGTCACCATCCGCATCACCACCGGCAACCCCACCTCCTCCGAATACTCGAACGCGAGCCGGGTCATGTCGTACGCTTCCTGCTGATTGCTCGGCTCGAACACCGGGACCCGCGCAAAGTCCGCGAACACCCGCGTGTCCTGCTCGTTCTGCGACGAGTGCATCCCCGGATCGTCCCCCACCGCCACCACCAGACCGCCGTTCACGCCCGTCAACGCCGAATTGATGAACGGGTCCGCCGCGACATTCAGGCCCACATGCTTCATCGTCACCAGACACCGGCCCCCGGCGTACGACATCCCGAGAGCCTCCTCGTACGCGACCTTCTCGTTCGGCGACCACGCCGCACTCAGCCCCCCCATCGAAATCGGCCCCAGGCCCGCCGCACGACGCTCCACCGTCTCGAAGATCTCCGTCGACGGTGTCCCCGGATACCCGAAGACGCCGCTGATCCCCGCATCGATCGCCCCCAGCGCGACCGCCTCGTTCCCCAGCAGCAACTCGTTCCGCATGAGATCCTCCATCGGTACGCGCCTTCCGAACATCCCGCCCAATACTGGATATCTCTGGGCATTTTAGCCCCCGAACTCCATCCATCCTTACTGTGCCGGCTTGCAATATCATCCCTCCCCATGCCCTCCCTCCCCGCAGACGCCGAGATCCTGACTAGGCCGCTCGACGCCCTCCCCGACCCGCTCAGAATCCCGACGCTGAACCTCGATCCCGGCAAAGCCCCTCCGCAAGCCGAGATCCGACCGCCCGGTTCCAAAAGCCTCACCAACCGCCTCCTGCTCCTCGCCGCCCTCGCCCCGGGCCGATCCACCCTCCGCAACCCGCTGCTCGAAGCCGACGACGCACGCCGGATGCTCGACGCCATCGAAGCCCTCGGCGCCGAGGTCCGCCGGGAGGGCGACGGCGTCCAGATCCGGGGGGTCGCCGGCCGATGGCAGACCACAGCCGAGACGACCCTCGACCTCAACAACGCCGGCACCGCGACCCGGTTCCTCGCCGCCTCCGCCCTCTGCGCGGACCACCCGCTCGTCATCGACGGGAACGAACGGATGCGGCAACGGCCCATCGGCGAGCTGGCCGACCTGCTGATCACCCTCGGTGCCCGGGTCGAGTATCTCGGCGATCCCGGCTGCCCGCCCGTCCGGATCACCCCGCCGATCGGGGGGCCGAAGACGGACACGCTCACCGTGCCGACCACCCGATCGAGCCAGTTCATCTCGGCCCTGCTGCTGGTGGCGCCGTTTCTGCCCGGCGGGCTGACGCTCCGGCTGTCTGGCGCGGTCACGAGCGCGTCGTATGTGCGCATGACCGTCGCCCTTCTCGAACGGCTCAACGCGACCGTCCGCACCAGCGAGGGCCTGCGGGTGATCCGCGTGCTCCCCGGGCTGGAGGCGTTCGATGTGGATGTTGAGCCGGACGCGTCGGGTGCGACATACTTCTGGGCGGCGGGGGCGTTGATCCCGGGTGCATCGGTCCGTGTGAACGGGTTGCAAGCCGAGGCGTTGCAGGGCGACAGCGGTTTCTCGGCGTTGCTTGCGCGGATGGGGGCGAGCGTGGTGTTTGCTGAGGATTCGATCGCCGTCCGCGGGCCGGACCGGCTCGAGCCGATCCTGGCGGACATGAGCGACATGCCGGACGCGGCCATGACGCTGGCGGTGTGCGCCGCGTTCGCCGAGGGGACGAGCATCATCCGCGGCGTGCGCACGCTTCGCGACAAGGAATGTGACCGGATCGCGGCCCTGCAGAGCGAGCTGGGCAAGGTCGGGGTCACGGTCGAGGCCGACGTGCGCGGCGACCCGGACGTGCTGACGGTGAACCCGCCGGCGGGGGGGCTCGCGGCGTGTGGCGATCCCGTTGTGTTCGAGACGTTCGACGACCACCGGATGGCGATGTCGCTCTCGCTGATCGGATTGCGGCGGGCGGGTGTGTCCATCCGTGAACCGGGGTGCGTTGCCAAGACGTACCCGGGGTTTTTCGCGGATCTCGCGGCGCTATACGGCTGAGCCGCGGGCGCGAGAGGGCTGCTCTTTTTGATGCCGCTCGGGACGTTTGCGGAACCCCGGTTCGTTTCCCCCCTGGCGGGTGAGGGCGAGAAGGAGTCCGCACGCGGGCGGGCAATCCGACGCTTCGCAGGCTCAGCGTCGGCGTCTTGTTGATTGAGGCGCACGATCCGGCAAGGCTGGATCGGGGCACCATGACTCGATTGTTCTTTTGCGCCGGGGTGGCCGACCGCGCTTTGTCGGCACGACGGGCGAGGGAATCGGCGGCCTTGCGTCTGGTCTCGGGATTGGCGCGTTCATCGGCGATAATTTCGGTGAGCGCGGCGGTGGCGATGTGCGGTGCCCGGGCTTTTTCGATTCGCTCTGCGGCGGCGAGGAGCTGTTGCGTCTCCTCGGATTCGATGAGATCGGCGAGCTGGATCGGGTCGAGCCCGAGGATGTCGCAGAGGAGGGGCGTGGAGATGCCGGGGTCCGAGAGCAGGGAAAGGAGGCGGGTGGGTGGAGTCGGGGGCTGATCCTGGGGATTGTGAGAAGGAGAGAAGGGAGAAGAGAGCCCTCGCTTCCGCTCGGGCCTCCTTTGGGGAGGATGCCGGGGTGTCTCGCTCTCAAAAGAAGAGACAGGCGGGATGCCTGTCCCACCGGACGCAGGGGAGGGAGGCTCGGGAGAGCCGGCGCGGGTGGTTCGGGTAGCGAGGTCTTCAGAAAACGCGTCGAGAATCGGATTTGTCTTGCGGCAGATGTCAACCATGCGGGGACGGTACCGCGCGGCGTCGGCGGCTCAAGAGAACTTTTGCGCAGGGACGGGTTGTTGCGCACACGGGGGGTGGGTCGAGAAAAAACCGACGCTTTGAGGATTCGGTGTTGGGGGCTTGTTGATTGAGAAGCACGGTCCGGTGGAGCTGGAAGTTGGTCCCGCAAGGAGCTGCTTGAAACCCGGCCCGTCGCTGACGGGCCTTTTGCGCCATGCGTGTAAGACTTGCGCTTTCAAAGAGTTGCGTCCATACTAGGTCCTTCACCCATGAAGGAGACCTGGTATGGAACGCGAACTCTTTGCTCTGTTGCT
>JALWOY010000187.1 GCA_027083355.1 Phycisphaerales bacterium | reverse complement strand
CCACGAACCCGTCCCCGGGCAAAATCCCCCACCCCAACCCGAAGACCAGCCGCATCATCCCCTCGACTTTTCAAAGAACCGTTTTTCACCGCAAATATCACTTGTTTTATTGGGCCTTATTCATTGATTCCCGGCAGCGCACCACATGCGTTGTGCCCGGATGCACCATGTTCGGGTTGCCCCGGCGGAACAAATCTGGTCTGCTCTCTGTATCAACATGTTGATCGAAGCCCGACAATCGGTGCCGGGCCGCGCGGCGGAAAGAGACCTCGCCGAAAGGATCACACGATGAACGCACGGAATGCCCTCGCGACGCTCGCACTCCTCACCATCACCGGCACCGCCACGGCGCACGATGAACCGCGCGCCTGCGCCCCGACGGCCCGGTATGCACACCCCTACTCCCATGGCGACATCGACCGCCACCACGACTTCGGCCGCTCCGGTTTCTGGTACGGGCACGACCGGTATCCCGCTCGCGGTCACCGCAACGGGCTGAGCATCCACATCGGGACCGGCCGTTCGTATTCGTTCTATTCACACACCCGGCACGATGTATTCGGCGACGACTACGACGGTGATTACGACGACTACGGGCACGGCTCGTACCGGCACGGCTACAGCCGGTGGTACGGCTGGCCGGACTACAGCCGGACGACCCGCGTGCCGCGCGTCATCGTCGAGCGGCCGTATGAGCACCGGGCCGCGGTCCCGCCGTACCGCGAGGTGCCGCGCGATCCGTACGCCCGGTACCGCGCCGGCTGGGACGCGCTGGCCTCGGGCGATCTCTACAAGGCCCGGGCGTATTTCTCGGCTCGGGCGACGGCTTCGCCGCACGACCCGGCGCCCAAGGTCGGGTTCGCGCTCGCCCGGGCGGCCTCGGGCCAGGACGACCAGGCCGAGTGGGCCATGCGCCGGGCGATCCGATACGGGCTGAGGGACGCCCGCGATCGGCTGCCGATGTACGACCTGCAGCCCGTGCTGGCCCGGCTCGCGTCGCGGTACGAGAACCGCGCCCGCGCCTACCACGACCGCTGGCTGATGGTCGCGGCGGTGCGCTACCTCATGGGTGAAGACGAGAAAGCCGCCCACGCCGCCGACGAGGCGCTCGAATACGACCGCCACGACAAGGACGCGCATCGGCTTCTCCGCCTGACCGAATACAAGCCCCGCGACTGATCGGCAGGGGCCGGATCAAGAACCACGCCCAGGTACCGCGAACCGCGACCGCCCCGTTTGCCGTCAATCCTTCCCCTGCTTGAATAACTGCTCCAGTCCGCCGCGGAGCAGGTTTTCGAACAGGTTCCCGAGAACCGCTTCGAAATCGGGCTCCCACGGGTTGTTCTGCCCCAGCGGGCCCGAACGCCGCACGGGGACGATCACGTCGCCGTTGAGCGTGCCGCCCGCGCCGGGCAGTTTGCCGATGACTTCCTGCGCGAACGCGCCCGCGGGCACACCCAGGACGATGTCCTCGCGCTTGTTGATCAGGTCGATCTTGCCCCGGGCCTGCACGGTGAACTCGCCGATGGGCACGGCGAGATCGTCGAAGCTCGCCACGCCGTCGTGCATGGCGATGGTGAACGGCTTGATGCGTTCGCCGGCCTTGCCCTGTTTACGAATCTGCGTGATGTCGAGCAGCAGGGCCAGCCCGCGATCGAATTCGTATTCCACCACGCCGGGGTCGACCGAGCCGTCCATCACGATCATCCCGACGTCGCCGTCGACGGGCAGCGCCAGCCGGTCGATGTCGATCGTGGTCGGTCGGTCTGCTCCTTCCGACTTGACGATCGTGGCGAACACCGGAAGCAACGCGACCTTCTTGCCCTTGATGTCGTAGCGGAAGTGTGTCAGTTCCGTGTGCATCGGCTCGTCAAGCGTGACCGCGAGCACGCCCGCGTCGGCCGGGTGCGGGCGGACGGTCGCGCGGATCTCCGATTTCGCCTGCGCCGTCTCGGCGTCGAGGGTGAACGTGCCGCCCTTGCGCGGGAGGTTCTTGATGTTTGCGTCGAGGTCGAGCGCGGGCCCGAGCAGGTCGACCAGATCGCCCTGCCCCATCGCCAGCGCGTCGACGAGGCGGACGGGGAATTGGTCGAGCCCAAACTCGCCCGTCAGCACGATGTTCTGTGGATTCCAGTCTTTGCCGCCGTCGGGCAGACCGAGGACGGTGGTGTTGAGGCGGACCGCGTCGGCGTCGGGGCGGTCGGGGTCCACCGCCTTCAGCCGGAGCCGGGCCGACCCGGGCCGGTCGAGCGTGTTGAGCGTCGCGTGCAGGTCGGTGTAGGTGTATTTCGAGCCGTCCGGGAACCGGAGCGGGATCTTGGGCGCGTCGATCGACGACCGGAGCGTCACCCCGTCCCCGGCCGGGTCGTAGCGGAGTTCGTCGGCCTTGAGCGTCCACCAGATGCCGTCGCGCAGCCGCACCTGGGCGGCCTTGCCCTCGCGCGCCGGCGCGAGGATGTCGAACATCTTCGTGGTCAGCCGCCAGCGGATCTCCGCCGGCGATGTGAGCGTGACGGCCTCGCCCGTGCGCACAAGCCGGATCGGCGAGCGGGTCTTGAGCAGGGGCGCGTCGATCTTCAGCTCGGCCTTCAGATCACCCGGCGACGCCGGGTCGGGTGATTCGAGCACCGCACGCAGGCGGACCCGTTCGCCCAGCGCCTCGGCCAGTTTCCCCCCGGCCCCGGCGAGTGTGTCGAGCAGGGCCGTGTCGGTCGACGAGACGTCCACGTCCGCCGCGATGCCGCCCGCGGGCTTGAGCGCCCGGATTTCGGTTCCCGCGGACGCTTTGAGCGCGAGCAGCGGCGAGCCGTCCCGGTCGGCGTTGACGTCGGCGGTGAGCGAGACGGCGTGGGCCGCGTCGTCGCCGGTCAACGCCGCCAGCGGGACGGCGAACGACGAGTCGGCGGCAAGCCGCGTCGGGTCGAGGCGGCCGCCCCCGCTGAGTACGGGGCCGCCGATTATGACGGGTTCGAGTTTCAGTGTGCCGCGGGCGGTGCCGTCCTTGTCGGTTGTCAGGTGCATCACCAGCCGCCCGGGTTCGGGGATCTCGATGAGCGTCTCACGCCGGGGCCGCAGCAGTTGGAGCACCTGCCTGGCGGTCGGCTGCGAGAGTTTCACGTCGGCGTCGCCCTCGACGGAGAGGACATCAAACCCGCCCCCGGCCCTGGGGGCGAGGTCCGCGGCGAACACCGCCTTGTGGCGCGGGGTCGTCAGTTCGGTGTCGGCGCGCAGCACGCCCCGGTCGTCGGTCGAGGTGGTGACCTTCGCCGAGAGCCACCCGCCCGAGGCATTGATGACGAACTCGTCCAGCCCGATCTCGTCGGCGTCGGGGCGGGCCAGTTTCACGCCGGCCAGCGCCAGCACCCGGGCGGGGATGCGTCTGAGCGAGATCGTGCCGACCGGGGCCGCCACGAGCCGCCCGTCGGCGTCGAACGGCTCGAAGGCGTTCCGGAGCACCATCTCGCCGGTGATGGTGCCCGCCTTGTCGCCCGTGCGCACATCGCCGGTGATCGAGACCTTCGGGTCTTGCTCCGCGGCGAGCGTTGTGACGGCCGACACCGACGGGATGTCGGTCGTCTCGCCCGTCGCGGCGGAGATCGCGAGGCTGCTCAGTGTGGCGCGGATCAGGCCCGCGGCTTGGGCCGGGTCGGGCCGCCGGGTGGTCGGGTCGAGGGGCATCGAGAGGTTTTCGACCCGGACCGCGGCGGCGGGGTTCCCCCCGAGACGGGTGCCCTCGGGCAGCCGGGCGAAACGCGCGAGTGGCCCGTCGATGCGGGCGAGGTCGAGGTGCAGGGCGTCGCTCTCGACGCGATCGGGCAGCAGCCGGAGCACGCCGCCCGCGTCGAGGCGGTCGGCCTTGGCGGCGATGGTGATGTCGGTCGTCTCGCCGGCGGCCTCGGCGGTCAGGGTGACGTCGAGCACGGGGCCGATGTCCTGATCGAGCACGATCCCGGTTTGGGCCAGCAACGGTTGCACCGCCGCGGTGCGCACGCCGGTGAGTTTGGCCGTGCCGCTCAATCGGGCGGGCACCCCGCCGAGCGGGGCGCCCGTGTCGGAGAGCAGGCCGGCGGCGGTGATGTCGGCGTCGAGCCGGCCCGCGTCGGACCCGTTGAACAGCAGCCCGCCCGTTGTGCGCACGCGGACGCCCGAAGCCAGCGGCGTCGCCTCGGCCTTGAGCGTCAACGCCTTGGCCCCGACCCGGTCGCCCGAATCGGCGAGCACGCCCCCGATTGTGCCGAGGCCGGCGTCGGCGACGAGCCGGACGGTGGACAGATCGCCCCGGCCCGCGGCGGCGAGATCGACGCTCAATTCGGGGATGGTGATGGTCGCGCCCGAGACCTGCCCGAGATCCACCCCCGACGCGGCCAGGGCGTCGGTCAGCAGCGGGCCGATGCGCTCGAACCGGGCGGTGATCCCGTCGCCGGTCGTCTGGAGCGAGTCGCGGTCGAGGCGGACCGCGGCGTCGATCTGGGCGTGGTCGGCCCGGGCGGCGAGGCGCAGATCCGTGGCGCGCGCGGCGGGGTCTTGTGTGTCGGCCGCGGGCGAGGCGGTCAGGGTCATGTCGGCGGTCTCGCCGATGACGCCGGTGAGGTCGAACCCGGCGGCGGCGGCGATGGGCTGGAAGACGGCGAGGACGAGCTGCTCGGCTTTCACTTCGCCCCGGATCGTGGGGGGGCTGGCGGCGGAGATCGCGCCCGCGTCGTCGAGCAGATCGGAGGCGGTCAGGTCGACGTGGAGCGTGCCCGAGGCGGCGCCGTCGGCGAGGGTGTTCAGGTCCGTGCGCACGGTGACGGCCGAAGCGAGGTCGGCGGCGTCGACCGTGAGCGTCGCGGGCTCGAACCCCACGCCGCGGCGGGTGTCCGTGCCGGGGGCGCGGACGTCGGCGGCGAGGGCACCGATCTCCGCGCGCAGCACGACCCCCGCGCCGCGGAGGTCGGCGGTGTCGCCCGGCGGAATGGGCAGCGACAGATTCTCGATCGTGAGATCGAGGGCGGGGAATCGCGTGACGTGGACATCGGCATCGGGGCCGAGCAGGGCGTCGCGGTCGGGCATCAGCACCGAGAGCCGGCCCGTGTCGAGGTGCGCGGTGATCGGGCCGGAGGATTTGAGCGAGCCGTCGACGAGGTCGACGGTGAGCGGGGCGTCGGCGGTGATCGATGCCGAGTCTGTCGTGAGCGTGACGGCGAGGTCGCCGGCCGGTCCGTTGGCGCTGATGGTGGCGGAGAGCGTGGGGCCGAGGGCGGCTTCTCCCTTGCCGGCGAAATCGGGCAGGAGGTCGAGCAGGGCTGTGGCGATGTCGCGGGCCTCGACCTTGGCGTCGAGGGTGAGGCCCTTCGTGTTGATCGCGCCGTCGGGGCCGGTGATATCGGTTGCTTTGGCGGTGACGCGGACCGTGCCCGCGTCATCGAACAGAGCGGCGTCGGGCGATTTGCGCTGGATCTTCGCGCTCAGGTCGATATCCGCTCGGCCGCTGCCCGGGAGGCTGATCTTGCCGCGGAGTTCATCGACACGGACGGCGTCGGACGAGGGGCCGGCGTAGGTGACGCGGAGATTGTCGAGCCGGAGTGTCGCGCGGAGATTGCCCGGCAACGAAGGCGGGGCGGCGGTCGGCCCGGACGACGGGCCGCCGGGGGTCTTTGTTTGTGTGCCGCGGGGTTTGACGCCGACGGTGTGTTCGAGGAAGGTGCGACCGTCGGCATCGGTCGAGGCGTCGAGTTCTCCGGAGAGGGTGACGGTGCCGTAGTCGCCGCCGGCGAGGAGGAGTCCGAGCAGGCCCTTGTCGGTCTTGGCGGTGATCTCGCCGCGTTTTTCGTCCTTGTCGTCGTAGAGCCGGACGTTCTGGATTCTTTGCGATCCGAACCAGCCGAGGCGGACGGAGCCGACCTCGACGCGTCCGGCGATGGCGTCGGAGGCTTTCGAGGCGATCACGCCCGGCGCGAAGGCGGCGGCGATCGTGGGGGCGAGTGCGACGAGCAGGAACAGCACGACGAGCACACCCGTGACGATCCATGTCGCCGTTCTGCGTTTGCGGCGCTTTTCGGACTTCTTTTTGGAGGCCTCCCATGTGGAGATCTCGCCCGAATCATCCTTGGTGGTCGCGGCGGGTTTGCCGCGGTCACGCGGCCGACGGTGCGACCGGTCGCCGGGCTTGTTCCAGCCGTCCTGCTGCTTCCAACTCACGCGTCACCTCCCGGCGGGGTTCAGGGCCCGCTGGCGCAGGGTATCGCCGAACCGGGGACGGATCGAGAACGGGCCCCGGGTGTGGGGGTGGGCGTCGTTGCGCACCGATGCGGGTGCTGCTGTGGGGAGTCGTTGTTCTCGCTCGGGCCTCTTTGTGTAAGGATTCGGGTGTTTTGCGCGTGTGGGATGGGCGCAGAAAAAACCGCTCCCTGACGGTCGCGGCTCTTTTGGGGACAGATTTGTGTGTCGGTCTCAGGCCTCGTCGGCCTTGGCGATCTGCCATTCTTCGAGTTCGATGGGGGCCTGACGGCCGAAGATGGTGACGAGGACGCGGACGAGGCCTTTTTCGGGGAGGAGTTCGTCGACGGTGCCCTCGTAGTTTTCGAAGGGGCCTTCCTTGATGAGGACGTGCTCGCCCTTTTCGAAACTGAGCTTGATCAGCGGCTCCTCGTCGGGGCGCTTCGAGTCGGTGAGCATCTTGACGACTTCGTGCTCGGCCATGGGGGTGGGCCGGCCCGCGGTGCCGACGAAGTCGCCGACGCCGGTGGTCTCCTTGATGAGGAAGAAGACGTCCTGGGGGATGCGGCCGTCCTCTTCGAGCCGCATCTCGACGAAGACGTAGCCGGGGTAGAGCTTGGTCTCGGTGATCTTCTGCTTGCCGCCCTTGATGGTTTTGGTTTTTTCGGTGGGGACGAGGATGCGGCCGACGAGGTGCTGCATGCCCTCGATCTGTACCTTCCTCAGCAGTGTCTGCTGGACGGAAGACTCCTTGTTCGACGCGACGCGCAGGACGAACCAGTCCATGCCCTCCTGCCGGACGGTGTCGGTGTCGTCGAGGATGTCGACCTTCTCGTTGGGCCGGCCGTCCATCGCGTCTTTCGAGACCTCGGCGGGCTCGGAAGGGGTGGGCTCGGGGGCCGGTGCTTCGGCGGCGGCGGGTTCGGTGGGAGACTCGGCGGGTGTCGGGGCGGTGTCCATGTCGTGTCCTTGTTGGGCCTCGGCATCGGGTGACGGTTCCGCCGGACGGTCTCCGGCGCCGCGGGGGTCATCGTTGGTGTTCGGGTCGTCTGTCATCGTGTGTGTCCGGTCCGGCCGGCTCAGCTCTCGAGCACGCCGATGAACTGGAAGAACTGCTGGAACGAGATGTCGATGAGGAAGAGGAAGGCCGCCATGAGGAAGGCGGCGACGATCACGACCTGGGTCGAGCCGATGATCTCTTTCTTCGTGGACCAGTTGACCTTCCTCATCTCGCCGTCGGTGTTGATGAGGAAATCCACCGTGCGGCGGTTGGAACCGACGAACCAGTAGACGGCCACGGAGCCGAGGAGCATCACCGCGCCCGTCACCCCGGCCTGGAGGTAGATCAGCGGGATCACGGGGGTCGCCTGTCGAGCCCTGACGACGGCGTCGGCGTCCTTCGTGCGGACACGCTCGACCTGATCGATCCGGGCGCCGGGGCTGAAATCGGGGACCCCGATCTCGAGACGGGCGGTGCGGCTGCCCGTCTTGCTGAACCCCAGCACGCCCGCGTTGGCGATGACAATCTCGCTGCCCTCGGCGTCGTCGGCGACCCCGACCAGCTCGACCGTCTGCCCCGGCGAGAACTCGCCGTGGATCGCCTGGAGGTCGAGGGAGTAGGACTTCGGCGGGAGATTGACCGCGCCCGCCTGCGACCAGGCCCACGCGGCGGCCGCGAGGACGAGCACGCCCGCGAAGACGGCCGAGAGTACACGGACCCAGTATCCCTGCTCGGGTTTATAGATACCGAAAATCATGGACAACCTCCGGCGACACCCGGGCGCGGGCCCGGGCCGACCATCGCGTCGGGGCGTGCGCCCCGCTCGAAACACGCCAGGAAGGACTCGAACCCTCAACCTGCGGATTTGGAATCCGCTGCTCTGCCAATTGAGCTACTGGCGTGACGCCGCCCCGAGGGTGGCGGGCAATGGGGATCGGCGCGGGCCACGGGTTTCCGGCTGGCGGTCCCAACACCTGTATCCCGGCCGATTGCCCCTTACTTCCTCTTGATCTTGTGCAGCGTGTGCCTGCGGAGGCGGGGGCAGTATTTGTTGAACCCTTCTTTGATGCGGTCCGAGACGCCGCCCTTGACGTTGATGGATGTGCGGTAGTTGAGGTCGCCCGTCTCCGTGCACTGGAGCCAAACGTACTCCCGCGCCATCGCTTTTTTCTTGGCCATTTGAGCCGGCTCCTTCCGGCGGAGGGCGGTGGTCCACACCCGCCCGTCCGCCATGTTCTTGCGAAAATCGGCCCGGCGGGTTCCGCCACCGGGCCGGTTGGTTCCATACCGCGGTTTCCCGCGTCGGGTCCCGGCCGCCCGGGGTGTTTACTCGATCACCTCGGTGACGGTGCCCGAGCCGATGGTCCGGCCGCCCTCACGGACAGCGAATCGGAGGCCGGGCTCCATGGCGACGGGCTTGCCCATGAGGTCGACCTCGATCTCGACGTTGTCGCCGGGCATGCACATCTCGGCGCCGCCGAGGAGGGTGATGGTTCCGGTGACGTCGGTGGTGCGGAAGTAGAACTGCGGGCGGTAGTTGTTGAAGAAGGGGGTGTGGCGGCCGCCCTCGTCCTTGCTCAGGACGTAGACCTGGCCCTTGAACTTGGTGTGGGGGTTGATCGAGCCGGGCTTGCAGATGACCTGGCCTCGCTGGACCTGGTTCTTCTCGATGCCGCGGAGGAGGATGCCGACGTTGTCGCCCGCCTGGCCCTGGTCGAGGGTCTTGTTGAACATCTCGACACCGGTGACGGTGGTCGAGAGGTTCTCCTTGTTCAGGCCGACGATCTCGGCGGGGTCGCCCACCTTGACCACGCCGCGCTCGATCCGGCCCGTGGCGACGGTGCCGCGGCCCTTGATGGAGAAGACGTCCTCGACGGAGACGAGGAAGGGCTTGTCGATCTCGCGTTCGGGCTCGGGGATGTAGTTGTCCAGCGCGTCGAGCAGCTCGTCGATGGGCTTGCAGATCTCGTCGTCCTGCGGGTTCTCGAGCGCGGCGGAGGCCGACCCGCGGATCACCGGCACGTCGTCGCCCGGGAACTCGTACTTGTTGAGCAGCTCGCGGATCTCCATCTCGACGAGCTCGGCGAGCTCCTCGTCGTCGACGAGGTCGATCTTGTTCATGAAGACCACGAGGTGGGGCACGCCCACCTGACGGGCGAGCAGAACGTGCTCACGCGTCTGGGGCATGGGCCCCGAGGCGGCGTCGACCACGAGGATCGCGCCGTCCATCTGGGCGGCGCCCGTGATCATGTTCTTGACGAAGTCGGCGTGCCCCGGGCAGTCGACGTGGGCGTAGTGCCGCTTCTCCGTCTCGTACTCGGTGTGAGACGAGGCGATGGTCACGGTCTTGTTGGCGTCGCGGACGGTGCCGCCCTTGGTGATGTCGGCGTAGGACTTGACCTCGCCGCCGAAGCGGGACGCCGAGCGAGCCGACAGCGCCGCCGTCAGCGTGCTCTTGCCGTGGTCGATGTGACCGATCGTGCCCGTGTTGACGTGGGGCTTGGTGCGCTCGAAGGTTCCCTTGGCCATCGCGTTGTTCCTCGTGTCTTTCCGCCCTCGGTGAGGGTCGGCTTTCCCGGGTCGTCGGGCGGCGTCGGTTCGCCCCGGCGCCGTCACCCCGACATCTGTCATCGTATTCCGCGGACCGCCGGCGCTCAGGCGCCGACGCCGCGTGCCGCCTCGCCGTACGCAGGCGGGACGGCCGGGCCTCCCCGACCCGACAAGCCGTACCGGCGACGCGCCGGCAGGCAGGATCCGAACGATATGCACCCGTACCGATCGGCGGAAGCCGAACCACGGGTGATTCTGACGCGCCGGGCCGCCCGGCTACGCCGAAAAGCCGCTGGCGAGACTTGAACTCGCGACCTCACCCTTACCAAGGGTGCGCTCTACCACTGAGCTACAGCGGCCGGAATGCCCGGTTTGCCGGGTCCCACATGATAACCGCCCGGACGAGCCGAGCGGGTCCTGATCGTACCCCCACCCGGGCAGCGGTCAACTCCGCAACGCGGCCGACAGGCCGAATTCGGGACCCCATGCGGTTTTTTGGAAGAAACCCGCGATCTCGATGATTCTCCTTGAATCGGGGGTCATTCTTCCGGGATGATGTGTCGATCCAGATCTGAACCGACCAGTCCCGACCGGTCCCGATTATGCCGGACGTGTTGCAAAAATCATCGAGAGGGGACGACGTATGTCTTTGAGTCACAAGATGCCCCGGCGACTTCGCCTGCCGATCGCGCCCATCGCCCTGCTCGCTTTGTGCGGTGCCCCGGCCTCGGCCACATGGTCGATCCTCATCGCCGACACGCGGACGGGCGAGATCGCCGTCGGGTCGGCCACGTGCCTCAACGGGTTCGACCTGCGGGCCGAGACGCCCGTGCTGCTGCTGGGGCGGGGGGCGATCACGGCCCAGTCGGCGGTGGACTCGTCCGGGATGAACCGGGCGCGGGCGTTCGAGGGCTTCGCCAAGGGGCTGACGCCGGCGGAGATCTTCGCCATCCTCGAAGCAAACGACCCGGGCCACAGCAACCGGCAGTACGGCATGATCGACGTGCTGGGCAACACCCTGACGTTCAGCGGGGCGGACAACGCCGACTTCGCGGGCGGGGTCACGGGGCGGATCGAGGCCGGCGCGCCCGGGCCGGCGGAGGACATCGTTTACGCGGTGCAGGGCAACATCCTGACGGGCGAGCCGGTGGTGCTGGCGGCCGAGAGCGCGATCCTGAACACGCCGGGCGACCTCGCCGAGAAACTGATGGCGGGAATGGAGGCGGCGCGGCTGTTCGGCGGGGACGGGCGGTGCTCGTGCTCGACGATCGACCCGACGGGGTGCGGCTCGCCGCCCGAAGATTTCCTGCGCTCGGCGATCGTGGGCTACATGCTCGTGGGCCGGCTGGGCGACCGGGATGCGGCCACGTCGTACATGTATGTCGACAGCGCCGCGCAGGTCGTGCTCACCGATGACCTCGACGGCGATGGGATGGCCGACCTCGTGATCGGGCCTTCGTTCGGCGGCCCGGTGGTGTTCGCGCGTCAGACCACGGCCCACGCGGGCGACCCGCTGATCTTCGATTCGACCCCGATCACTGGTGTCGTCCAGCAGATCTCGGCGGCGGCGACCATCGACGCCGACGCGGACGGCGACCGCGACATCGCGCTGCTCACGCAGACCGGCTCGGGGATCCTCATCCCGTCCAACGGCGACGGCACGTTCGGCGCGCCCATCGAAACCACGCTGGGTTTCGGCGTCGGGGCGGGTGTCGCCGGACCGTTCGCGACCGGCGGCGGGCCGGCGCTGGCGGGGGTCGTCCCGACCGACAACACACTCCGGACGCTGGCCATCGGGCCCGGGGGATTCGCGGTGGTCGCGTCGCTGGATCTGCCCGCGTCGCCCGTGGATGTCGCCCGGACGCCCGGGGGGCTCGCGGTGGCGATGGCCGACCGTTCGATCGTGCCCATGTCGTCCAACGGCGACGGGACGTTCTCGCCCGGCCCGGCCGTCTCGCTCGGCGGGATCCCGATCAAAGTCATGGCCGGTGATCTCAACGGCGACGGGGTGACGGATTACGCGTACGCCCGGACGGACCGCCGGGTGGGGTTCGTGCTGTCGCAGCCGGGCGATACGTTCGCCGAGAGCACGACGCTGCTCAACGGCCCGATCCGCGACGCGGTGATGACCGACCTCGACGGCGACGGCGATCTCGACGTGGGTGTGCTGATGACCAACGGGCGGTACCGCTCGGTGCTCAACGACGCCGGCGTGTTCACGCAGCAGGACCAGCGGCGTCTGCTCGAGGGCAGCGTGCTCGACGCGGGCGACGTCAACGGCGACGGGCTGGACGACCTGATCACGTCGACCGGGGCGCGGCTCGCCGTCACCGTCAACGCCGGGGGCGGCCCGCCCGACGATGCGCGCGGGTTCGCCGGTGGGGATTACTTCCTCGAGTTGAACGTGCGCAACGCACCCGACGCGCCGTTCGATGATCCGGTGGATCAGATGCGGGCCGAGTTCGACACTTGGCGGGCCGAGCGGGCGAACAGCCCGGACGGGTCGATGTCGTCGATCTCGGGCACGCCGGCGCGGGTGAACGTGCGGGGCAGCCAGAGCGGGCCGTACCAGTTCACGGTGACGCTGCGGAATTATCTGGGCGACCCGGCGTCGGCGACGGCGGATCTTTTCGAGATCACGGCGCCCCCGGGCCGGCCCGTGCCGCTGGTGGTCACGGGTGTTTCCGAGACGGGGACGCCCGGGCAATACACCGTGACGGCCGAGCCGACGGGGCAGACCGGGCAGAGCTCGTTGTGGATGCGGATCAACGCCGAGCCGTGGCGGGCGGTGATCATGCCGGCGCCGGCGATCGAGGCGGGGCTGACGATGGCGGACGTGGACGCCGACGGCAAACTGGATCTGTCGGACATCGCGGCTTATCTGTCGGCGTTCCTGGCGGGCGAAGCATCCGCCGATCTCGACGGTTCGGGCACGGTGGACATGGCGGACCTGAACCTGTTCGTGTCGGAGTTCAACGCGGGGTGATACGGAACCCGACTTGTGTGCATGAACCAGACCCGGGCGCAGGCCCGGGTGTTTTTTCACTCGTGTACCGCATTGTCTTGACAAGGAGCCGCGGTCGTGAGGGAGCGGTCTTCTTCTATTCAACTGGAACCATGAGCCTCGGGGAGAGGTGGGCCGGCCTCCCGAGCACTACACCGTGAGCCCCGGTCACGGAAAAATACCATCGATCAAGAACAAATCCCCGGGCTTGCGCCCGGGGCTCGTCAAGGCACATGAGTTTTTCTCGGGATGCGTATTTCGGGTTGGTTGATGAGCGTGACGTGGAGACAGGAGGGGTGCTTGTCCCACGAGACTGGAAGGAAATGGAGTCACGGGCGGGACGTTGCTTTGTAGAAACGACTTGACAGATGGGCTGGAAGGCGCTCTTCTGTGTGTATGACGCCGGAAGAAAGCCAGACCCGACTCGTTCGGATCGCCGTCTTGTCCATGCGTGCCGCCGGCCGCCATCTC
>JALWOY010000186.1 GCA_027083355.1 Phycisphaerales bacterium | reverse complement strand
CGTCGAACTCGACGCGGGCAAGAACGTGCTGTCGGTGCCGATCACCCCGCTCCGCCCCGGCCCGCGGACCTACGAGGCCGTGTTCGAACCGCTCGACGTGCGCACAAGCACGGGTGAACGCGTCGTCGGGGATTCGATCCCCGAAAACAACCGGGCGTCGGCCGTCACTTTCGTCGGCTCGGAGGGATGGGTGCTCGTGGTGGGCGACAACGAGGAGGCCGTCGCGCCGCTCGTCGGCGCGTTGCGTCGCGCGGGTCTTCGTGTCGATCGCCGCCTCGCCGATTCGGTGCCCGGCGACCTGACCCAACTCAACGCGTTCGGCTGCATCGTGCTGGTGGACCAGCCCGCCTACGCGTTCAGCCAGGCCCAACAGGAATCGCTCCGGCGGTATATCCACGATTCGGGGGGCGGTCTGGTGATGGTGGGCGGGCCGGATTCGTTCGGTGCCGGCGGTTGGATCGGCAGCCCGCTGGAAGATGCGCTGCCCGTGCAGCTGGACCCGCCGCAGAAACGGCAGATGCCGATGGGGGCGCTCGCAATCGTGCTCGACTCGTCCGGATCGATGGGCGCGGGCGTGTCCGGGACGTCGATGAACCAGCAGCAGGTGGCCAACGAGGCGGCGATCGCGGCGGTCCAGACCCTCAGCCGGCTCGACCAGATCACGGTGCTCTCGTTCACCGGCTCCTACCGCGTCGTGGTCCCGCTGATGCCGTGCGCGGATCAACCGGCGATCGCCCGGCGGATCCGGTCGATCGGGCCGGGCGGGGGAACGAACATGTTCCCCGCGATCGAGGGGGCATACCGCGAGCTATCGGCGTCGCCCGCGGGCGTGAAACACATCATCGTGCTGTCGGACGGCCAGACGATGGGGACCAACAACGACGGGTTCAATCTCGCGGCGAAGATCTATGCCTCGGGCGTGACCATCTCGACCGTCGCGGTCGGGGACTGGGCGAACGAGCAGCTGCTCGAGGGGATCGCGGTCCGGGGCGGGGGGCGGTTCTACAAGGTCTCGAACGGGCAGGCGTTGATCCAGTTGCCGCAGATTTTCATGAAAGAAGCCCAGACGGTCCGGCGGAGCCTGATCTGGGAAGGGGACCCGTTCTCGCCGGAGTTGACCGGCTTCCCGACCGAGACGATGCGCGGGATCGGGTCGGTGCCCCCGATCTCGGGGTATGTGGTGACGGCCGAGCGTGAGGGGCTTTCGCAGGTCACGATCCGTGCGGTGCAGCAGGTCGAGGGTGTCGATGAGCCGGTGACGGACCCGATCGCGGCGCAATGGCAGTACGGCCTGGGGCGGGTGATCGCGTTTACGAGCGATGCGGCGCCGCGCTGGTCGCCGGACTGGGTGGCCTGGCCGGGCTACGAGCAGTTCTGGGAGCAACAGATCCGGTGGGTGCTCCGCCCGGCGGGGTCCGCGAATGTGCGGGTGGTCACCGAGCCGAGGGGCGACGAGACCGTCGTGGTGGTCGAGGCGCTGAACGACGAAGGGGATCGGCTGAACTTCGCGGATTTCGAGGCCCGAGTCTCGGCGCCGGACGGTGGTGGGTTCTCGCTCCCGATGCGTCAGTCCGGGCCGGGGCGGTACGAGGGCGTGATCAAGACCGAGCAGCCGGGGTCGTACATCATCACGATGCAGTATCGGGCACCGGGCGTGGACGGCGAAACCCGGGGCGTGGTGCTCGCGGCGGTGACGAGGCCGTTCGCCGACGAGTTCCGGTCTCTGCGCACAAACACGGCGTTGCTGAAGCAGGTGGCGGCGATGACGGGCGGTGAGGTTCTCTCTCGCGACCCCACCGCCTCCAACCCGTGGAGACGCGACGGGCTGGAGATGCCGGTCATGACGCGGGCGGTCTGGATCGCGGCGGCGTTGATCGGGATCGGGCTGTTTGTTGTTGATGTCGGGATCCGGAGGGTGCGGATCGACCCGGCGGGGATCGCGGCGGTCGGGGCGCGGATGTTCGGCAGGACCACGGAGCGCGGGGCGGGCGTGCAGATGGAGAGCCTGCGGGCGGCCCGCGCCGGGGCGCGCGCACGGATGGCGTCGCAAGCAGCGCAGGCCGGTGACATCGCGAACCGGGACAGATTCACCGCAGGAACACCGGGAGACGGGGGGAACACCGACGAACCGGTCATCGCGCTTTCCGGCGAAACCGAAGCCCCGGCGATCGAGGGGTTAACCAAACCGGCATCCGCGGCGACGCGGACAGATGAAGAAGAAACAGGCGGGTTGTTCCGTCTGAAGAAAGCGAAACGACGTGCGATGGAAGAGTTTGACGTTGACGGATCGTGACAGTATGGAACGAACCGCGACCGTGAGGGCGTGGTTTCTGACGACGGGACCGCTCCCAGACAATCACGGCTCGTTGGGGCAATGAGAAGATTGAATCGACAGGAGACGACGATGGCGATGAACCCCGAGCATGAACAGACGCCGCAGGAGGTGCAGGCCCGGGCCGAGGCTTTCCGCGAGACTTTCACGAGGCTCAAGGCGGAGATCGGCAAGGTGATGGTTGGCCAGGATGAGGTGGTCGACGCGGTGCTGACGTGCCTGTTCGCGGGCGGGAACGTGCTGCTCGAGGGCGTGCCGGGGCTGGGCAAGACGCTGCTTGTGCGCACGCTGGCGCGGGCGCTCAGCCTGCCGTTCAGCCGGATCCAGTTCACGCCGGACCTGATGCCGGCGGACGTGATCGGGACGAACATCGTGAGCGAGGACGCGGAGACGGGTCGGCGGTCGTTTGTTTTTCAGCCGGGGCCGATCTTTGCGCAGGTGGTGCTGGCGGACGAGATCAACCGTGCGACGCCCAAGACGCAGAGCGCTTTGCTTGAGGCGATGCAGGAGCGGAGCGTGACGGTCGGGGGCGAGACGCACGTGCTCGCGTCGCCGTTCCTGGTGCTGGCGACGCAGAACCCGATCGAGCAGGAGGGGACGTATCCGCTCCCTGAGGCGCAGATGGACCGGTTCATGTTCAAGGTGAACGTGGGGTATTCGCGGCTCGATGATCTCATGGTCGTGCTCGACCGGACGACCGGAGCGGAGACCCCCGAGGCGGAGGCGGTGCTGGACGGGCCGGGGATTTTGGAGGCGCAGCAGTTGGTGCGCGAGGTGGTGATCGCGCCGCACGTGAAGCAATATGCCGCGAGGCTGGTCCTGGCGACGCACCCCGGCGGGGACTTCGCCGCGGGCGGGGCGGACGGGCCGACGAACCGGTATATCCGATGCGGGGCGAGCCCGCGTGCGGCGCAGGCGCTGGTGCTGGCGGGGAAGGTGCGAGCGCTGACGGACGGGCGCTATAACGTTTCGTACAAGGACATCGAGGAGGCGGCGTTGCCGGCGTTGCGTCACCGGGTCCTGTTGAACTTCGAGGCCGAGGCGGACCGGGTGGACCCGGACGCGTTGGTGGGTGATATTTTGCAGCGGGTGCCGACGCAGCCCGTGGGGATGGCGGGGGTGTGAAGATGAAAAAAGCGAAGAAGACGGGGATCGTGGTATTCTCGTTGGTATGCGCTCTGCCGCTGATCGGCTGCTATACGCGGACGGTCGGGGCGAAGGGGTTGGGGGCCGAGTGGGGCAAGACGGAGATCTACGAGCCGAACCTGAAGGAGTCGAAGGGCGGCGAGGGCGTGCTCAATGGCGCGGGCGATCTGCTGTTCGGCGGCATGCAGATCGAGGACCGGCGGAAGTGATCTCGAATCGGTGGGCGGCGGGCGGGGCGGTTTCGAGCGGCGAAGCAACCCTATAGCATCCGGGCCGATTTTCTCCCGGGTCGTTCGCCGAGCCTGTTCCGCCGGGCGTATCGAATGGAGCCGAACCGTGCGCGGCTTCGGTACATCTATGGAGTCGAATGGATGTTGAACTCTGGTTGTCGTTCAAAGCACTGCCCGCTGTGTCATCTGCCCTTCAGGATCATCACCGCGTCCTGTCTGATCTTTGCCGCGGGGCTGTTCGGCGGGTATGCCTTTTTCTCTCCCCACGGTATCGCCGAGCTGACGCGCCGTTCCGGCGGGCGATTCGTGCTCGCCGGCTTGTGGTCTGAACCGGATCTGGACTATCCGCGGCCGGTGGGGACGATCCGGAACCGGGACCTGCCATCTCCTTCCAAATGGGGCAAGGACGCGTTCAACGATGTGCTCGAAGCGGTCGATGCGCTGGTGCCGGACGACGCGCCGCTTCGAGATCGGATCATCGCCGCGAATCTGATCGTCTCTCGGATGGAGAACGGCCCGATCGAACAGACGAAGAACTGGAAGGATTTTCTGGAAACGGGTTTGCGAAACGGTTCGTGCGGCAGGCGTGCGATGCTGCTGGGGAGGATCATCCGGACCTTCGACGACGACATCCCGCTGCGGTACGCGGGGATGGCGAGCGTGCCGCAGCAGGCCTCGCACACCACGCTCGAAGTCTGGCTCGACGATCAAGGCGGCTGGGCGTGGTTCGACCCGTCGGCGGGCCTGTTCTTCACGGAGAACGGTGAGCGGAACGGGCGGATTCTTTCGCAGAACGAGGTGTTCGCCGATCCGTCGATTGTGAGCCGGATCGGGCCGTGGGCCCCGGTCATGGATCGGGTGCATTGTCCACCGCGTGAGATCTGCTTCGAGGGCCCGATTGATGAATTGATCGAGCGCGTGCCCGACTTCAGCCTTCCGAATTTCCCGCTGCAACAGATGCTTGAGCTTTCGACCGCGTGGGGCAGCGGCTCGCCGGAGAACCCCATTCCGTCGTCGATCCGGCTTTCATGGCCGGAGACCGCCCGGCTCGAGACGGCGCTTCTGAACCCCGACGGGTCCGTGCGTCCCACGGTGCTTCGCCGGGACGGGCGGCGGTTGACATGGCAGCATCTCGTCGGTGTCAGCGAGCAAAGCTACGACATCGTTCCAGTGGTGCATATCACTGGGTTGACGCCGGGCGAGCGGATGGTGCTGAGCCTCCGCGCGGTGCTTCGTTCGCCCGACATCAGGCTGTGGCCGGTCGTGGCCGACGGCGGTCGGCTTGCCACGGTCCGGATCAATCGGGTCGAGGATGCGCCCGGGAAGTCGCCGGTGATCGATCTCCGAGCGGCGTTCATCCCCCGCGAGACCGAAACGACGATCGTGCTCATGCATTCCGGTGATGAGCGCAACGAGAACGCCCTCGTGCTGTTCTACGAGATCACCCCCGAACACGTCGAACCCTCGACAGCCGCTGCGACAGAGACACCCGCGGCGTCGTGCTCCGAATCGGTCCCCTGATGCTGCGCAGCACCGACCCATCCCGGCCCGCGTCGATGGACGAGCTGCTCGACAGCACGCTGATCGCCAAGATCAGCCGGCTGGATCTGACGAGCCGAAAGATCTTCGCGGGCAAACTCAAGGGCGAGCGGCGGAGCAAGAAACGGGGCGAATCCGTCGAGTTCGCCGACCACCGGCCCTATGTGTCGGGCGACGACCTGCGGCACATCGACTGGAACATCTTCGGGCGGCTCGATCGGCTGTTCCTGAAGCTGTTTCTCGAAGAGGAAGATCTGTCGCTGCACATCGTGATCGATGCGAGCGAGAGCATGGATTGCGGGGAGCCGAGCAAGTTTTTGTATGCGCAGCGGTTCGCGATGGCGCTGGGGTATGTCGGGCTGGTGAACCTGAACCGCGTGGCGGTGACGGCGGTGGGCGGGATGGTCGAGACGGGGCGATCCGACGCTTCGCCCGCCCAAGCGGGCTTAGCGTCGGCGTCGAAGGATAATGACGCCGACACTGAGCGACGCGAAGTGTCGGATTCTTCGCTGCACACGATCAGAGACTTGCGGGGAAGAAGACGCACGCAGGATCTCGCCCGGTTCCTGTGCTCGCTGAGGCCGGCTGGGGCGACCGATTTCGGCGATCAGGCCCGGCGGCTCGCGCTGGCGAGGCGCGGGCGGGGTGTGATGGTGGTCGTGAGCGACTTTTTCATGAAGGAGGGTTACGAGGACGGGCTGCGGCTGCTGGTGGGGCGGGGGTATGACCTGTTCGCGGTGCAGTGCCTGAGCCCGCAGGAGGTCGAGCCGGACATCGGGGGGGACCTGCGGCTGGTCGATGTGGAGGACGGGGACCGGGCGGAGGTGACGATTTCGGCGCCGCTGCTGAAGAAATACAGGAAGAACCTGGCGGCGTACTGCGACGGGCTGCGGAATTTCTGTGCGCGTCGAGAGATCACAGCTCTGACCGTGCAAACGGACACGCCGGTGGATGTGTTGTTGCTGGACTACCTCAGACGAAGGGGGTTGGTACGGTGAGGGGGGAAGTGGCGAAGTGGCCAAGTGGCGAAGTGGCACGGCCCGCCGGAGGACGGTTGGACACCCCCGCGGCTCGGATCGGTGACTCCGCGGGTTCGTGGCTTTGTGGCGGTGTGGCATGCCGGGGGGCCGCATGACGTTTGCCACACCCATGCTGGCGATCATCGCCGCCGCGATCGCGGTGCCGGCGTTGGTGATTCTGTACTTCCTGAAACTCCGCCGGCGGAGCGTGGAGATTTCGTCCACGCTGCTGTGGAAGAAGGCGATCCAGGATCTGCAGGCCAACGCGCCGTTCCAGCGGCTTCGCAAGAACATCCTGCTGCTGCTGCAATTGCTCGCCCTCGCCGCGGCGCTGCTGGCGGTGGCGCAGCCGGAGAAGAAGACGGCGGAAACGACCGGGACGCGGCATGTCCTGCTGATCGATCGCTCCGCGAGCATGGCGGCCCGTGACGGGAACGGCGGGTTATCCCGCCTCGACGCGGCGAAGAAAGACGCCGTCAAACTGATCGACTCGCTCGACGAGGGCGATATCTTCGGCGCCGACGCGCACGAGGCCATGGTCATCGCGTTCGACACCACCGCCCGGGTCGTGCAGGGGTTTACGTCGGATAAAGCTCGGCTCCGAGAGGCCGTGGAATCGATCGAACAGACCGACGCCCCCGGCTCGATCCGCGAGGCGTTCCAGCTCGCCCGGGCCCACAGGCCGCGCCCCGCGGGTGAACCATCGGGCGACCCGGAACCCGATGCGGATGTGTTCGCCGGTATCGTCCCACCACAGACATTTCACTTGTTCACCGATGGTCGGTTGGCCGATCTCGATTCGTTTTCACCGACAAGCCGGGACAGCGTGATCTATCACACCGCGGGCGATCCGAAGACAACGAATATCGGCATCGTCGGGCTTCGTGCCGAGCGTGGGTATGAGCAGCCCGAGCATGTGACGGTGTTCGTCGGGGTGCAGAACACCGCGCCGGAGCCGCGGAGCGTCGAGGTCGAGCTGCTGATCGACGGCGTGCCGAGCGCGGTGCGTGATGTTTCGATCCCGGGGGCCGAGACGCGCGAGGGCGTGGTGGAATCCGGGGGTGAGAACGGCGTCCGTGCTGAACTCCGGCCCGAGCCGGGCCGGGGCGGGCTGGTGTTCGAGATGGACATGAGCCGGGGCGCGATCGCGACGGTCCGCGTACATACGGACGACGCGTTCGCGACGGATGATGAGGGTGTTCTGGTGATCCCCCCCGCGACGAAAACCTCGGTTGCGGTGGTGACATCGGGGAATCTGTATCTCGCGGAAGCACTCGCGGGTCTGCCGCTGGCGACGCTGGACACGCTGACTCCCGAAGAATTCAAGGCGGCGCTCGAGGACGGGCGTGCTGATCGTTACGACGTCGTGGTGCTCGACGGGATTCTGCCGCCGAACACGTCGCCCGGGCGGGCGTTGGGGCCGGGGCGCTGGTTGATTCTGGGTGCCGTGCCGGGCGGGTCGGAAGGGCTGATCGACCGCGGCGAGGCGGGGATGACCCGGTTCGTGGACTGGAAACGGAATCACCCGGTTCTGCGGGATCTGACACTCGAACCCGTGCGGATCGGCGTGGGTCGGCGGATCGAGATCGGCGAGAACAGCGTCGCCGTGCCCCTCGCCGAGACAACCGCCGGCCCGGGGATCGTCGAGATGCTGACCCCGGAGAGCCGGGCGATCGCGGTGCTCTTCGACGTGGCGGAAAGCAACTGGCCCTTCGATGTGAGCTTCGTCGTGTTCCTCGCGTCCGCGATCGACTATCTGGACACGGTGTCGGGCGCGGAGGGCGGCGCCCGCTCGGTGCGGCCGGGAGAGGTGATTTCGACGAGGCTGCCCGCCCGGGCCTCCGCGGTCCGCTTGGTGTCGCCCGATGGGGACTCGCACGCCCTGACCACGACGCCGGACGGACGCGTGACGTGGGGCCCGGTCCGACGTGCGGGGCTGTACACGCTCCGTTGGCGCGGCGACACAGGGCCTCTGGACGTGTCGGACGGCGGCGAAGCGGTCAGGCCGATCGCGAGCAATCTGCTCGACGCATTCGAATCGGATATCGCGCCCGAATCCGAGGTGGCGCTCGCCTCACGGATCGTTTCATCGTCGAGCCGGGAGTCGATGGGGGTCCGTCGGTATTGGCGTTGGCTGCTGCTCGGCTCGCTGCTGGTGATGATGCTCGAGTGGTATGTCTATAACCGGAAAGTGCGGCTGTGAATGACCCGGGTCATCTGTCGGCCGGGCTGATTTCACGCCAATTCACGACCCGGACGGCGGCCGGGAAATCCTTTGTCATCGTGATCATCTGCGGGATGTTTCGCCCGCCGATCGTCGTGGATGCCTCGCCGGGGACGACCTGTGCCGAGGTCGTGCTGCCGCCGGGCCAGGTGACGCGGACGGTATAGGTTTCCGCCGGGTCGACACCGCCGAAATGCGCCCAGGTCGGTTCGGTGCCGCCGTACCCCCGGGCGACGCCGACTTCACGTCTGGCCAGCAGCGTCCCGGCTTGATCGAGCAGCTCGATCCGAGCACCGATCACGTCGACGGGGACACCGGCCGAGGTGAGATAAACGGCGCGTGCCTTCAGGAAGGCGTTGTTGTCGAGGGTGTTCTGCATGAGCACATTCGTCGCCCCCGGGCGTGTCGCGGCGATATCGAGGTCGCCGTCGTTGTCGTAGTCGACGAACACCACGTCCTGGACCAGCCCGTCGATCGTCGGGCCGTCGTCGGCCTCGGAGAAAGAGCCGTCGCCGTTGTTGGCGTAGAGGGCGATCGGGGCGCGGGCGCCCGTCGCGATGAGCAGGTCGAGGTCGCCGTCGTTGTCGTAGTCGCCCCACGCCGCGGAATACTGCACGGTCGAGTTCGTCACCCCCGCCGACCCCGCGATGTTGACATACGCGGACCCGTTGTCTTCGAACAGGGCGCCGCGCGTGCCGGATGACCGCGAGGGCGTAAAGAGATCCATATCCCCGTCGTTGTCGAAGTCGCCCCAGGCGGAGCCGAACTTGATGCCGTTGCCGGTGGCGACGGTGATCGCCGAATCGTCCGCGTTGAACCCACCCCGCCCGTCGGAGACAAAGAGCCGACCGTTGGCGTAGTTGTAGAAGAAATCGAGATAACCGTCATCGTTGACGTCCGCGGCCGAAACGAAATCGCCGTTTCCCGCGAGGTTGGCCTCGGCCAGCCCGTCGCCGGCATCGTTCGTGGCGTCGAAATCGATCGCTCCGTTGTTCGTTGTGTTGATCCCTCTCCAGTTCCCGTTCTCCGAGAACAAGACGAGATCGGCCGAACCGTCCGCGTCGAGATCGGCCGCGGCGAGGCCTTCGTTGTTGGAAGCGGCGACGAACCCGGCGTCGCCGCCATCGGTGAAGGAGCCGGTGCCGTCGTTGATGAACAGCGTCTCATCATTGAACGAGCTGTCGCAGGAAATGTAGAAATCGAGATCCCCGTCGGCGTCGGCGTCGAGCAGGGCACCCTGTCTCCATGCCTGACCGTCCGCGAGGGCATACGCCGAGAAGGTCTGTCCGTTGTTGATGAGCACGGCGCTGCCGACGCCCGTGACGACGGCGTCGAGATCACCGTCGTTGTCGAGATCGCCCCAGTGAAGCCCCGAGCCCCTGTGCACGCCCGATCTGTTGGGCAGGTTGAACCCGGTATCGGCCGAGACATCGACGAAGACGGATTGTGACGAACCGAACTCGACCGCCCCGATGTCGTAGTCGGACGTGCCGTCGCGGTCGCCGTCGTAGGGACGGTCGTTACCGAGATAATCGACGTTCGGGGCGCCGTCGGCGAAACCGGCGTCGATCAACGGCGACCCCTCGCGCGGCGACCAATCGCCGTTGGCTGGATCGGTGAGCATGGGGTCCTCGTCCGTGATCTGGCCCTCGATGGTCGAGTTGCGGATCCAGTTGCTGTTCTGTTCGCGGCGGATACCGTTGAGCAATATGCCGTGAACGTCGGTGTTCGCAAAGTATGGGCTGAAATAACAATCACTCGCGAAGTTATTCGACAACACGGGACGGGTGGCGCCTGCCGCGTATGAGTAGATCGAATAGGTACACCCCACAATAGAGTTATTCGAGACTCTGACGTCCGTCGCCCCTCCGTCCTTGCGATATGTAATAACGAGCATGGGCAGATAGAAATCGGAGAACACGTTGTTTTCGACGACGGCCTCGTCAAGCCCCCTCTGATTGCTCGCCCATGCCCAGTTGAAAACAATCAGGCCGTAGGAATAAACCCGGCGTCTCCCGTTCATGGGGATCTGGTTTTCCCTGTATGGCGTCGACATGAACAGGCCGCCCTTCATGGCGAAGTTGTTCCTGCGGATGCGGACGTAGGCACCCGGCACGACGTTTCTGTATGGGAAAATCCACACACAATGGCCGGAATCGGAACCGCGGTTGAAATCGCACTGATCGATCGTGTAATCCCCTCCGCCGAGCAGATACACGGCGAAAGACGTGGGGACATCGAACGCGCAGTTGTTGATCATCACCCCCGTCGTGAGATACCCGAAGATGCCATAGTTCGTCTGGTCAGCCAGCGACAGGTTGTAGAACTCCCACCATGAGCGGGCCTGGATCCGGACGCCGTACTGCTGAACATCCCCGCCCGAGATCGTGACCTGCCCGGGGGCCGAACCGGTGAAGACGCCGGAGAAGTCGCCGATGATCCGGTTCGGGCTGTCGGCCGTGCCGCTGGAGGCGTCAACGCCCGCGCCGATCCCGATCTCGATCATTTCGTTATATGTACCGGGCGCGACGTAGATGGTGTTGCCCGAGCCGGTGCATTTATTGACGGCGGCCTGGATCGTCCGCAGGGCACTGGCGGGTGTCGTGCCCAGCGAGCTGTCATTGCCGGTCGGCGAAACAAAGTACCGCTCGGCGGCCGCGTTCGCCGCCATGATACCGACGAGCAGGCTCGCGATTATCCTGCGGGAGTTCTTCGTCATCTTCGTTCTCCGATCTTGCATTGTCGACTAATCGCTCTCCGGGCTGATCTCCCGCCATTGCACAACACGTCGATCTGAGCCGCTGCCCGGCTGCTCGAACGCGGCCGCCGGGATCACCGATTCGATCGGGTCGGATGGGCCTTTCCACGTCGCGACGAGGCCGGCGCTATAGTAACGGTCGCCGAAGAGGATCTCGAAATCATGCGTGCCCTCGGTCAGCGAAACGGTGCCCGTTTTCCACCTGAAGCTGTGGCGTGAGGTATCCCGGGCGACGGCCTGTCCATCGATGGAGAGGACCGCGGTCTCGTCACTCCCGAGACTGAATGTCCAGACGCCGCCCTCCGGGATCACGAGCCGCCCGGTCAGTTTCAATACGAAGAAGTTCGTCGGACCCCCGTCGAAGAACGCACCGCTGGTCGTCCGCCAGTACGGGTGTGATTCCGTCGTCGTGGCCCGCGGGTTTGAGAGATCGAGCGTCTCGATCGAGTCGAGGTAGCGGTGGTACCAGAACCATTCCGCCCGCAGCGTGGCCTCGCCGTTGTCGATCACCGTGGGGTTCGGGTCGGTGCTGTAAGCCGCAGCGGGGATCACGCGGGCGAACGGCATGGACGGCCCTTGCCAGACCAGCGACAAACCCGCGCTGTAGTACCGCTCGAAGTATCGAACCTCGACCTTGTGCTTGCCCTCCGTGAGCGCAACCGTGGAACGCTTCCATCTGAAACTGTGCCGCGTGTGATCGATGATGACGGGGCGATCGTCGATATAGAGCATGGCGGCCTCGTCCGAGCCGAGCTCGAACGCCCATGTGCCGTCTTCGGGGATATCGAGGAGCCCGACGAATCTCACAGCGAAATAGTTCTTCGGCCCTCCCGAATAGAACGACCCACTCGTCAACTTGTAATGCACCTTCGTCTCGATCGTGGTCGAGTCATGGGCGTTCCAGTCGATCTGGCCGGCGTTGTTGGCGTGGTAGAGGTTCCGTGTCCAGTAGGCCCTGATCCCACCGCCCGGCTCGAACGGGGCCTCGGATTCCGGCATCGAGAACGCGCTGGCTGGGATGATGATCTCGCTCGGGACGGTCGGCCCTCTCCACGAGACATATAGCGTCGCGCCGTAGTACCGCTCATAGAACCAGACTTCGATATCGTGCTTCCCGGCGTCCAGCGTAACCGAACCGTGTTTCCATCGCGCACTGTGCCGGGAATCGTCGACGACGACGGGTTCGCCGTCGATGAACAGCACGGAGCTCTCGTCGGACCCCAGCCCGAATGTCCACGATCCTGTCGCGGGGATGTCGACCTGCCCCACAAGACGCAGGGCGAAATAGTTCGATGGGCCGCCGTCATAGAACGCGCCGCTCGTGGGTTTCCACGAGATGTTGTCGACGATGGTCGCCCGGTCGTGCGATTCCCAGTCGATATGCCCGACCTTGTCGGCGTGCTGGACACCGGTCGACCAGTACGCGCGCAGCCCCCCACCGCCCGAATCGAACGGGACTTCCTCGGCCGTGTGCGAGAACGCCGCGGGCGGGACAACCTGCTCGTATCCGCTGGGTGAATCCCACGTGAGCACAAGCCCGGCGCTGTAATAGCGTTCGAAGAATCGCACCTCGATATCGTGCTTGCCCTCGTCGAGATCCAGAGACGCGTGTTTCCAGCGGAACCCGTGCCGGCTGCTGTCGTCGATCACGGGTCGGCCGTCGATGAAGAGCTGCGCGGATTCATCCGAGCCCAGCCCGAATCGCCATGTCCCTGTCTCGGGGATGTCGATCTGCCCGACGACCCGCAGGCCGAAATAGTTTTCCGGCTGCCCCGCTTCGAACGGGCGATTGGTCACACGCCACGAGATGTTGTCGACCTGCGAGGTGTCGTCGTAGTCGGCCCAGTCGATATGCCCCGCGCGGTCGGCGTGGGTCATGCCGTGGTACCAGTACGCCCGCAGCCCTTCGCCCCCGGCCCCTTCCACCGGCGGATCGACGTCGTATGTCGAGAACGCCGAGGACGGGATGACCTCCTGGTAGGGCATCGACGGCCCCTGCCAAGTGCACACGAGACCGGCCGAGTAGTAACGCTCAAAGAACCTGATCTCGAAATCATGCTGACCGGCCGCGAGTTTGAGCGTCGTGTAACGCCAGTGGAAACCATGGCGTGTGTCGTCGACGATCACCGGCTCGCCGTCGATGTAGAGCCGGGCGGACTCGTCGGAACCCAGGCCGAAGGTCCACGCCCCACCCTCGGGAACATCGAGCAGCCCGACGAATCGAGCGGAAAAATAGTTCGTCGGGCCGCCGTTGGTGAACGCGCCGCTCGTGATTTCATAGGCGATGTTCGGCTCGTTCGTAACGGTGTCGTGCTGGGTCCAGTCCACCTGGCTGACCGAATCCGGGTAGGTCATGTTCGAGGTCCAGTAGGCCCGTAGCCCACCCGACGCAGCGGCCGACATCCCATCGCCGGGGCTGAAGGCGCTCGACGGGATCACAGAGACATATTCATCGCTCGGCCCTCGCCACGCGAGCACAAGTCCCGCGCCGTAATAACGCTCGTAGTACCGCACTTCGATGCTGTGCCGACCCGCGTCGAGGTGCACCGACCCCGTCTTCCAGTGGAAGCCGTGCCGGGTGGCATCCGAGATCACGGGTTGCCCGTCGATGATCAAGGCGGCGGCCTCGTCCGACCCCAGTTCGAAGCTCCACGTCCCGCTCTCGGGCACCTCCACAAGCCCCATGAACCGGCCGGCGAAGTAATTGTCGGGCCCGCCGTTCTCGAACGCGCCGCTCGTGATGCGGTAGCTCACGCGGGAAACGATCTCGGCCCGGTCGTAATTCGTCCAATCGATGTGGCCGAGGTTGTCGGCGTGGGACTGGTTGTGTGACCAGTAGACCCACAACCCGTCACCAGCGGGAAACTCCGGATCGCTGTCGCGGAGGGTGAACGCGCTCGCGGGGACAATCTCCTCGGCAACCCCCGGCCCGGACCACCGCAGTTGAAGCCCCGCGCCGTAATAACGCTCCAGAAAACGGATCTCGATATCGTGCGCCCCGGCGTCGAGATTGACCGTGCCCTCCCGGGTGTGGAACCCGTGTCGGCTGCCGTCGTTGACGACGAGCCGCCCGTCGATCCAGAGCCGGGCCGCCTCGTCACTCGAAAGGCCGAACGTCCAGTCGCCGTCGGCGGGGATGTCGATCCGGCCGACGAGCCTGAGCGCAAAGTAATTCTCCGGCCCGTTGGCGACAAAGGCGCCGCTGGTGTACGGGAAATCGACGTCTGAAACCGTTGTGGTCAGGTCGTAGACAGCCCAGTCGACATGCCCGAGTTTGAGCGCGTGCGTCACACCGAACGACCAGTAAGCACGCAGACCGGCGTCCCCGTGCGCGCGCGGCACCAACAACCAGCACACCGCGCACAGCCACACGATCACCCGTCGCCCGGAAAAACGCATATCGTCTTTTTCGGACGGTCAGCACCGCCGCGACACCCCACCTCGCGCGGCCCGATCCTGCCCGGTCTGTCCGGTCTATTTGTGCGGGTTGCGCGGGTCGCACCGACCCGAATATCAACCGTCGCCGCGGAGCGACTCGGCGATCCCGATCTCCTGGAGCCGAACGCTCCTCGTGTCGAGCTCCTGCTTGAGCCGGGCGAAGGCGTCGGGGTCGACACTCTTCCAATCGCGGTCGGCTCGCTCGACCATCCCGGCCAGCTGTTCGACCAGCCCCCGCAGCTCTTCGCGGTATGCCGGTTCGAGTTGGTCGCCGTATTTCTCCAGCCGCTCGCCGATCCATTTGAGATCGAGCCGGCTGTTGACGACCAGATCGACAACGCGGTGGCGGGTCATGTCTTCGCGGGCGTGCTCGAAACTCTCGGCCTCGATACGGTCGACCTCGTCGGCGGTCAGCCCGTGGTTGGGGATGATCTGAAGCCCGGCCCGTTTTCCGCTCCGTTTTTCGTGCGCGGAGACGTTGAGCACGCCGTTGGCGTCGACGAGGAACTCGACCTCCAGTTGTGGGATCCCCGCGGGCATCGGGGGCAGGCCCTTGAGGTGAAACTCGCCGAGGCTCCGGCAGTCCTCGGCCATCTCACGTTCGCCCTGCACGATGTTGAGCTTGATCGACGTTTGCCCGTCGACGCTGGTCGAGAAAATCTCGGTCGCGCGGGCCGGCACGGGGGTGTTCCGCATGATGAGTTTGGCGACCGCCCCGCCGCGGGTCTCGATGCCCAGGCTCAGCGGGATGACGTCCAGCAGCAACGCGCCCTTCTGGGACCCGGCGAGGATCGCGCCCTGAACCGCGGCCCCGAGCGCGACGACCTGATCCGGATCGATCGCGGTGTAGGGTTCGACGCCGAAGAACTCGGCGACACGCCGGCGGACCAGCGGGACCCGAGTCGACCCGCCCACGAGCACGACGGCATCGATCCCGGATTCCCCAAGATCTCGCTTCGCGTCTCGCATCGCCCGTTCGCATGACGCGATCGTCCGCTCGACCCACGGCGTCATCATCGCCTCGATTTCAGCGCGCGTGATGACCCGCTCGTACACCCGCCCGGCACCCATGTCGATCCGGACCGACGCGGATTCTTCCTCGCTGAGCCGATGCTTGACTGCCCGGGCGAACGAAACGAGAGCCTTCTTCGTCGAAGCGTCCAGCCCTTCCATCTCCAGCGGGACAGGTGCACCGGTTCTCCGAACCGAGTTGTCTTTCCCCTCTTCTCCCGGACAGGAGGATTTCGTTACCCCAGACTCAGAACCCGGCTCGGCGGGCAAAGGTGCCTGAGCCCCCATCTCCTCGACAAACAACTTCACCAGTGCGAAGTCGATGTCGTCCCCGCCGAGATGCGTATCCCCCGCGGTCGAGAGCACCTGAAAGAAACTCGTGTCCTCCCCCGGCGTCAGTCGCAGCACCGAGACATCGAACGTCCCCCCGCCGAGGTCGTAGACCACGACGTGCCGCGTGCCCGCGTTGCGCTCCGATTCCCGGGCCGTGCCCAGGCCGTAGGCGAGCGCGGCCGCGGTCGGCTCGTTGACGATCCGCACGACGTCGAGCCCCGCGATCCGGCCCGCATCCCGGGTCGCCTGCCGCTGGGCGTCGTCGAAATACGCCGGCACGGTCACCACCGCCTTCTTGACCGTGGTGCCGAGAACCAACTCGGCCCGGCCCTTCAACTCGCGCAGGATGATCGCCGAGACTTCCTGCGGGCTGATGATGCGGTCCGAACCGTCTTCACCGGGGATCGCGATCCGGGCCGTGTCGTGTTCCCCCTCGACGACGCGGTATCCGAGATAAGGCAGATCGGCCCGGGCGTCGCGGACACTCCGCCCCATCAGCCTTTTGACGCTCGACACCGTGGTATGCGGGAACTCGACCGCGCGATCCCGGGCGTCCGCGCCCACGACGACCCCGCCGCCCGGCTCGAAACGAACCACGCTCGGCACCAGAGGGTCGCCGCCGTCCGGCGTCAACACCCTCGGCCCGCGCTCGTCGGCGATGGCGACAAGGCTGTTGGTCGTCCCGAGATCGATCCCGATGATTGGTTCGGTCATGCGAAAGGATAGGAAAAGAACTGCACAGCGGCTGATCAGAATAGCGGAAGACCAGCAAATCTGAGCTGCTCCGACAGGCTTCTGCGAGTATCAAATCTGTTGCTTTGTTGCTTTGCTGCTTCGCTGCTTCGCTGCTTCGCTCTGCTGATGCTACTCCCCACGCCAGTAGCTCGGGACGATCAGCACGAGCACCGGGAGCACTTCGAGCCGGCCCATGAGCATCATCAAGGACAGCCAGGCGAGCGTCGAATCGGTCATCCAGCCGTAATTTTCGAGCGGCCCGACCAGGCTGAGCCCCGGGCCGACATTGCAGAGACACGCGGCCGAGGCCGTGGTGGCGGTCGCGATATCCATCTTCGATCCTTCGAAGACGAGCACCATGAACGCGCCGAGGATGAACAGCAGGACCATCCCGACGACGTAGATCACCGCCGAGTTCCGCAGCGTCGGGTCGAGCGCCTTGCCCCCGAGCCTGACGGGGCGGACGATATGCGGGCGGAACACGCGCTCGATCTCGTGGGCGAGCACCCGCAGGGCGATCCAGATCCGGATGACCTTGATCCCCCCCGCCGTCGAGCCCGCGCTGCCCCCAACGAACATCAGAACCACGAGCAGCAGCCGCGTCGGCGAAGGCCAGATATCGAAATCAGAGATCCCGAATCCCGTCGTCGTCTGGATCGTGGCCACATTGAACGCGGCCTCCCGGATCGCCACGCCCGCCGTCGCGGGGACGTGCCCACCCGCGGTCGTCTCGATCGTGGTGCCGTTGATCCAGAACGCGATCGCGGCGGCCGAGAAGGCGATGATGGCGAGGTAGACCCGCAGCTCGGGGTCGCGGAAGACTTCTCGAAACTTCCCCCGCAGCAGGCTGTGGTACAGCCCGAAATTCCCCCCGGCGAGCACCATAAACACAATGATGATGACCTGGATGACGGCGTTGTACGCCCCGACGCTCGCGTTTTTCGTCGAGAACCCGCCCGTCGCGAGCGTCGCGAACGCGTGGCACGTCGCGTCGAAAAACGTCATCCCCGCGACCTTCAACGCGAGGATCTGCAGCAGCGTCAGCCCGGAATAGATATACCACAACACCCGGGCCGTCTCGCGGATGTGCGGGTGTACCCCTCCCGGCTGCGGCCCCGGCGATTCCATCCCGAAGAGATGCCGCCCCCCGACCCCCAGAGAGGGCAGCACCGCGACGAACAACACGATAATCCCCAGCCCGCCGAACCAGTGTGTCGTCGCCCTCCACAGCAGCAGCGACGAAGGGACGGCCTCGATGTTCGACAGCACCGTGGCCCCCGTGGTCGTCAGCCCGCTCATGGCCTCAAAGAAACAGGCGACGGGTGAGCTGTATGGGTGGGTCGGCAGACCCGCCAGGTGTGTCCATACGAAATAGGGCGCCCCGCCGAGCACAGCCGCCCCGATCCACGAAAGCACGACGAGCAGGAGCGCCTCGCGTTTGTCGAGGAACCCGTTGATGCGCCGGGTCATCAACCAGACCGATCCCCCGAAAAGCAGACCGGAGAGGGCGGCGATCAGCAACGACCCCGCCGCCTCCCGTTCGCTTCCGGTGCCCGTGAGAGCCTGCGCCCCGGCCCACCCCGCGACAAGCAGCATCACGCCGGAGAGCACGAGTATCAAAATCGCGAGCTGTTTGGCGACAAAGGCGTATTTCACGTCCGTCTCCGGGGGGGCAGGGCCGAGAGTCTATCAACCTCTCGCCGGCACGTTCCGAGCGGCCTTCAGCACCGCCGGGGGGGTGCTGACGTGCGTGGCCAGCAGCTCGGCGAGTTGTTGCTCCGTGCCGTGCGGCCCCACAACAAGCACCGTATCGCCGACCTCGACCACGGTATCCGCCGTCGGCACCGTGACCTTGTCGCCGTGTTCAATCGCGACGACCACCCAGGACACCAGCTCGGGGATATCCCGCAACGGCCTGCCGGTGATCGCGGAGCCCTGCTCGACGCGGGCGCGGAAAACGTCGAGCACACCCTCGGCGAGCGATGTCACACGCCGGAGCCCGTGACGTTCGAGAACATTCAGGATCTCGCTCACCGCGGTCAGGCGGGGGCTGAACGCCTTGTCGATCCCGACGTGCTCGAGCAGATGCCCGTACTGCGGCCTCTGGACGACCGCGATCGTCTGTTTCACCCCCTGGCTTTTCACCCAGGCGCTGCCGAGGATGTTCCGCTCGTCGTCGTTCGTGATCGCGATGAACGTGTCCGCCTGCGAGATCGCCTCCTCGCTGAAGACGCCCGCGTCCGTCGGGTCGGCGTTGATCACCGTGACCCAATCCAGCTTCTCCGCGAGGATCTGCGCCCGGTTCGTGTCCGTCTCGAACACACGCAGCGAGAAACGCCTCGAATGCAACGAACGGCACAGCCACACCGCCATCGCCGGCCCGCCCATGATCACCACACGACGCCGCGACAGCCCCGCCTTGAAACCGAAGATATTCAGCGCCGCCTCGAAGTGTTCCTTGTCGCTCAGCAGGATCACGACATCGCCCGGCTCGATGACACTGTCGGCCCGCGGCAGGAACACGAAATGATCCCGAGAGATGCCGATCAACCGGGTCCGGTCGGGCAGACGGAGCGAAGAAAGGGGCTTGCCGAGCACCGGCGAATCATCGGGGACTGGGAACTCCTGCATCTCGATCCGGCCCCGGGCGAAACTCTCGATCGCGATCGCGCCGGGGTTGCGGAGCGTGCGCGCGATCGCCTCGGCCGTGACATACTCCGGACAGATCAGCCGGTCGATCCCGAGGTGCGAGGCATAGTCGAAGATGCTGTTCTCGAAGAACGAGCGGTGATGAACCCGGGCGACGACGCTCCTGGCGCCGAGACCCTTGGCGAGAGTCGCCGAGAGCAGGTTCACCTCGTCGATGTTCGTCGCCGCCACAACGAGGTCGGCCTTCGGGGCGCCGGCTTCGATCAGCACGCGGGGCTCCGAGCACGAACCGTGCAGCGTCGCCGCGTCGAGGGTGTCCTGGATGACCCGCAGAGCGGCCGAATCGAGATCGATCACCGTGACGCGGTGCCCCTCGTCGACGAGGACTTCCGCCGCGTGACGCCCGACATGCCCCGCTCCGCAAATGACGATATTCATGCGACCTCCTCGCGAGCCGCAATCGTATCAGCCCGGCGCGGCTGTTTTCTCCACCCTCGCGCGAACCGAAAAAGGGCGTCCCGAAGGACGCCCCTCTTCCCAACTCCGGCCCCGTCGTGTGCCGTCAGGGACAACCCGCCGTGAACGAGGTCACGAACGCGCTCACGTCGCCGAGGTCGAGCACGCCGAACGGCTCGGCGAGATCCGCCGCGGGATCACCGGAGGAAAACGCCGCAACGAAGGCCGAGATATCCAGAAGGTCGAGCACGCCGTCCCCGTTGAGGTCCGCCGGGCAATCGGCCCCGCGGGGGTCGCCGCCGACTTCCAGATCGTCGAGCCGCCACGCATCGCTGCTCGCCCCACCGACGGCCTCGATCGCGAGGCTGAGGGCGTTGTGTTCGGCGCCCGCGGGCAGAACCACCTCGGCCACACCGAACCCCGACGTGGGCAGCGAGGACGCCGGGAAGCTCGCGACCTGGTGCCACGACCCGCCGCTCTCGCGATACTCGAAGACGAGCGCCGCGTCAGGGGCCGCGTCGGACGGGCTGGACACCAGCACACCGAAGACGATGTTGCTGGAACCCGCGGCGAGGATGTCCGCGGTCTCCATCCGTTGGCCGGCCTGCATCTCGACGGAGTAGACCCCGCTCGGCGGCGAGGGCTCATCGTTGTTCACCTCGGGGGACGATGGCTGCCAGCGGTCCATGAACAGCCCCGCACGCTCGAAATCTTCGACCAACGGCAGCGAGATCGTCGCGTTGGTCGAGGAAGCCTCGAAGATGTTGATGTCGTCGAACCGCCACGCGGGCCCGGTCGAGTCGGGCGTGAACGAGACGGGCGTGTCGATGTTCAGGGCCGACGCCGGCAGCTGCATGGTGTAAAGCTTGTATTGCCCGTTCTGCTCGTCGCCGGGGATCTCGCCGATCCTCAGGAGCGAGCCGCTGGCGTCGCGGACACTCACGCGGAAGGTCTTGCCCGTCGCGCTCTGTGGCTTGAGCCACAGCTGAACCGCGACGGTGTTGCCGGGGGCGACATTCATCGCAACGGGCGTCGTCCCGAGGCTGGCAAACGGGGGTGTCAACCGGCCGACGCGGTTTCCGCTCGGGGCCGAGCCGTCCGTGATGATGTCGAACCCGACGCCGCCGGACCAGTCCACCGGGTCGAGCACGTTGTCGTCGAAATTCTCGAACACGGGCAGGCTCGTCCCGATGTTATCCACGCAGGAACGCGACGGGATGAACCCGTTCATCTGGGTCTTGGCGCTCGCCCCGAAACGCACGGGGTTGCCCAGCCCGTTGCACCCGCCGAGCCCCGAGCACATGATGTGGCAATCGCCGTCGCCGTCGCAGTGCTCCGCGTTCCAGTTGTGCCCCAGTTCGTGCGCGAACAACGCCACCCGGCTGTTGTAGTTCGAGGTGAACCGGATCTGGTCGGCTCCGTACCCGCTCGACGTGCACACCGTCCCGAGGAACGCGATGCCGATCGTCGAGCCGGTCATGTTCCGGCCCGTCCAGAGGTGGGCGACATCCCGCTGCACGTCCTGCTGATTGTTGTTCCACTCCGCCGCGAACTGGTTGAGCAGGGCGCTCGGGTCGTTGGTCGTGTACGGGTTCGAGCTTGAGCTCGTGCGGATGATCACCTGCGTCAGCGTGTACGTCAGCACCGCGTCCCGCTCATAGATCACGTTCAGACCCGCCATCACCGAATCGATGTCGTTCAGCAGCGACGTCTGGTTCCGCCCGAAAAAGTTGTTGTACAGCTGCCAGTCGGCGTCGATCGCGATCTCGGCGATCCTGAAATTCCCCGTGCCGCGGGTCCCGGCATCGCCGTTGCCGAACCGGGCCATCTTGACGGGGACATCTCCAAGCCCCGCCACGTCGATCACGCCGCAGGTGCCGCCGTGGTCGAGCACGTCCGACCCGCGATAGACCGCGTGCACGCCCTCGCCCTCGTTCTCAACAGGCTGAACCGTCCAAAGCTCGCCGCCGGATGAGATCATCAGGGTCAGCCCGTCGTCGGTCAACGAGCCCGACGCCACGGAACCGGGCTCGCCGACGACGACGCCTCGCATGGTCCTCGGCGCCGGGGCGGGCACTTCCTTGAGCACACCGCCCCCGAGGTCGAGCACCAGCCGGAAATCCTCGGCCCGGGCCGAGTACGGCTCCAGGTCGAGAACCACTTCCCGGCCGTCAAGGTCAACCGAAACCATGGCCCGCCCCTCCCCGTCGCGGGACACGTCCAGCTGCTGAAGGCTCACCCGGCTGACACCGAGCGCCATCGATTGCGATAACTCATCCGCCATCGCGGACACACAGACAAAGACAGAAAGAATCACACCGAAGAACTTCATCCGTGCCTCCGATTCGGCCCGCGAGAACCCGCGGTTGATATCGCGATATGCGGAGGGCCGTGAATACAGCCCGCACGCCAACACATTCGGCACCTCAGCGCGAGAGGTTCCCCCTCACAGGGAAAAAGACCGAGAACACACCATCCGGCCCGGCCCGGTTTATGGGCACCCCGCGAGGAACCCCTGCACAAAAGCCGAAAGGTCGTTCAGGTCAAGCACGCCGAACGGCTCGGCCAGATCCGCCGCGCTCCCGCCCGAAGCGAACGCCGCGACAAACGCCTGGATGTCCGCCAGATCGAGCACCCCGAACGGCTCGGCCAGATCGACCGGGCACGGGTTCTCGCAGACGATCTGATCGACCGTAAACGCGTCCAGCCCGGCCTCGACGACGCTCTGCGGGTCGTTGTCGGAGACGATGAACCGGACGCGCCCGTTCGCCGTGCCGTTGGCGATATCGAACCCGCCGCTCCGCCAGGACGACGACGCCGATTCGTACCGTGCCATCTCGGTCCAGCTGGCCCCGCCGTTGAGGCTCAGTTCGACGACCATCGCGTCGTTGTCAAGGTTTCCGCCCGCGACGTCGTTGAGCCAATAGGCATACGACACGCGCACATTCCCGGTCAGGTCGAGCACCGGGCTTGTCAACGTCGTCGAGCCGTTGTCCACGTCCGAGTTCCCCGCGTTGGCGGCGCTGTTGTCCGTGACGTAGCACATCCCCGAGCCGTCGGCGTCGGCGGGCGGGTCGCCCCGCCCCGCGTTCACCGGCACCCCGCGCTGCCACTGCCCGTCGCTGGCCGTCGAGGCCACCGTCCAGCCCTGATTCGTCTGGAAGTCGTCCGCGAAGACGCCGACGAGGGATGAAACGACCGAGGCGCTGTACGACGACCCGTCCGCGGGCAGCGTGAACGTCTGCCCGTTGGTCGCGTCGGCCGAGACGAAGAACGTCGCCCCGCCGCACGCCACCGACGGGAACGTGAACGAGAACACCCCGCCGCCCTGGTCCGAGCCGGCGACGGTCCGGGTGCCGTTGGCGTCGGTGATCGACAGCGCCACGCTCGACGCGTCCAGCTGCGTGTTGAATGCGTTGATCGAAACCGACATCGCCGCGCCCCCGGCCGGGTCGAGCGTTGTCGGCACCTCGCCCACGGGCGAGATGATCAGCCGCTCGGCGTCGAGAGCGGTCACGTCGAGGATGAACAACCCCCGCTCGATGTCGCTGACGATCACGGTGCCGCTCGGGAAGAACGGGTAGACCGACCACGCCCCGTTGAACTGGGCCGCGTCGCTGTTGGGGAACGTGTCGAAATAGGCGATCTCGACCGGGTGCACCGGGTCCGACGCGTCGAACACGCGGAGGCCCGAGCGATAGTTCGCCTCGAAGATGAACCCGTCACGCGTGTACAGGTTGTGGTCGATGCTGGGTCGGCCCGAGGTGAACGTCCCCACCAGCACGGGGTTCGCGGGGTCGGACACGTCGATCACGCGGGTCGTCGTCGTAGGCACCAGCCCGTTCTCCTCGTCGAGCTCATCGTTGAGATACAGATACTGCCGATCGGACGAGAGCCAGACCTGGTGGGCATACCCCGGATTCGGATAGAACAACGTCGCGAGCGTCGTCGCGTTGGCCGGGTTGGTGATATCCACCACCCGCAAACCGACGGATGTAAACCCGCCGTTCATGCCCGCGGCGCAGAACGCGATCTCGTGCCCGTCGAGCGCGCCGCCCTGCCACGTCACCACCTCGGCGTCGTGGACGTACATCTGTGTCCAGCCCCCGTCGACCGTCGGCCGCGTCGGGTCCGACATATCCAGGTGCATCAGCCCGCCGTTGCCGATATTCGCCCCGGCCAGATACAGGTCCGTCCCGTCGTCGTCGACGATGATGTTGTGCGTCGTGCTGTGCCCCCCGGCCTGCCAGTTGCGCACGAGCGTGACCACCCCCGAATCGATGTTCGACAGGTCCATGACCTGGACGCCCGAACCCCCCTCGCTCACGCCGTAGGCATAATGACCCGCCACCTTCACGTCGTGCCACAGGCTGGAAGGCCCGGTGATCGTGGTGAGGATGACGGGGTTGGCCGGGTCGGTGATCTCGACGAAGCCGTAGCCCCCTTCGAGGCCCATGATCGCGTACTCGCGACCCGAGGGCGAGGTGTAGCCCCAGCAGTCGTTGCCGCTGGCGGTGTTGCCGGAAAAGTTGTTCAACGGGATGTGCGCCAGCAGCGTGACACCGGACGAATCGAACCCGGCCCCGCGCGTCACGGGGTCGCCGAGCCGCCAGATATCCCCGATCACGGGCGGGAGCGCGTCCTTGAGTTTCCGCCAGTCTTCATCGTGGGCCGAGACACCCGAAACCATCACCACCCCCGCCGTGACGGCAAGGATCCGAGACAACGCATTGGCCGTTTTTCGCGGCGAGTTCGTACGCATGCGGAAAATCTCCAGAGAAAGGAAGACCGGGATTCATCGGCAGACCGGAACCGATACGCTCACCATACACGAATGTTCCCTCGCGTGGACAACCCGATTCCGAATATCGAAAAGGATCGACGCGTGCGATTTCTCACAGTCCTGACCGCCTTGACACTCTCGGCGATGACATTCCCCGCCGCAGGCACGCCGGATTCGGCATCATCCGGGCAAAGCCCCGGACACGCCCCTAGCCAGAATCCACGCCCCACCCCCCCGCTGCTGCTCGTCGATGACACGCACAAGCCGACCGTCACGATCCGGTGGAAGAACAAATCGGACCGGTGGGTTTTGTATTCAGCCCCCCGCCCCTACGCCGCCGATGCCGCCAAGACCACCCTCGGCGGCAATATCGACTGCTTCGTCGCCGTCGGGGGCACCCGCCTCACCAAGGGCGCAGGCCACCCGAAGGGCGCCGTCGTCCGCGTCGGGTTCTACAAGCACGACAAGGGCAAGCCGTTCTTCGACGGCATCACCAAGGACACCACCTTCGAGATCATGCTCAGAGGCGTCCGCTTCAACCAGCCCGTTGAAGTCCACCCCGATTCGATCCTCATGCACCTCAAATATGACCGCGGCGACATGAACGCCTGCGGCATACCCGGCGACGCCCGCGAGCAGTTCAACCTCGCCTCGCCCGATGAAACACTCAACGACCGCATCCGCCCCGGCATCGACGCCCGGCTCGGCGCGCTCGACGGCTCGAAAGACGCCCTCGGCTCGGCCGACCTCCGCGTCGAGGACGACGGCTCGGTCACGATGGCCGTCCGATTCAAGTACCCCGCCCTGCGCAACATCCGCGACCCGTGGCAGAGCGACCTGCCCGGCACCTTCCTCGAACCCATCCACTTCCATGTCGAGTTCGAAGCCCTGCCCCTCGGCGTCGCCCCGCTCGACCCCCGACGCGAGCGGATAACGGTCCCGGCCGCTGCCCATGCCGATTGAGCCGTGCCCGCATTTGACCGACTATCGACGCCCTTTTTTGGTCCGAAAAGCCCCGGAACGTCGAAACGACCAACAATCGGTGTGATTACGCAACCGACCCGGGAGCCGAAATGTCTGCACACCGTCGAACACCCGCCATATCCGCCGTATTGCTCCTGCTTCTCTGCTCGTTCTGTCTGGTGCCCGCCTGCACAACCGGGGTCGCCGCGAAGCAGCCGACCCGGGCCCAGGCACGGAAAGCCGAACGCCAGGCCGCCGCGCAGGACGCCTTCGCCAATGCAAGCCGGCTCCGGGCGCAGGGCGTGACCGACGAAGCCCTCCGCGAATTCGAGCGCGCCATCGAGATCAACCCGACCCTGACCATCGCATATGTCGGCGCCGCCGAGCTTTATGCCCAGAAGGGCGACTACGACACCGCCGAGCAACGCTACCGCAAGGCGACCGAACTCGAACCCGCCAACTTCGACGCCCAGTACGGCCACGGGCTCGTGCTCCAGATCCTCGACCGCGTCGCCGAGGCGATCCGGGCCTATCTCCGCGCATTGGCGATCCGGCCGGACGACTTCGACGCCAACCTCAACCTCGCAACGGCCTACATGCAGGTCAACGAACCGGCACAGGCTAGGCCATACGCCGAGCGGGCCGTGCGGCTCAACCCCGAGAGCGGCCCGGCACGCGTGAACCTCGGCGCCGTCTACGCCGCTCTCGGCATGCACGATGCCGCCGTGCTGGAATATCAACAGGCGGCCGAGCTGATGGACCTCGGGCCCGAACTGCTTCTCAACCTCGCAGACAGCCTCGGCAAAACCGGGCGATACGCCGAGATGGCCGCAACACTGGATCAACTCGTCCGCATCGCGCCCAGCGCCCCCGCCTACGAAAGGCTCGGCTCGGCCCTCTTCAGGCTCAAGGAATACGACAAGGCCCTCGCCGCGTTCCAGAAAGCAACCGAGATCGACCCGAACCATTACCCCGCATGGAACGGGGTCGGCGTCTGTCTCCTCAACCAGTACCTCTGGTCCGGCAAGCAGGACACCCGCGCCCGACGCGGCGCGATCGAGGCCCTCCGCAGATCGCTCCAGATCAAAACAAACCAACCGAAAATCATCGAGCTGGTCCGCAGATACGATTGACCCGCATCCCGTTCATTTTGTGCAAACAGCCTTCTCTGACTCAATCTGAATGCACCACAAAGAGCCCCAAGCGTCAGCGCGGAGCCAAACGACGGGGAGATGACAACAGCACACACACCCCGTCGATCCGCGTGCTCCAAAGAGCCCCAAGCGTCAGCGCGGGGCCAAACGCCGAGAGGATGACAACACCAGGCACGGCCCGTCGCGAATGCTCCGGGCTCTTTTTGAATCAATCAGAATTCACCACCGGGGCCACAGAGATAGTTCTGTTGAAACCCTGCAGATCATGCCCTCGCACCCGACGAGCACCCTCGGCGCGCAGAAAAAACCCGGGTTCGCACCCGGGCCTTGTGCTTCGAAAGTTTCACGCGGGGAAACTCACTCCCCGTCCGCGGCCGCCTCTCCCCCGGCATCGGACGCTTCCTCGCTCGTCTCGGAAACAGCCACCGCCTCGGCCGGCGCCGACTTGCGGAGCTTCGCCGCGTACGCCGTCCGACGGTCGGCCTGCCGACGACGCCCGCTCGGGCGGCCCGAGATCTCCGGCCCTTCCTCGGCGCCGCAGAACTGGATCACGCACAGCTCGCCGCCGTCGCCCACGCGGTGATACCCCAGCTTGATGATCCGGGTGTACCCGCCGTCGCGGTCCTCGAACCGAGGCGCCACGTTCTCGAAGATATGACGCACCAGCTTCGGGGCCTTGCGGAGCTCCCCGTACCGGTTGCGTTCGACCTCCTCGGCCTCCGGGATGTCGAAGAACGCCTCGACGCGTTCGCGCTGCTGCTCGACGGCGTGACGCTCGTCCTCGCTCGCGTTCTTCGGGATGTACGACCACGCGAACGCCCGACGATCGCCCCCGAGCATCGAGAT
This sequence comes from Phycisphaerales bacterium, assembly GCA_027083355.1. Taxonomy (GTDB): domain Bacteria; phylum Planctomycetota; class Phycisphaerae; order Phycisphaerales; family UBA1924; genus UBA1926. The sequence continues at coordinate 16,726 of JALWOY010000186.1, read as the reverse complement.
CACCCGACGCCGGCTGTGCAGGTCGCCCTTCTTCGCCTTCGTCACGATCTTCTCGACGAACGGCTGCAGCGCCTTCGCCTTCGGGATCGTCGTCGTGATCTGACCGTGCTCGAACAGGCTCGCAGCCATGTTCCGAAGCATCGCCTGACGGTGGGCCGTCGTCCGCCCGAGTTTGTAGCCGGCTTTGCGGTGTCGCATCGTTACGCTTCCTCCGGGGCGTCACCGCCCCATCTGTGCGGGCCCGGCCCGCGCGGGCTCACTCAGCCCGGTTCGGCATCTGGTATCCCTCGGGAAGCTCCATCCCGAGCTCGAGTTCAAGATCGACCAGCTTCCGCTTGACCTCACGCAGCGAGGTCCTGCCGAAGCTCCGAAGCTTGAGCAGTTCCTGGTCCGTGTGACGAACAAGCTCCGCGACCGTATCGATCCGGGCGGATTCAAGGCAGTTGCTCGCACGGACGGAAAGGTCCAGATCCGCGATCGGCATGTTCAGCTTGCGGATCAGCTCCTCGTCCACGCCCGCCGCCGCCGCGGCCTCCTCGCTCACGCGCTCCTGCCCGAGCTCGAAATACTGCACGAACGGGTTCAGGTGCTTGCGGAAAATCTTCGCCGCCTCGACGAGGGCCATCTCCGGGGAAACAGTCCCGTCCGTCCAGATCTCCATCATCAGACGGTCGTAGTTCGTCAGCTGACCGACGCGGGTCTCCTCGATCTTGTATCGCACCCGCTGCACGGGGCTGTAGATCGCGTCGACCGGGATCACCCCGATCTCCTGCTCGTCCTGAGACTTGTACTGCTCGCTCGCGGGCACATAACCACGCCCCTTCGCGACTGTCATCTCCATCTCGAACGGGATCTCGTCGGCCAGCGTGCAAAGGATCAGGTCCTTGTTGATGATCTCGATCGCAGGGTCCGCCTCGATCAGGTCCGCCGTCACATCGCCCGGACCCTGCGCCGCCAGCCTCATCTGCTTCGGCTCGTCGCTGTTGAGCTTCACCACCAGGTTCTTCACGTTCAGGATGATGTCCGTGACATCCTCCATCACGCCCGGCATGCTCGTAAACTCGTGCTCCACGCCCTTGATCTTCACCGAAACAACCGCCGCGCCTTCAAGCGAACTCAGCAACACCCGACGCAGGCTGTTGCCCACCGTCGTGCCGAAACCGCGCTCGAATGGCTCGACCGTGAACCGGCCGTAATCGGGCGCCGCGAACTTGGGGTCGGAAACCACGCGGCTGGGAAGCTCGAGACCTCGCCATTTGACTCTCATTCGATCACCTCTGCCGACCCAAGCCGGCACACGCAGCGGTGCCTTCGAAAAACCGGTCCCGGCGGCGATCCTCGGCCGACCCGCCCCGCTGCACGCGGTCGGCCTTCTGCTCGCCCCGGGGGTTGTCTTACCCGGCAATCACCGGGTTGGTATCAGACACGACGCTTCTTGCGCGGACGGCACCCGTTGTGAGGCACCGGCGTGTGGTCCTCGATCGCCGTCACGCGGATCCCCGTCGAAACCAGGCCCTGCACCGCGGACTCGCGGCCCGCACCCATCCCGCGGATCTTCACCTCGACCTCGCTGATGCCCATCTTGCGGGCCTTTTGGCCCACCTGCTCGCCCGCACGGGTCGCCGCGAACGGCGTCGCCTTGCGTGCCCCCTTGAACCCGATCGTCCCCGCGGAATCCCAAGCGAGCGCCTCCCCGCTGGTGTCCGTGATGGTGATGATCGTGTTGTTGTGCGTCGCCTTGATGTGCGCGATCCCGCGCACCACGTTCTTCCGCTGTTTCTTCTGTTTGGCCATGCTCGCTCCCGACGGAACCGATCTCCCCCGCTCCCCGCGACGGCTGGTTCCTCACGAGTCCCTGTTGCAATAAACCCGGACCACACCGGCCCGGGCACGATGATTCAGCCCTTCACGCCCTTCTTGCCCGCGACCGTCTTCTTCCGGCCCTTCCGCGTCCGGGCGTTGCATCGGGTCCGCTGCCCACGCGTCGGAAGACCCGCGCGGTGACGCTCGCCACGGTACGAACGGATATCACGCAGACGCTGGATGTTCTGCTGCACCTGTCGCCGCAATGCACCCTCGACAAGGTACCCCGCGTCGATGATCGCGTTCAACTGCGCGATCTGCTGCTCGTTCAACTCGTTCGCCTTCAGGTTCGGATCGATCTGCGCCTCGGCCAGAATGTCCGCGGCGAACTTCGGACCGATGCCGTGGATGTACTGAAGAGCGTACAAAATCTTCTTCCGATCCGGGACGTCTACACCTGTGATACGCGGCACGATTCGCTCCTCTCACACGCCCGGAATCTTCTCCGACCGGACGCGGATGTCGTTCAGCCCTGAACCTGCTTGTGCTTCGGGTCCGCCTTGCAGATCACCCGCACCTTACCCTTACGCCGGACGATCTGACACTGATTGCAGATCCGCTTGACACTCGCTTTCACCTTCATCTGACAGCCCGTCCAATCTTCTAAACGTCCTCACACCCCGGCGAGGCGCCTGTTTCCGCCATAACCGCCGGGCGTACAAACCCCGGCACCCTCCCCGGGAACCCCGAGTGTAGGCCCCCTTCGCCGGCCTGTCTCCCGGGGGAAGCCGTCTTACCCCCGCAGCCGCGGCCCTTTCCCGTCGTCACCCCCGCCGAGGAAGCCGGCGTAGTTCCGCATCAGCAGATTCGCCTCGATCCTCTGGAGGAAGTCAAGCACGACGTTCACCACGATCAGCAGCCCCGTCCCGCCAAGGAACTGCGTCACCGAAAAATCGATATTCATCGACTTGTTCACCACCATCGGCAGCACCGCGATCACCGCGAGGAAACCAGCCCCCACATACGTGATCCGCTCCATCACCGTCTCGAGATACTCCGCCGTCCGAGGCCCCGGACGCAAACCCGGGATGAACGACCCGTGCTCACGCAGCTGCTTGGACATCTCCTCCGGGTTGAACTGCACCGTGATCCAGAAGTAGCTGAAGAAGAACACCATCAGGATGTAGAGCACCACATACGGGAACTCCCCGGTCTGGATGTTGTTCGAGAGCCACTGGGTCAGCGAATACCACCAGTCCGACGCCAGCCAGGAACCGGCCCCGGACTGCTGCGCGTTGCGCGCCTGATCGTGCAGCCCGCTCAGGATCACGCTCGGGAAGATCATCAGCGACGACGCGAAGATGATCGGCATCACCCCGCCGTGGTTCACCTTCAGCGGCAGGTACGACCGCTGCCCGCCGTACACCCGCCGCCCACGCGTGTGCTTGGCCTGCTGCACTGGGATCCGCCGCTGCGCCACCGTGATCACGACACTCCCCGCGACGACCAGCACGAAACCAGCAAAGATCAGGATCAACTGGAGCCAACCGAGCTTCTGAGGGTTCCCGGGATCGAAGTTGTTCCAGACCCACATCACCGCGTTGGGCATCCGCGTCAGAATCCCGGCCGTGATGATCAGGCTCACACCGTTGCCGATCCCGAAACGGTCGATCTGTTCACCAAGCCACATCAGGAAGATCGTGCCCGCGGTGAGCGCCGTCACCGCCATCACCCACCAGACCGGATTGCTCGACCAGTCGGTGTACACCATCCGCTGCGACGTGATGAATGTCAGCCAGCCGATCGCCTGAATCAGGCAGAGCCCGATCGTGGCATACCGCGTCCACTCCTGGATCTTCTGCTGACCCGTCGGGCCTTCTTCCTGCAGCTTCTTCAGCGGCTCCAGCACAGACCCGAGGATCTGGAAGATGATCGCCGCCGAGATGTAAGGCATGATCCCCAGACCGAAGATCGTGCTCTGGCCGAACGCACCCCCGGAGAAGATCGACACGAACTGCGCCATCCGACCCGCGGCGTTGCCCTCCGACGCCGCACGCTCGAAATACTCCGCCAGCATGCTCTGGTTCACACCCGGCAGCGGGATCCAGAACCCCACGCGGTACACCGCGAGCATCGCCAGCGTGAACAGAAGCTTGTCACGCAGCTCCTTGACCTTGAACACGTTGACGATCGTCGAAAATATGTTCACCGCGTGCCTCGTCTCCGTGGCGTAGGAGCGTTCACATCCAACTCCGGCTCTCGAGCCGGGTACCGCAGGACTTCCGATGCCGCCCCGCCCCGCAACGAACCCGGGCGGGTCTCAATCATCATTTCTTGTACGACTCGCCCCGGGCGGCGGCCTCGGCCCGGGCCTGCTGGTATGCCCGACGTTTCGCCTTCTTCGTCTGGTTCTTCGGCGAGCGGTCATCGCTGTTGCGATCCACGCCGCGGACACGATCGCGCCGCGTCCCCAGCTCGTGCACGCTCCCGCCCGCGTCCTCGATCAGCTTCCGGGCGGGGTCCGTCACCCGGTTCACCTTCACGTCCAGCTTCACATTCAGGCTCTCGACGCCCTCCGGAAGATCACCCAGAATCTTCACGTCCCGGCTGTCGTCACGGACAAGCCCGGCCTCGATCAGCGACGCGTTCGTCACCTCGCCGCCACCCGAAAACGCCGGGCTCGCGATGATCTGACGAAGGTTCACCAGCCAGAACGACTGCCGGAAATTCGCGTTCGTAAACCCGAATTTCGGCATCCGACGGAAATACGGCATCTGGCCGCCCTCGAACTGGAACCGTCGGCTCGTCCCGCTCCGCGAACCCGCGCCCTTCTGGCCACGCCCGGACCGCTTCCCAACGCCGGAACCCGGACCGCGGCCGACACGCTTGCGGCTCTTGTACTTGCCGGCCAGGGCGGTGATCTCGTGAATCATCATGGCTTGTTCCCTCGCGACTTCCGCCGCAGCATCCACGGCTCGGCCGTGCACACGTTTATTCGCTCTTGCTCTCGCCGCCACCCTCGACGGCCCCCTGATCCTGAGACGACGCTTCCCCGGCACCCGCGGCGGGCTGCTCCGCGGAAGCCGACGGCGCCACGCCGCGATCACCCCCGCGACCGCCACGACCACCGCCCCGGCCACCTCGACCACCGCGGCCGCCCCGGCCGCCCCGGCGTTCCTGCCCGATCGTGTTGACCGGGCCTTGCATCTTCTCGCCGGTGGTCTTGGGCATGAATCGCTGGCCCCGCTCGATCCGCTCCTCGATATCCGTGGTCGTGATCTCGACACCGCGGAGCTCCGCGATGCTCTCACGGTTCATCAACTGCTGCATCCCCGCGAGCGTCGCCTTGACCACGTTCAGCTTGTTGTTCGAGCCGTAGACCTTCGTCAGGCAATCCGTGACACCGGCCATCTCGAGCACCGCACGGACCGTCGCCCCCGCCACGACGCCCGTCCCCGGGCTGGCCGGGAGCAGCCGTACCTTCGAGGCGCCGTACCGGCCCTCGACCTCGTGCGGAATCGTCTGGCCCGCAAGCGGGATCCGTGTCAGGTTCTGCCGCGCTTCCTTCTGCGCCTTCTCGATCGCGTTGGGGACTTCCGTGCTCTTGGCATAGCCGTAGCCCACCTTGCCACGGTGATCGCCCGCGACGACCAACGCGCCGAAACTGAACCGCCGGCCGCCCTTCACCGTCGCGCTCGTGCGATAAATATTGACGGTCGTCGATTCCAGATTCGTTGTTTCGTCAAGAACTTCGGCCATTGCTGCGTGTCCCCGGGCTCACCGCCCGCTTGTCGCCCCGAGCACACACGCCCGGAACGGTCATCATTCAGAACGTCAACCCGCCCTCGCGGGCCGCCTCGGCGAGCGCCTTCACCCGCCCGTGATACTTGAAACCACCGCGGTCGAACTTCACCCGCCCGATCCCCGCGGCCTTCGCCTTCTCCGCGAGCTTCGCGCCCACCGCCGCCGCCGCCGCCGCGTTGCCCGTCGAACCCTCGACACCGATGTCCTTGTCCCGCGTCGAAGCGGCCACCAGTGTCCGACCATTCAGATCGTCGATGATCTGCGCGTAGATGTGATTCAAAGAGCGATACACGCTCAGCCGCGGACACTCGGCCGTCCCGACGATCCGCTTGCGGATCCCGATCCGCCGACGAGCCCGACGCCGCGATTTGAGTTTCTGCTTGTCCATGACGGATGCTCCCCGGCTTACTTGCCGAACTGCTTGCCTTCCTTCTTCCGCACGACCTCGTCGGAGTAACGGATCCCCTTGCCGTTGTACGGCTCCGGAGGACGCTTGCTCCGCACCGCCGCGGCGAACTGACCAACCGCCTGCTTGTCCGCGCCGGTGACCGTGATCAACTGCTTCTCGACGGCGACATTCACACCCGCCGGGATCGGGAGTTCCACCGTGTTCGCGAACCCGACGTTCAGCTTCAGCGTCTGCCCCCCCACCGAGGCCGTCCAGCCCACACCGTGGATCTCGAGCTTCTTTTCGTAACCCTTGCTGACACCCGTCATCATGTTGTTGATGAGCGCCCGTGTCGTCCCCCAAAGCGCACGAACACGCTTGTCGCCGACCAGCGAATCGTCCACAGACACGCTCACCCGGCCGTCCTCGGCCTGAACGTTCACCTCGGGCCGATGCGTCCACTCGAGCTTGCCCTTCGGGCCCTCGACCGAGATCGTCGTGCCGTTCACCGCGACCTTCACGCCCTTGGGCACTTCAACGGGTTTCTTGCCGATTCTTGACATCGTGTGTTCTCCGGCTGTCGTCGTCGTCCGGCCGCCGGGCCGGGGAGTCCACGCCATTCGTGTTCCTCGTTACAGGACGGTGCAGAGCAACTCCCCGCCCACGTTCTTTTCCCTCGCGACCCGGTCGCTCATCACACCCGAACTCGTCGAAACGATCGAGATCCCCAGCCCCTGCATCGGACGGGGAATATCTCGGACCTTCGTGTACAGACGACGCCCGGGCTTGCTCGCCCGCTTCAGCTCGTGGATCACATGCTCACCCCGCGGCCCGTACTTCAGCGTGATGTTGATCACGCCCGATTTGCCCGGGATCTCCTGCACCTCGTATCCGGCGATGTAGCCCTCGTCCTGCAGCGTCTGCGCGATCCCGCGGCAGATCTTGTTGTTCATGCACGAGACGTGCTTCGCCTTGTTCCGCGTGGCGTTGCGGATCCGCGTCAGCATGTCCGCGATTGGGTCGTTGATCGCCATTGCCTAGTTCCTCTCGTGACCTTCTTCAGGATGCCCGCTCACCAGGACGCCTTGCGCATCCCGGGGATCTTCCCCTCCAACGCCAGCTTCCGCAGCATGATCCGGCTGATGCGGAACTTGCGGTACACGCCCCGTGAACGCCCCGTCAACTCGCACCGACGCACCTGCCGGGTCGAAAACTTGGGCGTCCTTTTGCTCTTCGCGATCTGTGCCTTTGTCGCCATGCTTGCTTCCTGTGGTCCTTTGCCTTCCGCTCGTGTCAACCCCCGGTGGGCCCGTGCTACGCCGACACCGTCTTCCGCCGTTTCTGCTCCGGCTTGCGGAACGGCCAGCCCAACTCGTTCAGCACGAATCGGCTCTTCTCCGGGTCCGAGTTGCTGAACGTCAGATTGATGTTCATCCCGTGCGTGAACGTGGCCTCCGCCATGTTGATCTCCGGGAATACGCCCTGCTCCGTCAGACCGAACGAATAGTTCCCCTGACGATCGAACGCCTTCTCCGAAAGACCACGGAAGTCCTTGATACGCGGCGTCGCCAGATGGATCAGCCGGTCCAGGAAGTGCCACATCCGGTCACGCCGAAGCGTCACCATCGCAGCCGTCTCGTAACCCGTGCGAACCTTGAAGTTCGAAACGCTCTTCTTCGCCGCAATCATCACGGGCTTCTGAGCGCTGATCTGCTCCAGCGTCGCCAGGACCTGACCCTTGACGTTCTGCGGCACCTTCGTCCCGTCCAGATGACGCCCCATGTTCACGTTGATCGTGATCTTCTCCAGCTTCGGCTGCGCCATCCGGTTCGAGATCCCGAACTTCTCGGCGAAACTCTTGCGGATCTCGTCGTCGTACTTCGCCCGAAGACGAGGGGGACCGGAGACCTTCAACGCCTCCAGCTCCTCGGGCGTCGGCTCGGCGCCCTTCTTCTTTTTCTTGTCCTTGGCCATCGCTCGGCTCCCAATCAGACAGTGTCCGCCTTGCCACGATCCCCGGCGCTGCGGCGGACCATCACCGGCAACGCCTTGCCCGTCCGCACAGCCACACGCTTCTTCCCGCCCTTGCCGTCGACCTCGAAACGAACACGCGTCGGCTTGCCGTCGGCGATCGGGTTCACGTTCGAGATATGGATCGGCGCCTCTTTCGTGATCACGCCCCCGCGAGGGTTCAGACGCGTCGGACGCATGTGCTTCGTCCGAAGGTTGACCCCCTTGATATACACGCGATCCCGGGCCGTATCGACGCGGATCACCTCGCCCGTCTTGCCCTTGTGATCGCCCGAGTTGATGACGACGGTATCGCCCGTCCGCACATGCCTTGCCATCGCTGAACCTCCCTCAGACGACCTCGCTCGCGAGCGAGACGATCTTCATGTAATTCCTGTCACGCAACTCACGCGCCACCGGGCCGAAGATACGGGTCCCCTTCGGGTTCCCGTCGTCGTTGATCAGCACCACCGCGTTGTTGTCGAACGCCACGTACGACCCGTCGGGACGACGCGTCGACTTCTTCGTCCGAACGATCACCGCCTTGGACATGTCCCCGGACTTGATGTCCGCGCCCGGGAGCGACTTCTTGATGCTCACCAGCACCTTGTCGCCCACGTCCGCTCGCTGACGCGTATAGCTGCCGCGACGCTTCGAGCCGCCGTACACGCGGATCACATAGGCGACCTTCGCCCCCGAGTTGTCCGCGACCTCGCATCTGGATTCTTGCTGGAGCATCTGTCCAAACCCTCGCCCGGCATACCGCCGGCTTGCCGTTGCCTCAGCCCTCGCCGCCGCTCTTGACCACGCGCAGAAGCTTCCAGGCCTTCGTCTTGCTCATCGGGCGACACTGGATGATCTCAACCATGTCCCCGACCTTCGATTCGTTGTTCTCGTCGTGCACGTGCAGACGCGTCCGCTTGCTCACGTACTTGCCGTACTTCGGATGCTTCGCCCGGTAGGCGATCACAACACGACGCGTCTTGTCCCGGGCGTCCGAATCAACCACCCCGACCTTCACGCCCTTGATCTCGCCGCCGACATTCGTCTCGCTGTTCGTCATGGATGCTTCCCTCGCCGAGCCCCGCCCCGCCAGAACCCGGCCGGTCCCGCCCGGTCAACCCGCGTATTACCCCGCGGACAGTTGCTGCTCGATCTTCTCACGCCGACGGGCGTTCTGCTCCGTCAGCAACCTCGCGATATCACGCCGGATCTTCATGAACAGGCTGTTGTCCTCGACTTTCTCCGTCACCGACTGCACACGGAGCGTGTAAAGCTTCTCCCGAAGCAGCGCGATCTCCTCGGCGATCTCCTCGTCGCTCTTCGCCTTCACCTTCGCGCCCGTCAGCGTCTCGTAGGCCATCATCCACTCCCGTCAAGCCGTGATCCGCCGGCCGACAAAGCGGCAGCGGATCGGCATCTTCATCGCAACACGAGCAAACGCCAGTCGAGCACGAGACTCGCTCACGCCCGCGAGCTCGTAGAGCATCGTCCCCGGCTTCACCCGCGCCGCCCAGTAATCAACGTCGGCCTTCCCCTTGCCCATACGCGTCTCCAGCGGCTTCTTCGCAACAGGCTTGTCCGGGAACACCCGGATGAAAACCTTGCCCTCGCGGTTCAGCACACGCTGGATCGCAACGCGGCCCGCCTCGATCTGGTTGCTCTTCAGCCAGCAACCCTCGAGCGCCTGCAGACCGTAGTCGCCGAAAGCGACGTAGTTCCCCTTCGTCGCCTTCCGGTCCCGCACGCGGCGGAACTCCTTGCGATATTTCACCCGCTTGGGAATCTTGTAGGGAGGCATGTTTCGTTTCCTCTGCGTTCAACAACCGGCACATCCGCCGGAACCCTGTCTCAAATCGATCAGCGGCGACCACGCGCCCTGGCCCGACCGCCCGCGGCGTTCGATGACGTGTCGTCCTCCTGACCCTCGGTGTACAGACCCTTGTAGATCCAGCACTTCACGCCGATCACACCGTACGTCGTCCGTGACTCCGCAAACCCGTAATCAACGTTCGCCTGCAGCGTGCTCAAAGGCAGCGACCCCTGCCGGACATCCAGCACCCGGCTCATCTCCGCGCCGCCGAGACGACCCGAGATCTTCAGACGCACGCCCTTGGCGCCCGCCTGCATCACCGCCTCCGTCCGCATCTTCACGGCCCGACGAAAACTCATCCGCTTCTTCAACTGCTCCGCCACGTTCTCCGCGACCAGCTGCGCGTCCATGTCGGGGTTCTTGATCTCGATGATCGAGATCGAAACCTTCCGCCCCGTCATGTACTGCAACTCCTCCGTCATCCGGTCCACCTCGGCGCCCTTCGGGCCGATCACCAGCCCGGGCCTCGCCGTGCGGATGATCACCTTCAGCTCCTCCCGTGTACGCTCGATGTGGATGTCCGAAACCGCCGCGTTCGGCGGCGTCCGGTTCAGACGGTGATCGAGGAACGCCCGGATCTTCTGATCCTCGACGAGCAACTCGCCGTACAACGCCTTCGGGGCATACCACCGGCTGCGGTGCGCCTCCGTGATCCCGAGCCGAAGACCGAATGGGTGTGTCTTTTGTCCCATGGATGACCTCTGTTAGAACCCCGAGCCGGGGCGCTCCTGCAAACCCACCGTGATATGACTCGTCCGCTTCAGGATCGGGTGCGCCCGCCCCCGGTCCTTCGGCCGGAATCGCTTGATGTGCGGGCCCTCGTCCACGCGGCACTCCGCGACAAACAACGCCGACGAATCCGCACCCGCCTCCTGCGCGTCCGCACGCGCCGCCTCGAGCGCCTTCCGCACGTTCACCGCCGCCCGCTTCGTCGAGAAACGGAGCATCTCCTCCGCCTCGTCGGCGCCACGGCCACGGATCATGTCCACCAGAAGCTTCGCCTTCCGCGGGCTCCCCCGGTGATGATTCACCCGGCTCACGAACCGCGCGATCTCACGCGCCTCGCAACCCACGGCATCCGCCAACCGCTCGATATCAGTCTTCTTGCACCGCGGATGATCCCGGCCCGAGATCCAGTTCCGGACCGCCTTCTCCGCCGCGGCACCCTCGAGACCGGTTCGCTCGACAGCGCCGGCGAGCTGCTCGACGCTCACGCCCATCTCCTCGGCCCGTCGCTTCAATTCATCGGCTCGCAGTCTCACCGCAAGACCCTCCCATCAGCCCCCGCCTCAGCGGCCGGACTTGATGCCTTCCTTCTTGTTCGTGTGACCCCGGAACGTCCGTGTGATCGAGAACTCGCCCAGCTTGTGCCCGACCATGTCCTCCGTCACGAACACGTCGATGAAGTACCGCCCGTTGTGCACCTGGAACGTGTGCCCCACGAACTCCGGCACGATCGTGCACGCACGCGACCACGTCTTGATCGGATCACGCCGGCCCTCCGCCTCCATCTTCTCCACCTTCCGGTAGAGCTTCTCGTCGACATACGGGCCTTTTTTCAGACTGCGTCCCATGACCTGCTATCCCTTCGTCACTGCGCCAATCGCTTCAACCCGACGATCACTTCAACTGCCCGTATCGCTTGCTCTTGCGACGACGGATGATCAACTTCTGGCTCGGCTTCTTCCGGTTCCGCGTACCGCCGCCCTTCGACAGCGTCCCGCTCTCGCTCACCGGGGCACGACCGCCCTTGCTCCGCCCCTCGCCGCCGCCCAGCGGGTGCTCGTGGTGGCTCATCGCCACACCACGCACCTTCGGACGACGACCCAGATGCCGGCTGATCCCCGCCTTGCCAAGACGCCGAAGCTGATGATCCTTATTGCCCACCTGCCCGATCGTCGCCCGGCAGTCCGCGTGCACACGACGCATCTCGCCAGAGGGCAGCAGGATCGTCGCGTAATCACCCTCACGGTTCATCAGCCTCGCCGCAACGCCCGCGGACCGACACACCTGCGCCCCACGCCCTTTCGTCAACTCCACACAGTGGATGCTCAGACCGAGCGGGATGTAACGCAGCGGCATCGAATTGCCCACGTTCGGCTCAACCGCCTCGCACGTCGAAGAAAGAACCTCGTCGCCGTCCTTCAAGCCCACCGGCGCCGGGATGTAGCGCTTCACCCCGTCGGCGTACTCGATCAACGCGATGTGGCACGAGCGGTTCGGGTCGTACTCGATCCCGACCACCTTCCCCGGCACCCCGTCACGGTCCCGACGCTTGAAATCGATCTTCCGGTAACGACGCTTCGCGCCGCCCCCCCGGCCGCGGACCGTGATGATGCCCTTGTGGTTCCGACCGCCCTTCTTGCTCAGCGGCACCAACAGCGACCCCTCGGGCTTCTTCTTCGTCACCTCGGTGTGCATGTTCACCGATGCGTTGCGGCGGCCCGGGCTCGTCGGCTTGTAGACTCTGATCGCCATCGAAAATTCCTCCGCGACCGGCTCAGAAGAGCTCGATCACCTCGCCCTCCCGAAGCCGCACGGTCGCAACCTTGCGGACCTTCTCACGCACGTAACCGAAACGCATCCGCTTCAGCTTGCCCTTGCAAACACGCGTCTGCACACGCTCAACATGCACGTCGTACAGAGACTCGATCGCACCCTTGATGTCCGTCTTCGTCGCAAGACGGTCCACCTCGAACGTGTACTTCCCGTACTCGTTCATCGCCTCGGTGCTCTTCTCCGTCAGAACCGGCTTCTTGATGATGTAGATCGGATCGAGCGCCATGCGTCAGCCCTCCCCCTCGGAAGTCCCACCGGCACCGCCGCTCCGGGCGGCCCAAGCCTGCTTCTTCACCTCGTGACCACGCTTCGGCCTGGGCTTGCGGGCCTCTTTCACACCCGCGCCCTTGCCCAGAGGCTCCAGCTTCGCACGCTTGTCGGTCTGACCGCTCGGACCGTTCAGCCAGGCCTCAAGTTCGCCCCGCTCGATCACCAGGTAACGATGGTTCAGCATCTCGAAACACGTCAGCTGATCCGCACGGCACAGAGAAACGCCGTCGACGTTCCGCGCCGAAAGACGCACCGCTCCGCTCCGATCCGGGTCCGGCGACAACGCCAGCAAAGCCGTGTTGTCAACCTTCAACGCACCGAGAAACGCAACGACATCCTTCGTCCGGGGCGCATCAAGAGCGATCTTCTCGACCACCCGCACCTCGCTGTCCAGCAGCTTCGCAAGCAACGCGTTCCGGTTCGCCTTGCGACGCATCTTCTTCGGCATGTCCAGACGGAAGTCCTCACGCCGACGAGTCTTGGCGAACGAATGACCACCCCCGCGGAAGTGCGGCGGACGCTTGTCCCCGTGACGGGCACGCCCCGTACCCTTCTGCCGATAGATCTTCGCGCCCGACCCCGAGACCTGCGCCCGGGTCTTCGAACGCGCAGACCCCTGCCGCAGATTCGCGTGATACCGAACGTACGCCTGCTTGATCAGGGCGGGATTGATCCGCCCCCCAAGGGCCGCCTCGTCGATCGTCATCTGACCGACTTCCTGACCCTGCATGTTGTAGACGGGGACATCCATGTGTCTTACCTCGTCCGACGCCTCCGGCTGGGCAACGCCCGGCCCGGGTTCTCGCCTAGCCGGCGGCCTGCTCTCGCCGTTCCCCCTCTCGGGGAATCCGGCCCGGGGCTTCCCTCGCCCCGTGCGGTCCGCTCGGCATCGACTCGGCTGTCTCCCCCGGGGCACGCCCCCGGGTAAGCCGATGCTCCTGTGTCGCCCGACCGTTTCTCCCCCCGACGCACCGGGGCTTGACCTGCCGGGCCCGCGGGCCTCGTCCGGCCCCACGGCTTCTTCATCAACCAACCGGCATCAGCCGGCCACTTCCGCGGCCTTCGCCGCCTTGCCCTTATACAAACGCACCGATGGACGCACCATCACCAAACCGTTGTTCGCACCCGGAACCGGGCCCTTCACCAGCAGCAGGTCCCCATCGATCCGCACGACATCAAGACTCCGCATCGTCACACGGACATCACCCAGATGCCCGGCCATGCGCTTGCCCTTCTTGATCCGACCGGGACCGCCCGCCTCGGACGCGTGCCCACCGATCGAGCCCGGAGAGCGGTGCTTCCGCTCCACACCGTGGCTCGCCAGCTGACCCTTGAAGCCGTGACGCTTCATCCCGCCGGCGTACCCCTTCCCCTTGCTCGTCCCGATCACGTCGACGTACGCGACCTTCTCGAACACGTCCGTACGGATCTCCTGGCCGAGCTCGTAATCACCGATCTCGTCCGCCGAAACCCGGAACTCGCGGTGGTGACGCATCGGCGACGCGCCAGCCTTCATGTCGTGCCCGATCATCGGGATCGTCGAGTTCCGGGGCTTCATCTCCCCGTAACCGATCTGCACGGCGTTGTAACCGTCCCGCTCCTCGGTCTTGATCTGCGTCACGACACACGGCCCGAGCTTGATGACCGTCACGGGCACGTTCACCCCGTCGTCCCGGAAGACGCGGGTCATGCCCAGCTTGGTCCCCATCATCATCGCTGCCATCGTGCTCACCCGTTCAACAAAAAGACCCGGACACGCCGCCCGGGCCGGTCATCATGCCTTGATCTTCACAAAAACGCCCGCAGGAACCACGAGACGGTTCAACGCCTCCACCGTCCGAGCGTTCGGCTCGACGATGTCGATGATCCGCTTATGCGTGCGGATCTCGAACTGCTCCCGGCTCTTCTTGTCAATGAACGGACCACGCAGGACCGTGTACCGCTCGATCCGCGTCGGCAGCGGGATCGGGCCCTTCACCTTCGCGTTCGTTCGCTTGGCGTGATCCACAATCTCTCGCGCAGATGCATCCAGCGCGATGTGGTCATACGCCTCCATCCGGATCCTGATTCGCGGGCCGTCGCTCATGTCGTTCCAACCACTCCGTCGAGACGTGACACCCGGCCCGTTGTCGTTCCCGGGCCAAACTCGCTCATGCGTCCCCCGACGCACACACGCCGGGCCGCTCATCAACAAATTCACTGGACGCGCCCCACCTCGACGCACGCCCGACACCGGCCACTCCCGTGGGCTCACCCACCGGCCGAGTCTGCAAGCGTAGGACCGAGTTTTCGAGTGTCAACGAACAAACCCGGGATTCTCGACATCATTCCTCGTTTCCACCCACCGGATGCACCCGAAGACCCCGCCGAATCCACACCCCCCAACCGATGCGATACCATGCAACCACCCCCCCACGCACACAGCACCGACCACGCCGACCACCCCGGCAGGAGACATCCACACATGCCACCAACCGCCGACTCCAACAACCCGCACACCTACCTAAATGCGTTGGCCCGACTTTTCCCACGCCTCCTGCTCACCCTGCTCCTGCTCGCCTCGATCTCTCCAAGTGTCTGCGCCGTACCGGTCTACCCCGCACCCGACCCCTCCCGGGTCACCCTCGCCGACACCCCCCTCGTCATCGAAGCCATCGGCCTCGAGTTCTTCCCCGAAGCCGGCTCCAACGCATACACGCAGACACTCGGAGGCCTCGTCACCTCCACGCTCGCGCTCAGTGACAACACCTCCACCGTCAGCGTCCAACGCCGGACAACCTCCCGCGACGACCTCTCCCTGGTCGAAATCGAGGGCTCCATCCTCGAACGGGCCCTCAAACTCCCCGAATCGATCACAGGCATCACCATCGACGAACAGGTCGAATCGAGATCGGGCCGATTCCTCGGCCGAAGCCCCGCGATCCCCGCCGCCGGCCGAATCGTCAGGCCCTTCTACGTTTTACTCAAAGACGAAAAGAAAACACCCTACAGGGGGTTCGCCGTCTTCAAACTTTCCGCCCGCGATTTCGTGCTCTTCCAGCTCTTCACAGACGAAGCCCACTTCGAGAAAGCCAGAAATACATTCGAGGTCATGCTCACCACCGCGAGACCGATCAAAGCCGACGCCCTCAACAGCGAGCTCGCCGACGCCGTCCGTGCAGGCATCGAACGCCTCGCTTCGCTCAGCCCGAAGGCGTACGACGACGTCGTCAACGATTTCCCCGACCAGTTCGAACGCATCTACCGACCCGCCCCCGGTGGCGCACAAGCCGACGAAAAAGAGGTCGGCTACCGTCGCGTCCGTGCCTGGATCGGCTCCAAGTCCGACCTGACCGATGCCAAACCTCACCACGACGGCAAGGGCGACGGATACATCCTCAGAATCGACGGGCTCGTCCTCCTCGTCGACGGGCGACGCGCCGACAGCCGAGGCGTCTACTACCTCTCCAGAGACCGCAACCAGGAAGCGTGGTCCGTCACCATGGCCATCCGCAGCGAAAACGCCGAACCCGAAGTCTGGAACGAACTCGGCGCCCGCGCCGGCAAAAGCATGTCCGTCCAGATCAACGAAGCCGGCAGGAGCACTCGAACCTTCCGCCCCGCCATCGAGGGCGAGGGCTACATCAGCCGGCTCGAGTCGTACCTGCTCCCGCAGCTGCTCATCCGCGCCGGCCGACCCGGCAAATACGCCTTCTACACATACGACCAGGCCGCCGAATCGAACCGCCTCCGAAGGGTCGAGCTCGTCAAGGCGCCCGACCGACCCGATGTCTGGAGAATCACCATCAGACAGATCGACGAGTCTTTCGAAACCTCCGATTACAACCGGTTCGGCAGGCTCATCCGCGCCGAAACCTCCGACGGACTCATCAAAAGACCCATCGAGTTCGACCGCCTCTACAAAATCTGGGAATCAAAGGGGCTCCCCCTCGATTAGCCCGCCCCCCGCCGGTTCCACGAAATCCCCCCCCCCCCAACACCCCTCAGCCACGACCACACCCGCTCCCCACCCGCCACAC
>JALWOY010000185.1 GCA_027083355.1 Phycisphaerales bacterium | reverse complement strand
CCCCCCCGCCCCGAGCCGCGCGACCCCGGCAATGCTCACCCGGAATCGCCCCAGAACGGGGCCGGTAGCCTATAACGGATAATCATAGGCAGAATACTGCTGTCATGCCACAACCGCCGTCCATTCGAGCCCCGGAGGTGGCCCGCACGGGGGGGGCGGACCTATCCTTGCGGCCCGGCTGCACATGCCGGAGGACCCGCAGCGCCGGCGTTCTCTCGCCGGCTCTCCGGACCACACACCCGCCGACGAGAAAGGACCACCCGACCATGGCCGCAGGCACACAAGGCACCATCTCCCAGGTCATCGGATCGACCTTCGACGCCCAGTTCCCCGAGGACCAGATCCCCGAGATCTACAACGCCCTGCACATCGAATGGCAGCAGGACGGGCAGAACATGAAACTCACCGGCGAGGTCCAGCAGCACCTCGGCGGCGGGCAGGTCCGCGCCGTCGCCCTCGGCTCGACCGACGGCCTGAAACGCGGCATGCCCATCACCGACACCGGAGCCTCCGTCTCCGTCCCCGTCGGCGAAGAAGTCCTCGGGCGCGTCTTCAACCTCCTCGGCGAGCCCATCGACAAAAAACCCGCCCCGCAAGCCAAGAAGCGGATGCCCATCCACCGCGAATCCCCCGAGTTCACCGAGCTCAACCCCAAGACCGAGATCCTCCCCACAGGCATCAAGGTCATCGACCTGCTCTGCCCGTTCGTCCGCGGCGGCAAGATCGGCCTGTTCGGCGGGGCCGGCGTCGGCAAAACCGTCATCATCCAGGAGATGATCGCACGCGTCGCCCGCGAGTTCGGCGGCTACTCCGTCTTCTGCGGCGTCGGCGAACGCACCCGCGAGGGCAACGACCTCTGGCGAGAGATGCAGGAGGCCGAGTACACCGACGAGAACGGCAACAAGGCCCATGTCATCGACAAGGTCGCCATGGTGTTCGGCCAGATGAACGAGCCCCCGGGCGCCCGCCTCCGCGTCGCGCTTTCGGGGCTGACGATGGCGGAGAACTTCCGCGACGAGTCCGGCAAAGAAACGATGATCTTCGTCGACAACATCTTCCGCTTCACGCAGGCGGGTTCGGAAGTGTCCGCGCTGCTGGGCCGGATGCCGTCCGCCGTGGGCTACCAGCCGACGCTCTCGACCGAGATGGGCGAGTTGCAGGAGCGGATCACCTCGACGAGCAAGGGCGCGATCACGTCCGTGCAGGCGATCTACGTGCCCGCCGACGACCTGACCGACCCGGCCCCCGCCACCGCCTTCGCCCACCTCGACGCGTTCGTGGTGCTCGAGCGCGGCATCGCCGAGAAGGGCATCTTCCCCGCCGTCGACCCGCTGGCGTCGACCTCGACGATCCTCGACCCCGGCATCCTCGGCGAACGCCACTACAACGTGTCGCAGCAGGTCCAGCAGATCCTCCAGCGATACAAGGACCTCCAGGACATCATCGCCATCCTCGGCGTCGACGAGCTCAGCGAAGACGACAAGCTCATCGTCGCCCGCGCCCGCAAGATCGAGCGGTTCCTCAGCCAGCCGTTCTATGTCGCCGAGGTCTTCACCGGCTTCCCGGGCATCTACACCAGTCTGGAAGACACCATCGACTCGTTCGAGCGGCTCGTCGCCGGCGAGGGCGACGACCTGCCCGAGAGCGCGTTCATGTACGTCGGCACGCTCGACGACGCCCGCAAGAAGGCCGAGGCCGCCGCGGCCAACGCGTAATCAACCCAACCAACCGGATTCATCCACCAGCCCCACGGTCGACCGTGGGGTTGTTCTTTGCCCGTTGGTGAGAGCAGGTTGCACAGCATGTTTCATGCGGTCGGGCCTCGGGATGGATCAGAACGCCGACACCGAGACCACGCACGCAAAAGAAGTGTCGAATCGAGTCCACCCGAAGGCCCCCGGCACGATCGATCCAGCCGGGGAACCGACCGACACAAATATGCGTACAGAGAGCGGTCTGCGACCTGCAAGCGAGGAGCAATCCATGCATGTGCTGATCCTGCCCCTTCTCCTTTTCTTGCAGCCCGAGCTGACCACGCGGCATGCCCCCGGGATGAAAATCAGGCGGACAACCCTCCAACCCCCTCCGGGGCAGAGCGTCTATTTCTCTGCGTATCCCGACTTCGGCGGCGACGAAACCAACGTCACCGCCCAACGCATCCGCGACTTTGAAAGTCTCGCGGGCAAGAACATCACCTGGGCGTGCTTCTCACAGCTGTGGTTTGAAGGCATGGACTACCCGGCCGATGCCATCCATGCCATCGCCGGCGAAGGCGTGATTCCTTATGTCCGCATGCAGCCGCGCAGCACGCGCCAGGAGTATGTCCCCGAAACCGTCTTTACACTCGACCGCATCATCGCCGGGGATTTCGATGTTGAACTGCGTCAATGGGCACGCGATGCCAAAGCCGACGGCATCCCCATCTGCGTCGAGTTCTGCGTCGAAGTCAACGGCGAGTGGTTCCCGTGGAACGGGTTCTGGAACGGCGGGGGCACGACCGACGGATACGGCGACCCGGCCTACCCCGACGGCCCGGAGCGATACCGCGATGCCTACCGCCATGTGATCGACCTCTTCGATGAGGAAAGAACCGACAACATCACCTGGTTCTTCCATGCAACCTCTTACAGCGAACCGGCCCAGGAGTGGAACAAGCCCAAGTACTATTACCCCGGCGATGATTACATCGACTGGGTGGGCGTCAGTGTCTATGGCTCGCTTGATCCGAGAGACAACTATTGGGACACGTTCGACGAAACACTCGAAAACAACAACGCCTATCAGGATATTCTTGATATATCAAGCCATAAACCATTCGCCCTGCTCGAGTTCGGCGTCACGGACTTCCACCCGCTGGGGAGCAAGCCGCAGTGGCTCGTCGGTGCGTTCGATTCGATCCTGACCAATCGCTATATCCACTTTTCCGCGATCAACTATTGGCACGAAAACTGGGACAACGACGGGAGCATGACCACGCTGCGCATCGACTCTTCGCCCGAGAGCCTGACAACTTTCCAGAATGGTATCGCCGACCCCCGGTTTATCTCCGTGGGATTCTTTGCCTGGTAACGGCGAAGAATCTCCCGGCAACACTCTTTGTATCCGCCCCCGGCCGGAAAACGCCCTCGACGAAGCCGGTTGCCCCGAGAGAAACGCCCACGATGCCGACACCCGGACTGATGCTGCTGTTCGCCGCCACCGGCGCAGCAGTGTGAACAGGCAACACCGCTCGACCGCGCCGAGGTCGGCGAGTCGTAGCACCGGGCTCCACCATATATGGTAGTTGATTGGTTTATTACATGTATCTGATTGGTTGTCATATGCGGATTTTGTGCATCGGTCGAGATTTCGGTATTTTTTTGCATGGTGTACAGAATTGGAGCCTCTGAACAACCTCCGCCTTCGCGCATGATATGCTGACGCCGTTGTTCCGGGGCTCGGATCGTGACGGGGGACGGAGGTCTGTCATGGCGGTGCGCAAGAACGCGGCGATGGGGTTTGTG
>JALWOY010000184.1 GCA_027083355.1 Phycisphaerales bacterium | reverse complement strand
GAACCGCCGATCTGAGCACGGCCCACCCGCGGGTCGTCGTCTGCGGTCGCTCCGCTCCCACAGACGACGACCCGTGGGTGTAACCTATGTCCCCGAACGACTGTTACCCATCTCCCAAGTCCAGACACCCGGCACGGGGTCGGCCCTTCAGAGCGAATGCCACAAACCCGCCGGCCGGTTCAACCCGACCGACCCGCGTGCTACGCTGATCGGTCATGGCGAGGGACCCCTACGACACGCCCGCGATGCGGCAGTTCACGCGCTTCAAGGCCGAGCACCCGGGGTGCGTGCTGTTCTTCCGCATGGGCGATTTCTACGAGATGTTCGGCGACGACGCCGTCGAGATGAGCAGGGTGCTGGGGCTGACGCTGACCGAACGGCCCAAGGGTGTGCCGCTGGCGGGCCTGCCCCACCACCAGCTGCACAACTACCTGAAAAAAGCGATCGATGCGGGCTACCGCGTCGCCGTGTGCGATCAGGTCCAGGACCCGAAAGATGCCAAGGG
Organism: Phycisphaerales bacterium; assembly: GCA_027083355.1. Lineage (GTDB taxonomy): Bacteria > Planctomycetota > Phycisphaerae > Phycisphaerales > UBA1924 > UBA1926. Next base: position 12,990 of record JALWOY010000184.1, on the reverse strand, counting down.
CGTCGTGGAACGGGCCGTCACCCGCGTCGTGTCCGCCGGTACGCTCGTCGACGAATCGCTGTTGGGTGACGACCCCGCAGCCGTGGCGGCGGTGACCCGACGGGGCGAAGGATGGGCCGGGGCCGCGGTCGATCTGTCCACCGGTCGGTTCACGCTCTTCCTCGCCGGGACCGATAACCTCGGCGAACACATCGCCCGGCTCGGCGTGCGCGAGCTGCTGCATCCCGAGAACGACGCGGAAGCCCCCGGCGAAACCGCGACAGAACCGGGCCTTGTGCGCACATCCCGGCCCGCGTGGCAGTTCCGCCCGGACGAGGCCCGCAAGGCTTTGCTCGAACAGTTCGGCGTCGCCACGCTCGAAGGGTTCGGGCTCGCCGATGACGACCCCGCCGTCGGCCCGGCCGGGGCGGTGGTGGCGTACCTGATCGAGACGCAATCCGTGTCGTCGGAGCCGACCTCGGGCGGCAAATGGGCGACCAGCGGGGGCGAATTCCAGGGCCAGCGGCGGACACTCGCGCACCTGCGCCCGCCGGCGTACGAGAACGACTCTGCGTTGTGCCGGCTCGACGCCGTCAGTCTGCGGGCGCTGGAAGTCGTGCGCACGATCCGAGGCGATGGCCGCAACGCGGACGGCTCGCTGCTCGGGCTGTTCACGTCCGAACGTGGGCTGCTCCATACCCCGATGGGCCGGCGGCTGATCCGGGATTGGCTCTGCCGACCGCTGGCCGACGTTCCCGCGATCGAGGCGAGGCAGCGGGCCGTGGCGACCCTCGTCGGCGACCAGCAGGCCGCGTCGGAGGTGTGCGCGGCGCTCGAAAAAATGCCGGACGCGGGGCGGATCGCGGGACGGATCGCCCTCGGGCGTGCCACGCCGAGGGATATCGTCGCGCTGGCCGATGCGCTCGAGCGGCTCGGGCCGATACGGTCGGCGCTCTCCGGCGCGCCCGCGTTCGGCGGGATCGACGCGGTGCTGGGTGAAACCGAGGCGGTGCTGTCGGCACTCGCCGCCGAGATCCGGGCCTCCTGCGTCGACGACCCGCCGGCGACCCTTCGGCAGGGCGGGCTGATCCGCGACGGGGTGGATGAATCGCTCGACGAGGCCCGGCTGCTGCAACGCGACGCGGGGCGGTGGCTGGCGGAATACCAAACCCGGCTCATCGAACAGCACGATCTGCCGAGTCTGAAGGTGGGGTTCAACAAGGTCTTCGGGTACTACATCGAGTTGCCCTCGGCGCAGGCCCGCCGGGCGCCCGAGGGGTTCACTCGCAAGCAGACGCTCAAGAACGCCGAGCGGTATATCACCCCCGAGCTCAAGACGTTCGAGGAGAACGTGACGACCGCCGAGCAGCGGGCGCTGGAACGCGAGCGTGTGCTGTTCACGCGTCTGCTGGAGCGGGCGGCCGAGCGGGTCGGTGAGATCGGGCGTTACGCCGACGCAGTGGCGGAGCTGGACGTGCTCTCGGCCCTGGCGGGCAAGGCGTTCCGGCGTGGGTGGACGAGGCCCGAGATCACCGATGAGCCGGTGCTCTCGATCGAGGGCGGGCGGCACCCGGTGCTCGACGAGTTGCTCGGCGAGCGGTTCGTGCCCAACGACGTGGCGCTGGGGAGAACCGGCCGTCCACCCGGCGCGTCCGGCTCAACCTCAACGAACACGGCGCACGACAGCGGGTCGGACAACGCACCGAATGCCCCCCGTCTGGCGTTGATCACCGGGCCCAATATGGCCGGCAAGAGCACGTTCATCCGCCAGAACGCGCTGCTCGTGCTGCTCGCCTCGATCGGGTCGTACATCCCCGCCGACCGGGCGACCGTCGGCGTGTGCGACCGGATCTTCACCCGTGTCGGCGCCGACGATGCGCTCCACCGCGGGCAGTCCACCTTCATGGTCGAGATGACGGAGACGGCCGCGATCCTCAACAGCGCCACGCCCCGGAGCCTGGTGATCCTCGACGAGATCGGTCGGGGCACCAGCACGCTCGACGGGCTGAGCCTCGCCTGGGCGATCACCGAGCATCTGGCGGGCGAGGCGGACCGGCCCGGCCCCCGGACGCTCTTCGCGACGCACTACCACGAGCTGACGGAACTGGAGGAACGCCTGCCCGGGCGTGTCCGCAATCTGCATGTGCAGGTGCGGGAATGGCCCGGCGCCGACGGACGCAACGAAATCATTTTCGTGCACCGCATCGCCCCCGGGAGGGCCGACCGTTCTTACGGGGTGCACGTCGCCCGGCTGGCGGGGGTGCCGGTGAGTGTGACCGACCGGGCCGAGGCCGTGCTGGCTTCGCTGAGCGTGCAGGAGGGGAACCGGGTCGAGCCATCGCGGGTCGAACCACCCAAAGCCCGGCGCGGGGAGCAGATGGGGCTGTTCACGGAATACCTGCCGCACCCGGTGGTCGAGCGGTTGCGTGAGCTCAAGCTCGATTCGCTCAGCCCGATGCAGGCGTTCGACGTGCTGCGGGGGCTGACCGAAGAACTGGACCGGGGCTGAATCGCGGTCAATCCGCGACGATCGGGCCGAGGATCCGCCGCGTCTCCGTGGTGACGGGCCCGCCCATGACGCGGCCGACGACACCCCCGAAGAGCCGGCCCATCAATCCGGTGTTCATCATCGAGACATAGACCCCGCCGTCGTCGCCCTGCCACACCGCGACGGCGCAGGGCATCAGGCACGACACCCGGCGATCGACGGTGAGAACCTCCTTGGCGTACGGCGCCTTGCACATCTGCACGATCCGCACTCGGGGTGAAAAGTCCACCCCGTGTTTGGCCATCGACGCGTTCAGGTCGATCTCGCCCGGCATCGACCAGCCCGCCTCGGGGACACCCTGCCGCAGCGCCTCGACCGTCTCGTCGAATCCGAGTTTCGAGCGGCGGACGACGATCATCAGCCGAGGCAGCAGCATGACGACCATCACCCCGGCGACGAACAGCCCCAGCACGATCCCGATCAGCAGTGTGAGCGCGTCCATTGTTCATGCCTCCCGAAGCCGGATGATCCGAGCGTGTTCCACAACGCCGGATTGTTGCCGGCCCGCGGGATCACATCAATGTCCGTTCGCGCGGGTGCCGATACGATCGGGGCATGAGCATCCCGAAACAATGCCTCGTCGAGCCGGGTTCGAAGGTCAAGCTGCATGAGCACGCGACGAATGCGACATTCGGCGTCGAACGCGAGGAAGCCGAGCGCCGCCTCGAAGAAAACGCCGAGGCGATCCGTGATCTCCAGCACAAGCTGTACGCCGAGCACCGGCGTTCGATGCTGGTGGTGCTCCAGGCGATGGACGCGGCGGGCAAGGACAGCACGATCCGTGCGGTCTTCAGCCGGACGAACCCGCAGGCGGTGCACGTCCGGTCGTTCAAGCGGCCCACCGACGAGGAGCTGAGCCACGATTTCCTCTGGCGGATCCACCGTGCGGTGCCGGGGCAGGGTCACATCGGCATCTTCAACCGCTCGCACTACGAGGACGTGCTGGTGGCCCGGGTCGATTCGCTGGTGCCCGAGAGCGTGTGGTCGACGCGGTACAAGGCGATCAACGACTTCGAGCACCACATCGCCAACTCGGGGACACACATCATCAAGATCTTTCTGCACATCTCCAAAGCGCGGCAACGCGAAAAACTCATCCGCCGGCTCACCGACCCCAAACGGAACTGGAAGTTCGAGCCGGCCGACTTCGAGACACGCAAGAAATGGGACAAATACACCGAGGCGTACGAAGACGCCCTGACGAAGTGCTCCGAGAAGCACGCGCCGTGGTACATCGTCCCCGCGGATAAAAAATGGTTCAGGCTCTTCGCCGTCTCCGAGATCGTGCGCTCACGCCTCGAAGCCATGGCGCCCGAATTCCCCAAGGCGCACATCGACCCCGAGGCGGCGCTGCGTCTGATCGAGCAACTCGAATGACGCGTGGCAGGGCTTCAGTCAGGGGCACCCCGCCGCGAACGCCCCGATGAACGCCTGCACGTCCGCCAGATCCAGCACGCCCGTCGGCGCGGCGATGTCCGCCAGCGGATCACCCGCAACAAACGCCGCGATGAATGCCTGCACGTCGGCCAGATCGAGCACACCCATCGGCTCGGCGACGTCCGCCGGGCTGCACGCGCCGGTCGCGGGTGTGACCGTGCCCGGCCCCGTGATGATGTTGTCGAAGTCGGCGGTGGGCGAGAACGCGCTCCACTGGCTTGTCACCCACACATACGTCTCGCCCGCGAACAGCAGCTGATCGAAACGCGACGTGCCGCGGGGGACATCGAACGGGCTGAACCCGTTGCCCATGCCATAGTCGGCAAGGTTCGCCAGCGGCTGCGTGTCGTCGAACCCGCCCCGGTAGAGGAACGTGAAATGATCCCCGCCCGTTGCGAGCACGCTCTCGAACGAATACAGCCCCGAGACGTCGACCGTGAATTCCAGCGCGTGGTAATCCACCGGCCCGAGGCCCGAAACCACCGCGATAAAGAACGGGCGGTTCCACGAGTGCCCCTGCCCCGTGTTGTCGGCGTACTGGTACACCACGTCCGGCGCGTCGGCCAGCAGGTGATACGTCACCTCGCGCAACCCCGCGACGAACGGCGGCACGACCCCCGAATCGAACACCAGCTGCCACGTCCCGTTACCGTCGACGCCGCCCAATCCGCCGAAGGCGTCGTCGACGGGGTAGTCCGCGAACGTCAGGTCGCCGAACCAGGGCGAGGGGCTGGACGCCGACGCCCCCCCGGGCGCAGTGACGGTGATCCCGAAATCCGTCGACCACGGGTACAGCCCGTTGATCTGGTCCGCGACCGGGGCCGTGAATCCGCCCGAGACGCCGAAACCCGCGATCGGGTCGGCCACGCCCGAGAACACGGCCGAGTCGGCCGCACCCGCCGCGGGCACGTCGATATCCGACCCCGGCACCGAGGCGACGATCCGCAAGCCGGCATGGGCGAGCGGGGCTCCAAGTGCGACGGCGGCGAGCAGGATCACGTTGATTCGACGGTTGGGCATGGTTCCTCCTGTGGGTCGGTCCATTGTGACGATCCCCGGCCCGATTGCAAGCACAAAGGAACAACTCGGTATCCTTCGTGTATGAACGCCCTGGAAAAACTCCGCGAGACGACCGACGCCATCATCGCAGCCTCGCAACCGATGAAGATCATGGACCAGTGGACCCTCGCGGGCCGGCTGCTGTCGCGGTTCCCGGTGGACAAGGCCGAGGCCGAGCGCGTGCTGCGCGACCGCGACGCGGCGGGGCTGGACGCGTTGGTGTCCGCCCTTGAACACCCGGCGCCGAAACACGACGAACCGGCGGTCGAGGTCAGCGAAGAGGAGATGCACCACGCGCTCAAGGCCTTCCGCAAGCGGCTGAAAATCCTCCGCCTCGCCGACGAATCGAAACTCGGCGGGCGGTACACCTCCGGCGGCCGGAAGTCGAACATCGACGCGATCGAACCGCCCAGCGAGTTCGCCCCGCAGGTCTGGAAGGCCCTGGCCAAAGCGGGCAAACTCAAGGACACCGGCGGCGGGTTCTACGCGTTGACCGAATAGGACGAAACCCGGAGTCGGCCACACTCACGCGTAGGGAAAGACCACAACCCGGCTCAGAGACCACCACGCCGACCTAGCCTCCGCCATGACCGACCGCACGCTCCGACTCGCCCACTCCCCCGACTCCGACGACCTCGTCATGTGGTGGCCCCTCACCGGCATGCGCGCCCCCGACGGCGAGCCCGTCGACGGCGAACTCGGCACGCCCCGAATCGACACCCGCGGCTTCACGTTCCAGACCGTCGGTGTCGATGTCGAAGCCCTGAACAAAGCCTCGGCAGAAGAAAAAAACGAGCACGACATCACCGCGATCTCGGCCGCCGCCTACCCCGCGATCCACGACCGATGGGCCATCACCCGCTGCGGTGGTTCCTTCGGCGAGGGCTACGGCCCACGGGTCGTCGTCCGCGAAGATTCACCCGTCGGTGAACCCCACGATCTGAAGGGAAAAACAATTGCCGTTCCCGGCACACGCACGAGCGCCTTTCTGGCGCTGTCGCTGCTGCTGGGCGAGAACGAAGACCGCGGCTTCGCGCACGAGGCAATGCTGTTCAGCGACGTGCCCGACGCCGTGATCGAGGGCCGGGCCGACGCGGGGCTGCTGATCCACGAGGCGCAGCTGACGTTCGAGCAGATGGGCCTCCGCAAGGTGATCGACCTCGGCCAATGGTGGACCGCACGCTCCGCCCTGCCCCTGCCCCTCGGGCTGAACGTGATCCGCCGCGACTTGGACGACCGCTTCGGCGAAGGCACCGTCGCCGAGGTCTCGGCCGTTCTGTCGGCCAGCGTGCGTCACGCGGTCGAACACGCCGACGAGAGCCGGCGGTATCTGCTCCTGCACAGCGAGCACCGCCCCGAGTGGCGCGACGAAACGCTCGTCGAGAAATACCTGTCGATGTACGTCAGCCGGCTGAGCGTGGACATGGGCGACCGCGGCGTCGAAGCCCTGCACCGGTTCCTCGGCGAGGGGGCCGAACGTGGTTTCATCGACCCGGTGCCGACGATCGACGTGGTGTGAGCCCGTCACTCGTGCTCGGCCGCGACCTCCCCGATCCGTCGCTCGAACACCACGCCCCGCCCGCCGAAGCGGCGGACCCCGTCCTCGCGCAGCGGCACCGCGGGCCCGGCCTGATACGCCTCGAACACATCGCGCGACGGGAAAACGTACTGCGTCTCGACCCGCGCCGGCCCGTCCCCGTCGAGCACGACGAGACGGGCGGATTCGGCACCTCCCGCGATCACCGCCTCGATGTGCCCCCCGGTCAGCCAACCGACGTATTCATCGCGCAGTGCGGCATCCCCGATGGTCGCGGTCACTGCGTAGAACAGCTTCGGCATCGTGCGTCTCCCGCCTCGATTCCCGGGGACTCCTTCAACCGGCCCCCGGCAACATCCCCCACAGATAGACACCCGCGAACAGCAGCCAGAACACGACCCCCGCAAGGCTCCACACACACAGCACCGTGCCCGGCCTCTCGCCCTCCGGGAATTCCGGCGAGAACACCGCGCGATGATTGAACCACGCGATCACGGGCGTCCCCAGAAAACTCAGCGTCGTGGCCAGGTTGATCAGCCCCTGGAACCGTGCCCCCTTGATCTGCGTGATGATCAGCATCGCCCCCGCGACGACGACCAGCAGCATCACCCAGTAGCCCAGCACGTTCGCCCGCGCGTCGGGCTGCTCAGCCCCGCGCAGACACAAGACGATGTGCTGCGATGTGCGCGCCAGCGCGTCCAGCACCGTGAACGTGGTCGAGAACATCACCGCGATCGCGCACGCCGAGATGATCGGCCGGACCCACGCCCCGATCGACCCGGAATACAGGTCGATCAGTTGTGCGGCGAACGCGGGCCCGCTCGCCTCGGGCTTGACCCCGTGCATGAACAGCTCGCCCGCGCCCAGCACGACGAAGCAGAGGGCCAGCACGATGCACAGGGCGTACCCGACGCCGAAATCCAGCCCGCACTCTTCCTTGGTCGGGTTGTGCCCCGTCTGGTCGCGACGCGCGAGCGTCCACAGCGAATGCCAGACGGAGATATCCAGCGGCGCGGGCATCCACCCCATCAGCCCCACCACCGCCGCGAGCATCGCGAGCCGGGCGGCGTGGTCCGCGGGGATCGCCGGCAGCAGCGACACCCGTCCGAAGTCGAGCGTCGGCGCTTCGAGCGCCGCGGCCAGCACGGTCGAGCAGACCATGACCACCATCAGCACCTTGAGCACGAAGTCCAGCCAGCCGTAGCCCCCCGCCGCGATCAGCCCCGCGCAGATCCCCAGCAGACCCAGCGCGACAACCCACATCGGCGCGTTCACGCCCAGCAGCGGGTCGATCAGCACCGTCTTGACGATCGCCGCGGTCACGATCGTCACCGCGGCCTGGATGATGAACATCGTGCCGAACGTGAGCAGGGTGAACGTCCACAACGCATGCCGACCCTGCCGGCGGTAGCCGTCGAGCAGCGAAGTCCCCGTCGCGGCGGCGTACCGCGGCCCGAACAGCATCGCCGGCAGTTTCATCGCGTGCGCCAGCAGCACGAAGACCACCAGCGAAAGCCCGTACACCGCCCCCGCCCGCGTCGACTGCACGAGGTGGCTCACCCCGATCGCCGCACCGGCGAAAACAATGCCCGGCCCGATCGCCTTCCAGATCGTGTTGCCCTTGTTCTCGGACACGTCCGCATAATACCAACACACCCGTTCCCGATCGAAATACATCCATCAGCCACGTCATTGGGATGACGGGGCGTGAGCAACGACCATCCGAACCGTTCACGAAAGATGAGACTTGCCGCGATCCGCGGTTTCTGGCATACTGACAGATGATCCGACAGGCGCAGCAGAGGGGGGCTGCTCGCGTTATCAGAGAGAGGAAAGACCGTGAATCACAGCATGATCCGTTGCTCGGCCGCGATGCTCGCGGCGTTGTTTGTCCCCCTGTCACTCGCCGAAAAAAGCGGCTCGAAAGACCTCGAATCGGCTTCATCCCGACACATCGAGATCGCCGTGAAGCCGAGCACGATGAACCGCGTCAGCCGCGACCTGTGGGGCCAGGATGTCGACGCCCGCGAGGGCGGCACCCGCGGCTGCCAGAACATCAGCACCTACCTCGGCGACGGCTTCAACGGCACCCAGTGGACCGCCCAGGCCGGCTTCGCCGAGAGCGAGATCTTCGCCGCCTCCTACCATGCCCCATCGTCGATGTTCCCGATCCGCATCGACGTGATGCAGGCGTTGTTCGTCACCTCCGCCACCAGCGTCACCACGACGACACAGTGGAGCGTCCTCGTCTGGCAGGGCAGACCCGACACCGGCACCCTCGTCGCGTCGTTCTCCAGCGACGACGTCATCCTCCCCCACCTCGTCATGCCCCCGGGGACCAACGCCACCGTCGTCGAGGTCAGCGTCGACCCCAACGACCCCGATCAGATCGTCATCCAGGACGACGGCACCGGCACCTTCTCCATCGGGTTCCGCATCGACCAGCACAACAACCAGACCCAGAACCCCTGCTTCACTCCCCCGCCCAGCAACTCCAACGCCTTCCCCGCCACGGACACCGACGGCCTCGCCGACGCCGCCAACAACTGGCTCTTCGGCGTCAACTGCGGCCCCTTCGGATGCCCCGCCAACGGCGGGTGGTCCACCTTCGCCGCCCTGCCCGGCCTGTGCCGACCCTCCGGCGACTGGGCCCTCTCCGCGACATGGACAAGCCTCCCCTGCACCCCGGGCGTCGGGGCCTGCTGCCTGCCCGACGGCTCATGCTCGCTCGACTCGCAGGGCAACTGCGAAGCCGCCGGCGGCGTCTTCCAGGGTGACGGCACCGTCTGCGAAGACGTCGTCTGCCAGCCCCTCCCGCAGGCCTGCTGCTTCGCCTCCACCGGCGCCTGCCTGACCCTCGACCCGGGCGATTGCGTCAGCGCCGGCGGCATACCCGGGGGCGTCGGCACCAGCTGCGACACCTTCACCTGCTTCCCACAGGGCGCCTGCTGCCTGCCCGACGGCTCCTGCGCCGACGGGCTCAGCCCCGAAGAATGCGCCGCCATGAACGGCACCTACGAGGGCGACGACACCACCTGCGCCGCCACAAACTGCCCCGAGCCCACCGGCGGGTGCTGCTTCTCCAACGGCTTCTGCCTCGAACTCACCGAGGCCGACTGCGCCGCCGTCGAGGGCCTCTGGGGCGGGCTCGGGTCCGACTGCTCGGACCTCGACGGTGACGGCATGGCCGACATCTGCCAGGGGCCCGCGGGCTGCAACGAAGCCGACGTCGCCGAGCCTTACGGCGTGCTCGACCTTTCCGACATCAGCGCCTTCTTCGCGGCCTTCATGAACCAGGACCCGCTGGCCGACCTCGCCGACCCGCAGGGCGTGTTCGACCTGGCCGATCTCGGGGCGTTCGTCTCCGCGTTCGTCGCCGGCTGTCCCTGATCGCCGGGCGTCTCGGCGACTACACCGATCCCCCCCACCGCCCCCGCACAGACGGGGGCGGTGCTATTGTGCGCCCATGGACAACGCCTTCCGGGCCATCGCCGGCGAACTCGACGACGCCCGAATCGCCCTCGAACGCTTCGCCACACCCGCCGCCGCCGCGAACCTTGAACGCATCGCCGACGCGATCGCAGACCGGCTCCGCGAAGGCGGCAAGGTCCTCGCCTGCGGCAACGGGGGCTCCGCCGCCGACGCGATGCACTTCTGCGAGGAGCTCACGGGCCGATACCGCGACGACCGCCCCGCCATCGCCGCCGTCGCCTGCGTCGATCCGGGCCACCTCACCTGCACCGCCAACGATTTCGGCTACGAGTTCGTCTTCTCACGCTGGGTCGAGGCCCTGGGCCGCGAGGGCGACGCGCTCGTTGTGCTCTCGACCAGCGGCAACAGCCGCAACGTGCTCCACGCCGTCGAGGCCGCACGCCAGCGGTCCATGCTCACTGTCTCGCTGCTCGGCAAGGGCGGCGGGGTCCTCCGCGGCCTGTGCCACCACGAGGTCATCGCCCCGGGCGAAACGGCCGACCGCATCCAGGAACTGCACATGCTCGCCCTGCACACGCTCGTCGGCGCGATCGAACGCCGCTTGACGTGCTGAACAGCGCCCCCGGCCGTTCAGCAGGCCGGGGAGGGCTTCCCGATGATCGACGCCGGGTCCTACTGATTCTGGCCGATGATCAGCCCCTCGTCACGCGGCATCATCCGGGCACCGCCGAACACGATCACATCGCGGAGATCCTCCCCGGCAACCCCCGCCACCGCCGCCTGCCGGATCGGATCTGGGATGAACACGAATGCGCCGGACGGGATCGGTTCGCTCCCGAGTCCCCAATACGCGACCGGGACGGCGACGATCCCCGAATCATCCCTTCCGCTCTGTTCATTGGAAACGATGATGTAATAGCGAGGGTGTGTCCGGGCCTGATCGCTCTCCAGCTTCTCGTACTCGTCCTTCGCGAACGAGATCCAGTCGCGGATCACGAACTTGGACGACAGCCGATCGAACGCGTCGCCGTGCGGCCTGGCCCCCTTGGGCCGGGGCCCCCACGCGACCGAACCGGCGCAGCACAGTCCGAGAATTGTTGTCACGACCGCCGACCGCATTCGAACCCTCTCCAACAACTGCTTCATTCAAGCGACCCAATAGTGAGCACACCCGCGCGTCGAAGCAAGTGAAATCTCCCGACGAGCGAGAGATTCATCCGTCTCTTCGTGTATAAATCGGGTGGCCATACCCCCGACGTCCGGAATCAACAACGCGAACTGTGATCACCCAGCCGAGAGCCGCATACGATCCATGCCGGAGCCTCAAGGGCCGGGCATTCTGTCACCGAACACCACCCGAGCCGGATTCCAGGAGCGAACACAATGCCGTATTACATGAAACTCGGCGAGATCCCCCGCAAACGGCACATCCAGTTCCGCAGACCCGACGGGGCGCTCTATTCAGAAGAAGTCTTCGGCACCGAGGGTTTCGACGGACCGACCAGCACCCTCTACCACATCCATCCCCCGACACAGGTCGCGGGGTGGGAGACGCTCTATTCCACCAAAACCGAATACGTCGAACACGACGTGATGCGGATGCGCCACCTCAAAACCCAGCCCGTCACCGCGGAGGGAGACCCCATCATCGGCAACCGGGTCATCCTCGGGAACGAGGACATCGAGATGGGTGTCTGTGTCCCCGCAGAGCAGATGCAATACCACTACAAAAACGGCCAGGGCGACGAATGCTACTTCATCCACTACGGCTCGGGGACCGTGCACACGATGTTCGGCACCCTCAAGTTCCACAAAAAAGACTACATCGTCATCCCCAAGGGCACCATCTACAAGATCGAGTTCGATGCGCTCGGCGATGAAGACCGGCCCGAGGGCATGACCCGAGAGCAGATGCCCCTCGGCAAGTTCATCAAGTTCGAGACGATGAACACGAGCCACATCCTCCCCCCGAAGCGGTACGTCTCGAAGAAGACAAGCCAGTTTCTCGAACACGCGCCGTACTGCGAACGCGACCTGCGCGTGCCCGAGCCCCCGATGACGTTCGACGAGGCCGGCGAGTTCGAGGTCCGCATCAAGGCCCGTGACCGGGTGCACCGCTACATGTACCCCTACCACCCGCTCGACGTCGTGGGCTGGGACGGGTGTTACTACCCCTACTGCTTCAACATCGACGACTTCTCGCCCATCGTGGGCAAGCTGCACATGCCGCCGCCCATCCACCAGACCTTCGAGGGGCACAACTTCGTCATCTGCTCGTTCTGCCCCAGGGTGCTCGACTTCCACCCCGAGGCCATCCCCGTGCCATACAACCACTCCAATATCGACTCGGACGAAGTCCTCTACTACGTCGAAGGGAACTACAAAGCTCGAAGGGGGATCGAATCCGGCTCGGTCAGCCTCCACCCGCAGGGCATCCCCCACGGCCCGCACCCCGGCACCATCGAGGCCTCGCTCGGAAAGAAATACACCAACGAGCTCGCCGTCATGTGCGACACCTTCCGCCCGCTCTACCCCACCCGGTTCGCCCTCGACATCGACGACCCCCACTACCCCGAGAGCTGGCGACAGGACCACTTCGCGCCCGGCGAAGTCCGCGAGGCCGCCGATCGGGACAAGGACACCAACGGCTCAACAGACACCTGGACCTGAGCCGGCTGCCGAACCAGCGAGCGAACGAGCCCCGTCCGACAGGACGGGGTTTTTTCTGCGCCGACACCCCGATCTATGACGCGTCCCGGTTCGTTCTCTTGCGTGGATTTTTTTCTGAACCGATCAGAACCGACGACAAAGAGCCCCAAGCGTGAGCGCGGGGCCGAGAGCCGGGTGGTTTCCGAAGGTACCTGTTTCCTGGGCCCGTCGCTGACGGGCCTTTTGCATCATGCGGCGATTGGGAGCTTTCTTTTTCGTCGGTGTGCCGCGTCGATGAGGAGTTTTCCGATCACCCAGCGTTCGACGCGGCCCCGCCGGCGGACCCAGT
>JALWOY010000183.1 GCA_027083355.1 Phycisphaerales bacterium | reverse complement strand
CCCCCCTCCTTCCCATCATCCCACACAACAAGCCCGGGGTGAGGAAAAACCCGGGTATGCGCCCGGGCCTCGCTGATGTACACGGTTTTTTTGGAGATCCGCATACGGAGCCCTCGCTTTCGCTCGGGCCTCCTTTTTCAGTGCATCGCGTGACCGAAAAGAGGCCCGAACGGAAGCAAGAGTTCAACAACAATCGACGCGCACACCCATCGCGAACAGACCCCGCATCACAGAACACCCGCGCAGGAAAAACCCCCGGGCCGTGGTGGACCGCCCGGGGGAATCTCACGGCGTCACGGGGCGGGGAGGGAGGAGGGAGGTGGGAGGCCCCGCGTCGCCGGAGTCGATTTGTCGCGGCTCAACGGGCTTCGGCCCGCATCAACCGCCTTGCGGGGCGTTCGGCCCGCCCCGGTTGCCGATCAGCTGCACCCCATGCTGTTGCCGCAGTTGAGGCACTTGTAACACGTGCCGCTCCGGACCGTGATCGTCCCGCACTCGTCGCAGGGCGGTGAATCGCCCGCGGCTTCGAGGGCGTCCGAGAGGGCCGAGCCGGGCGCGGGCTGCGCCGCGGTCTGTGTGCGCATCACGCCCGAACGGGCGACGGTCGCGGTCTTTGTTTCGACAGCGGCCGCGCGGTCCAAGATCCGTGCGCCGTCTTCGCCGGTCGTGGCGTGTCTCGTGACGTCCGTGTCGGGTGTCGTCCATTGATCCCCTCCGTGGTTGATGCGCGGGACGCCGGTGCGTGCCCGGCCGAGATCGGCCGCCGGGCGCTGGGTCGGCTCGCCCCGCCCGGGCGCGTTCGCCTCGCGGTAGCCCGGGAGGAACTCCATCCCGAGCCAGCGGAAGATGTAATCGACGAGGCTCTTGGCGAACGGGATGTCCTTGTTCGTGGTCATGCCCGCCGGCTCGAAGCGCTGGTAGGTGAACTTCTTGACCAGGCTGCTCAGCGGCACGCCGTACTGGAGCGCGACGCTCGTCGCCGTGCCCAGCGAGTCCATCAGCCCGCCGATGGTCGAGCCTTCCTTGGCCATGGTGATGAACAGCTCGCCCGGCATGCCGTCGTCGTAAAGCCCGACGGTGAGGTAGCCCTCGTGCCCGGCGACGTTGAACTTGTGCGTGATCGAGCGGCGTGTGTCCGAGAGCCGGCGACGCATCGGGCGGTGCACGATCCGCTCCTTGATCTCGATCGCGACAGCGGCGTCGCCCGCCGCGGCCGCGGTCGCCGCCACGACGAGATCCTCGGCGACCTCCTCGAGCGCCTCGGCGAGCTCGTCGGCGTCCTCCTCTTCGAGGTCCGCGTCGGCCATCGCGTTGAGCGGCTGGCTGAGCTTGCACCGGTCGCGGTAGAGCGCATTGGCCTTGAGCCCCAGCTCCCACGACAGCCTGTAGCACGATTTGATGTCGTCGACCGTCGCCTCGTGCGGCAGGTTGATCGTCTTGCTGATCGCGCCCGAGATGAACGGCTGCGCCGCCGCCATCATGCGGATATGCCCCTCGGGAGCGATGAACCGCGTGCCGATCTTGCCGCACTTGCTCGCGCAGTCGAACACGGGCAGGTGCTCGTCGCGCAGATGCGGCGCGCCCTCGACCGTCTGCGTCCCGCACACGAGGCGGTTCAATTCCTCCGCCTGCGTCGCGCTCAGGCCCATCGCCCGCAGCCCGTCGAACGCCGGGTCCGCCTTGGCCGCGGCCGCGTCGATCCCGAGCCGTTCGAGCGTCTCGTCGCCTAGCCCCCAGGCGCTGAACGCGAACTTCAGCTCGAACACCCCCGGCAGCTGCGCGGTGATCTTCTCGATGTCGGCCTCCGTGGCGCCCCGCCCGCGCAGCCACTGGGCGAAGGTCATCCCGCTCGCGTCGTCCCCCTCGCCCGCGGGCATCGGGACGTCCAGGTCGAGCGTCCCCAGCAGCGATGTCATGATCTCGTTGATCTGGTCGCCCTGATACCCCAGCGCCCGCAGCGCGGGCCGGACCGAGTTGTTCGCGATCTTGAAATAGCCCCCGCCGGCGAGCTTCTTGAACTTGACCAGCGCGAAGTCCGGCTCGACGCCGGTCGTGTCGCAGTCCATGAGCAGCCCGATCGTGCCAGTGGGCGCGATCACCGTTACCTGCGCGTTGCGGAAGCCGTGCTTCTCGCCCAACGCCAGCGCGTCGTCCCACGCCGAGACCGCCCGGCCCAGCAGATCGTCCATGTTCGCCACGGGGACCGCGCCCGAGGCGATCAGCCCGTGATCGATCGGCACCGGGCGGATCCGCAGGTCTTCGTACTTCTCGCTGTCCCGCGGCTCGCCGCGCGCCGCCAGGCGGTGGTTGCGGATCACCCGCAGCATCCCCTCGCGGTTCTTTTCATACCCGGCGAACGGGCCGTGCTCGGCGGCCAGCTCGGCGCTGCGGCGGTACGCCCGCCCCGTCAGGATCGCCGACAGACACCCGCAGACCGCCCGGCCCTCGTCGCTGTCGTACGGGATCCCCGCCTGCATCAGCATCGCGCCCAGGTTGGCGTACCCCAGCCCCAGCGTGCGATACTTCCAGCTCCGCTCGGCGATCTCCGCCGACGGGAACGACGCCATCAGCACGCTGATCTCGAGCACCATCGTCCACAGGTCGATCGCGTGCTCGAACGCCTCGACATCGAAACGCCGCGTCTCGGCGTCGTAGAACTTGATCACGTTCAGCGACGCGAGGTTGCACGCCGTGTTGTCGAGGAACATGTACTCGCTGCACGGATTGCTCGCGTTGATCCGCCCGTCCGCCGGGCAGGTGTGCCACGCGTTGATCGTCGAGTCGAACTGCACGCCGGGGTCGGCGCAACGCCAGGCGGCGTAGGCGATGTCGTCCCACAACTCGCCCGCGTCGAACTCGCGCGCCGTCTCGCCCGACGTCCGCCAGCGGGTCGCCCACGTGCCGCCCGCGTCGAGCGCCTCGAAGAACGAGTCCGCGATGCGGACCGAGTTGTTGCTGTTCTGGCCCGAAACCGTCGAGTACGCCTCGCCGTTGAAGTCGTAGTCGAGCCGGAGCCCCAGCCGCTCGGCCGTTTCGCCGATCGTCTCGGGGTCGGCGTCGCCCGCCCGTTCGCGGGCGATGAGTTTCAGCCCCTCGACCATCGCCGCGACCTTGATCTCCTCGCGGACCTTCCAGTTGATGAACGTTTTGATGTCGGGGTGGTCCATGTCGAGGCAGACCATCTTGGCCGCCCGGCGTGTCGTCCCCCCGCTCTTGATCGCCGCCGCCGCCCGGTCGCCGATCTTCAGCCAGGACATCAGCCCCGAAGACTTGCCCCCACCACTCAGCGGCTCGCCCTCGGCCCGCAGCGGGCTGAAGTTCGTCCCCGTGCCCGAGCCGTACTTGAACAGCCTCGCCTCACGCATCCACAGGTCCATGATCCCGCCCTCGTTGACGAGATCGTCCTCGATGCTCTGGATGAAGCACGCGTGCGGCTGCGGGTGCGAGTACGCGTCCTCGGCGAGTTTCAGCTCGCCCGTTTCGTGGTCGGCCACCCAGTGCCCTTGGGCCGGGCCGTTGATGCCGTAGGCCCAGTTCAGCCCCGTGTTGAACCACTGCGGGCTGTTCGGTGCGCACATCTGGTGCACCATCATGTAGACGAGCTCGTCATAGAACGCCTGCGCGTCGGCGTGCGAGTCGAAATACCCGTGGCTCTCGCCCCAGTGCCGCCAGCACCCGGCCAGACGGTGGATCACCTGCCGCGCGGACCTCTCCGGCCCGGTGCGGACCTTGCCGTCTCCATCCCCTTGTGGGGCGGGCATCTTGCCCGTCTCCTTCCCCTTCTTCTCTTCTTCCCCTGGCAGGACGGGCATCTTGCCCGTCTCTCCTCCCCCCCGCTCTCCTTGTCCTCGTAGGACGGGCATCTTGCCCGTCTCTCCTCCATCTCTCTCCTTCTCTCCTGAAGAAGAAGAGGGATCGACGGGCTGGAAGCCCGTCCTACGAGGACCTGTAGAAGAAGAACCGAACCCCGGCACCGGCAGCCCGTTCTCCCCCCCGTCCTCGGGCACGCCCGCCTTGCGGAAGTACTTGCTGACCATGATGTCGGTCGCCAGCTGCGACCAACTCTCGGGCACCTCGGCGTCCTCCATCTCGAAGACGACCGACCCGTCGGGGTTGGTGATCCGGCTCGACCGCGTCGTCCAGGTGACGCTGTCGAACGGGGACTGACCTTCCGTGGTGAATTTGCGGCTAATCTTCATGATTCGCTACCTGAATTCATATGCTACCTAACATCCCCGACTGACATCGCTGCCAATGCGTCTGCCACCTGATATCCACGAAGCGTGACATCCCATACTTCTCGGGATGGCCCCGCCACTTCAAGACACCTCAATGTTTCGAGCTCATTGATAGCACTCTTGGCTTCCGCCAACTGTCGGCCGTGCCCAAGTTCCCGGCTCATCGAGCCCGCCTGAATGAGCCCTCCTCCGTCGCACACGGACAGCAACACATAAGATTCTTCAGAGGCAGCAGCAACAAGTATTTCCTGAGCTAATGACGAGAGTGACACAAAATCTGGCACTGAGGTTGTCCGAGTAACAATCGGCCGAAACTCCACGTCACGCTCCTCGGCCACAAGTTTACCCTCTTCTACAAGTCGATACACACGATCCCGATGCTCACGAAGTTCGTCTGGCGAAAACCGCTGAGCAAAAGGTGTCTTGGTATGCACATCAATATGACACGTCACACACAACGGAATCGCATTCTCTTCGTCGCTAGAACCCCCGCGAGATTCTTCGAGAATGTGATGAACCTGTAGCATCGTTGGTTTGAATCTCCGACAAATACAGCAATGTCGACCACACTTCACAAGCACTGAATCGGCGACATCTTTCGAGAATGGCATATCAATCCACCTTCGGCAGCGTCAGCCCCGTCTGATCCTGGTATTTGCCGGCCTTGTCCGCGTAGCTCACCGCACACACCCGGTCCGCCTTCAGGAACACCAACTGCGCGATCCCCTCGTTCGCATAAACCTTCGCCGGCAACGGCGTCGTGTTGCTGATCTCCAGCGTCACCTTGCCCCGCCATTCCGGCTCCAGCGGCGTCACGTTCACGATCAGCCCGCAACGCGCATACGTGCTCTTGCCCACGCACAGCACCAGCACGTCCCGCGGGATGTCGAACGTCTCCACCGTCTCGCACAACGCAAAAGAGTTCGGCGGGATGATCACATGATCGGCAGCACAGGCGTCCCCAATGTCGGCCTCTGAAACATCCACCTCGACCATGAACCGGTCATCAAACTGTTTCGGGTCGACCACCGCCATCCCGCCGCCGCGGGGCGTGGGTGTGAAGATCTTGAACTTCGACCCCACCCGCACGTCGTAGCCGTAACTCGACACCCCGTAGGAGATCGTCCCGGGCCGTTTCGCCGAGTCGGCCAGCGGCTTGATGCCGATGAGCTCACGGATCTGCGTATCGCACAGCACGGCCATGGCCGCGTCCTCCCTGTGATCTCCGGCGGGCGTGCCGGTGGTGTTTTCCGATCCGGGGCCGTCTCCGTCCGACCCCGGGTAAGAACGCGGCTTTCTCCGCCGAGCCGCGCAGGACCGCCGCCGGAGCCGGGCCCACCGTGGCCCGGCCGGTTTCCTTGCATCGCGGGGAGGCTCCTCGGTCCCCCCCGCGATGCCCGGATCAGCGATCCGTTCGTTTCAACATGCACCGGATCGATCCACCGCCGGTGCTTCGCAACCCACTCGCCGCGACGCCCTCTGCCTCCAGCAGAACGGTGTCCGTGGCGTCGGTCTCCCGTCGCCCCGCCGCGGCCGATGTCAATGTCCGATCGATCCCTCGCACGATGCCTCCCGAAAACCGATCGTCCGAGCGGCACACCCATCACCGGAAGCACCCCCGAACACGCCCGCACCCGGATGTTGCCTCCCGGCAGGGCGAAGGGGAGCATACCACAACCGATGGTGCTGTCTAGTCAAAACACCCACAATCTGATGGGCATGATCGGTTGAAATCCTGTCGATTGTGCGAAAATACCGCGTGCAGACCGGTTTATGACGCTCAAAAAAAATCACCCGCTCCGGATCTGCCCGCGCTCCACGAGTCTCACCACTCCCCGCTGCGGTCCAACCATGCACTGACGCCAGATCTTGTATGGATATCGTCCGTCACCCAGCACCGGGGCTGGCCCAGCCTCCCCCCTCTGCTGCTCGATCACACGCCTCCCCCCCGTTCGGGCGAACAGCGACGACCGCATCCCGCCCCGAATCGCCGATCCCTGCGTGTTTTTCGGGTGAGCCGGAACCGGATCGTTCTCGGCGCGTAAACTTTGCCGACACGCGGGCGTCGCCGGCAACGCATGCCCGCCCCCGGGAAATCACGGCCCCATGAAGACACATCCCCATCTCGGCGTCCGACGCCTCGCCGTTTCCGTGCTGGCGGCGGCGCTCACCCTCAGCGCGATCACCACGCCCGGGTGCAGCAACACACCGAAGAAAAAACCCAAAATCGTCCGTCCCGCCGTCCAGCGCGACGTGCCCGCCGCTCTCCGCGGCATCATCGCCAGCCAGGCCTCGATCGTGGGGCTCAAACCGATCCGCATCGCCGGGCTCGGGTTCGTCGTCGGGCTCAACGGCACGGGTGGAGGTGTGCTCAACGATCGGGTCATGTTCCATATGGAGCGGGAAATGGGCCTCGGGGGCGTCGGCCAAGGTGCCTTCGATGGCACCCCGTTCGAGGGGATGTCGCCCCGGCGACTCCTCCAGAACAAGGACACCGCCGTTGTCATCGTCCAGGCCCTCGTCCCACCGGGGGCGCCCGAGGGCGCCCGTTTCGATGTCTTCGTCCATGCCCTCAACGCCACCAGCCTCGAGGGCGGCCGGCTCTACACCACCGATCTGCGCATCGGGCCCGCGATGGCGTTCGGGGGGCCCCAGACCACCAAGGTCGGCGAGGCCCGCGGCAACATCTTCATCAACCCCTTCGCCGAGCCGGGGAAGGTCGACAGCGTCGTCTCACGCACCACGGGCCGCATCCTCAACGGCGGTGTCGTGACGCAGAGCCGCAAGATCCAGATCATGCTCGACAACCCCTCGCACAGCCGCGCGAGGCAGATCGTCTCGGCCATCAACTCCCGGTTCCCCGAGCGGCCGGGCGACAAGGGACCGATCGCGCGGGGCCGCAGCGGGGAGACGATCGATGTCGACGTTCCCGCGGCGTACCGCGACCGGTCGGAGGAGTTCGCCCAGATCCTGGCGCATATCCAGGTCGATCAGTCGATGCCGCAGGTCTACGCGAGGCGTTACGTCGAGGCGTTGCGTGCCGAGCCGTACCTCGCCGACGATCTCAGCTGGGCGTTGCACGCGTTGGGCGAGCCGGCGCTGCCGTTCCTCCGCGGGTTGTACGACGATCCCGAGCTGATCCCGAGAATGGCGGCGTTGCGCACCGGTGCCCGGCTCGGCGATCCCCGGGTCGCTGAACACCTGATCGATCTCATCCAGACCGCCCCGGAGGCGACCAAGACCGACGCGATCAAACTGCTGGGGCTGGTCGACGCGGGCCCGAAGGTGGACGAGGCGCTCAAGGCCGCGCTGGGGGAGAAAGCCCTCCCCGTTCGGATCGCGGCGTATGAAGCGCTGGCGGGGCGGGCCGAGCGTTCCCGCTTCCGCGCCCTGGTCCAGTACGAGCGGTACCGTGATTCGCCGATGGGGCTTCGTCCTTCGGCGACGCAGCTGCGTCGCGAGGCGTCGTCGAGCCTGCCCGCGGGGACGATCTACGCCGTCAGCCGCGTGCCCATGTACGGCAAGTTCTTCCTCGACCGCGTCCCGATCGGCGACCCGCTGATCTACGTCACGCAGCAGGGCGTCCCGCGCATCGTCCTGTTCGGCGAGAATATCGAGCTGCAAACGCCCGCGTTCGTCTCGGCGTGGTCCGACCGGCTGATGCTCGTCTCGGAATCGGAGTCCGACCCGCCGCGGATCTATTACCGCGCCGTGCCGGGGCGCGGCATCCGGATCGACGACGTGCGCTACGCGCCCTCGTACAAGACACAGATCAACCGGAGCGTGCCCGACCTGATCGACTTCCTCTCGCGGGAATGGACGCCGGAGCAGCAGTTGGTGGGCCTGGGGCTGACTTATTCGGAAACCGTCGGGGCGATCTACGAGTGTTACAAGGCGGGGGCGATCAACGCCGCGTTCGCGACCGAGCGTGACCGGCTGATCGCGGACCTGCTGGCCTCGGCGCGGGGCGAGCAGGTCGAGGTCCGGCCCGAGACGCCCGAGGACACGACCGAGGTCGTCGTGTTCGACCAGCCGGACGCCGCCCCGGAGCCGGGGAAGACCGACATCCCCGATTCGCTGCTCGAGCCCATCCCGCCGACCTCCCCGGAAAAGAAGCGTTGACCGCGGCGTGCTGGCGAGCGGGCGGTTTTCCGTGTACCCTGCTGCCACGAGCGGCACGAAGGCCCAGCCCGCACGGCGGGCGCGTCCAACAAGGCCCGACACGGAGGTTGCGGCCCGCATGACCGATCAGATCGCCCCATCCACGACCACACACCACGAGACGCCCGCCGAGGCCGACACCGGCGCGGCCCCGGCGGCGCCCGCCGAGCGCACCGCCCAGGGCCTCCGGCTCACGAAGCTCACCCTCAACGGGTTCAAGTCGTTCGCCGACAAAACAATCTTCACGTTCGACCAGCCCATCACCTGCGTCGTCGGGCCCAACGGGTGCGGCAAGAGCAACATCGTCGACGCGATCAAGTGGGTCCTCGGCGAACGGTCGAGCAAGAACCTCCGCGGCAAGGAGATGATCGACGTCATCTTCGCCGGGTCCGCCGCACGCAAGCCCGCGGGCATGGCCTCGGTCACGCTGACGTTCGACAACCCCGCCGGGGGCCACGCCGCGACGGCGATTGTGACCGAGGGGGAGCCCGCGGACGACGGGCCGCAGAACAGCGACCCCGAGAGCGAGGTCGTGCTGGACGACCGCCGGCGGATCCGCCGCCCGCTGCCGCTGGACGCCGACGAGGTCTCGGTCGAGCGGCAGCTGTACCGCGACGGGACGAGCCGGTATCTGATCAACGGCAAGCGTGCCCGGCTCAGGGACATCCGCGAGCTATTCCTCGACACGGGGATCGGCGCCGACGCGTACTCGATCATCGAACAGGGCAAGGTCGACGCGATGCTGCTGGCCAGCCCGATGGATCGGCGGACGATCTTCGAGGAAGCCGCCGGGATCGCCAAATACAAGCAGCGCCGCATCGAGAGCCAGCGCAAGCTCGCCCGGGCCGAGGCGAACCTGATGCTGACGCGCGAGCAGCTCGAATCAACGGAGCGTCGGCTGCGGATCGTCCGCGGCCAAGCGGCCAAGGCGAGACGGTTCAAGGAACTCGACAACGAACGCGCCGCGCTCCGGCTGGCCGTCGCGTTCGATCAGTACGACGAGATCTGCGTCGGGCTCGAGGCGATGACGAGCCGGCTGCAGGGGCTCGAAGCCGAACGCCGACGCACGCAGGAGGAGGTCGCCGAGGCCGAATCGGCCCTCCAGCAGTCCGAGCTGGCCCACGCCGAGGCTGTCGCCGATCTCCGCCGCGCCGAGAACGCGATCCGCGAGGCCGAGCACGAATCCTCCAGCGCCGTGCAGCGGCGCGAGATGGCCGAGCGTTCGATCGACGAGGCCCGGCGACAGCTGGAACTCGACCTCTCCCGGCTCGAAACCGCGACGCAGCAGATCGGTTCGCTCGAAAGCGACATCGAGGATCAGCGGGCCGACCTGGCCGCACTCGCCGAACGCGTCGCCGACGCCGAGCGCGCCCTCGAACAGGCGACGCGTGCCCGGGCCGAGGCGATGGCCTCGATCGCAGACACCAGCCGCGAGCGGGAGCAGGCCCGATCGGCCCTCGCCGGGATGCAGCGCGAGCAGGGCACGCTCGAGGCCGAGGCGCAGTCGCTCGCGCACCGGCTCGAAGAACTCGCCGCGCAGCGCGAATCGGCCGGCACGAAGATCGAAGAAATCAAGGCCGATCTCGAACACGCCGAGCGAGAACGTGCCGACGCCGACCATCGGCTGCGATCGATTCACGAAAAAATCGCCCGGCTCGAACACGACCTCGACTCACTGAAAGACCGGGGCGACACCCTCGAAGGCGCCCGCCGCGAACGGGCCTCGCTCGTCGAGCGTCTGACGCGCGAGCGTGTCGGCCTCGACGCCCGCCGGGCCACGCTCGAAGAGATGGTCCGCACCCGTGCCGGGCTGGCCGAGGCGGCGCGTTGGGTGATGCAACGCCGCGACGAGGGCGAGGGGTTCGCCGGTGTGATCGCCCCGCTGGCCGAGCTTGTGGAGACGGACACCGACCACGCCGCCGCCGTCGAGGCCGCGCTCGGCGCCGACCTGCAGGCGATCGTCACGCGGTCCGCCGCGGATATCCCGGCACCGGCCGAGCGCGCCGCGTTACCCGGCCGGGTGCGGTTCATCCCGCTGCGGAGCCTCGGCGGTTCTGACGAGCAAACCGACCCGCCCGCGTCGCTCGTCGGGGTTTTCCCCGCGTCGCGTCTGGTGCCGCTCCGCCCGCTCGTTCGGCCGCACGACGGCGCGCCGGAAACCGCCGCGCTGCTCGATCGGCTTCTCTCACGGACGTACCTCGTCGACGACCTCGACGCGGCCCTCCTGCTCGCCGCCGGCGGGCTCCCCGGCGGCGCCCGGTTCGTCACCCGCACCGGCGAAGTGCTCGACCGCCGGGGCGATGTCGACGCCGGCCCGAGCGGCACCGAGCAGGGCCGGGGGCTCCTGCGTCACGCCGCCGAACTCGCCGAGCTCGAAACGACGCTCGCCGAAATCACCGCCCGGTTCGAGGCCGAACGCGACGAACTCGCCCGCCTCGACCGGGCCTGGGCCGACCTGAACACACAGCGTGAGCGCGTCGCCGACGAACTCGCAGGGCAACAGCGCGACCTCGCCGCCGAGCAGGCCCGCGCCGACCGCCTCGACGCCGACATCGCCCGGCTCGGACGCGAGCGCGACGCCGCCCGCGACGAGATCGCCCGGCTCGACGCCCGCGCCGCCGAGCTGGAGGAAGCGAAGGGGTCGAAACTGGAGCGTGCCCGGTCGCTCACGGGCCTGATCGACGAACAGCGTGCCAAGGCCGAATCTCTCGACGAACGGCTCGAAGCGCTCCGCGCCGACGCGAACAAAGAGACCGAGCGGATGAGCGCCGCCCGCGAGCAAGCCGCCCAGGCCGGCGCGCTGCTCGACGCCGCCCGCCGCGAGCTCGAACGGCTCGAACACGCGCTCGAGACCGCCCGCGGCTCGGTCGCCGAATACGAGCGCCACGCCGCCGCCGCCCGCGAACGCCTCGAACGGCACGAGCGTGTGATCGCCGAAGCCGACACCGTCCTCGAACGCGCCGAGCAGACCCTCGCCGATCTCCGCGGCGGTCTGGACGGGTTGAAACAACGCGTCGAGAGCACCGACGCCGATCGAGCCGCCCGCGCCGAAGCGTTGCGGCAATCCCGCGACCGCGCCCGGCTCGTCGAACGCGACTGGCACGGCGTCGAGGCGTCACGCCGCGAGCTCGAAGTCAAACGCGAGAACCTCGAAGAACGCACCAGCGAGGACCTCCGCGTCGACCTCGCCAATGAGTATCTCGACTACCGGGCCGTGATGGCCCCGGGCGACGTCGCCCGCGTCGACATCCCCGACGCCCAGGCCCGCATCAACGTCCTCCGCGGCGAGATCAAGAAACTCGGCAACGTCAACCTCGACTCGATCGAGGAAGAAGGCCAGCTCGCCGAGGCCGACGAGCAGCTCCGCGCCCAACTCGACGATCTCGACGACGCCAGGCAACGCCTCACCGATCTCATCGACCGCCTCAACAACGCCAGCCGCGAACGTTTCGCCGAGGTGTTCGGACTCATCCGCGAGCATTTCGGCGGCCGCGACGGCATGTTCCGTCGCCTCTTCGGCGGGGGGCGCGCCGAGGTCCGCCTCATGGGCCTCGTCAAGGAAGTCGAGGAACCCGACGGCACGACCCGCAAGGTCGTCACCGACGAGACCGACCTGCTCGAATCCGGCATCGAGGTCATCGCCAAGCCGCCGGGCAAGGAGCCGCGATCGATCAGCCAGCTGTCCGGCGGCGAACGCACATTGACCGCCGTCGCCCTGCTCATGGCGATCTTCCGCTCCAAGCCCAGCTGCTTCTGCATCCTCGACGAGGTCGACGCGGCCCTCGACGAGGTCAACGTCGGCCGCTACTGCACCACCGTCCGCTCATTCACCGACATGTCCTCCTTCATCGTCATCACGCACAACAAGCGGACCATGCAGATGGCCGACCATATCTACGGCATCACCCAGCAGGAACGCGGCATCTCCAAACGCGTCAGCGTCCGCTTCGACCACGTCGCATCCGATGGGTCGTTCGACGCCGAAAAGGCCGAGCCCGAACCGACACGCGAGCCGGCGTCCCAGCCGAAACCCGCGAGGACGAAGGACAACCGCCCCAGCGGCGCCCTCCGCAAGGCCCTGGCGAAGATGCACGACGAGGACCAGCCGCCGGTCCGCGTCAATGGCGAAAACGCCGCGAGGTAGAGCACTTTGCATCATTGTGTTCACGAGGAAGCGTCGGATCATGAAGACCTTGTGTAGATCGACCCGAGCCTTCGCTCGAAGACTCGCTCAGACTCGGCGTCCACGGAAACGCTTGCTCCAAACTGCCCGGGATTGCAAGACGGTTGGATTGAAAGCGGGATGAGCATGAACGCCGAGGCTGAGTCTGCGAAGCCTCGGATCCTCGCGCAAGGCACTTGATTGTGCATGACGCTCTATCTCCCCGCACAAAACCGCGTGTGTTCTCATCCTGACACGACAACACCCGTGCGCACCGTGGCGGGAAGCCGGCAACGCGCTCAGCCCGCCCCGCGCATCACCCGCACCAGCACCCCCGCGGCGACCACCGCGATCCCGGCTTCCATCACCATCGCCGCCCCCGCCCCGAAGGCCGACCACACCCACGCCGCCAGAACCGTCGCCGGCAGCACCCCCACCCCCGAGACGAACTGCACCAGCCCGAACGCCCCGCCGCGTCCCCCTTCGCCCCCGGCCAGCTCGGCGACGAGCGCTTTTTCCGGCGCTTCGGTCAGGGCAGTGTGCACGCCGTAAAGCGCAAAGACCGCCCACGCCAGATGCGCCGGCCCACCGAACGCCAGCCACGCCGCCACGAGATACACGCCGGCGTACACCAGCCAGCCGACGGCCAGCACCGACACCCGCGACCCCCGATCGCTCAGCCGCCCGCCCCACGCCGATCCCGCCGACCGGACTACATGCAGCAGCGCCCACAGCAGCGGCAGCAGCGCCAGCGGGTGCGCCACCCCCGCCGCCACGAACCGCTCATACGCGACCACCAGCAGCAGCATGTCGCTCGAATTGCCGAGGGCGAAGATCGAAACAGGGACCAGCAGCCGTTTGAGCCCCGCCGGCACCCGGCGTTTCTCGCCGCGAACCCGTGGTACCGGCGGGTGCCGATCCCGCACGAACAGCACGATGATGAGCACCACCACCGCCCCCGGGATCGCCGACAGAAAAAACAGCGACCGGGGCGATAC
>JALWOY010000182.1 GCA_027083355.1 Phycisphaerales bacterium | reverse complement strand
GGGGCGGGTCCGTGGTGTGACCACTGCGGCGGGGTTGTGGGTGACGGCGGGCGTGGGTGTCGCGTGCGGGCTGGGGGCGATCATGCTGGCGGTGCTGGTGGCGTTGGTGGCGATCGCGACGTTCACCTCGTCGCGATTCTTTTTCTCGGATGAAGAACCGGGCGGGGAGAGCCGGGGCTGATCGACGCCCGCCTACGCTCCGTCATGCGTCTTCGTTTCCTCGGGACGGGCACCAGTTCGGGCGTCCCCGCGATCGGGTGTTCGTGCCCGGTCTGCACCTCGGACGACCCCCGTGACCGCCGGCTGCGGACGAGCGCCTGCCTCGAATTCACCGACGCGGGCGGGCAGGAACGGGTGATCCTGATCGACGCGGGCCCGGACCTGCGGCAGCAGGCACTGTCGGCCGGGCTGACGCGGTGCGACGCGGTGCTGCTGACGCATCATCACGTCGACCACTGCTTCGGGCTGGACGAACTGCGCCGGTTCAACGTGCTGATGGACGGGCCGATCGACGTGCTGGGCGCCGCGGCGACCCTCAAGGCGGTCCGCCGGGTCTATGCGCACATCTTCGACAAGGCGTCGAACGTGCAGGATTCGTTCATCGCGACGCTGATCGCGCGTGAGATCCACGCGGGCGAGCCGTTCGACCTGTATGGCGTCCGCGTCACCCCCATCAGTCTGCTGCACGGTCGGATGCCGGTGCTCGGGTTCCGGTTCGACCCGGCCGGACCTTCGGCCGGCGGGGTGCTCCCGCTCGCCTACTGCACCGATGTCTCGGCGATCCCGCCCGAGACATGGCCCGCGCTGGATGGGCTGTCCGTGCTGGTGCTCGACGCGCTGCGGCACCGGCATCACCCGACACACCTCACCCTCGCACAGGCCGAGAACATCGCCGGGCGGGTCGGGGCGGATCGGACCTTTTTCGTCCACATGTCGCACGACCTGGCGCACGCGGCGACGAACGCGGCGCTCTCGGACGGTGTGCGCCTGGCGTACGACGGTCTGGTCGTCGAATAGGCGAAAAATCGAGTCGAAATGTGGCTGTGATAGAACAGCACGCCGATGGGGTCGTACTGCACCTATTCGCCGGTGCGTATCACCCGGCGTCACGGGAGGTTCCCGATGAGCAAGCACAACGAGCGTACGAAGCCCGCCTCCGATTCGCAGATGACGGGGCTGTCCTATCCGTTCCCGTTCCCCGATCGGTCCGGGGCAAAACAAGATCCCCGCTGCTCGCCCCGCACGCCGACGCAGCGGATCAAACCGCCCGCGACACGGACGCACCAGCGCGGGCATTGAGCATCAAAGAAAACCGGGCACGTCCGGTAGTCCGGTGGGTGTGATCGGTATTTGAGACAGAGCCCTCGCGCCCGCTCGGGCCTCGTTCGCGCTGCGATTTATGCAATCGTGGGTGTTTGTGCCAGAAGAAAAGAGCCCCAAGCGTGAGCGCGGGGGCCGAACGCCGGGAGGGTGACAGCAACACACACGGCCCGTCGCTGACGCTCCGGGCTCTTTCCTGAATCAATCAGGATTCACCACGGAGAGCCCCGAGCGGGAGCGTGGGCTTCGGAACAAACATTGCATCACTTTCTTCGTTGATCAGTCGAAGTACCGCCGGAGAAAGTCGGGCACACTCTCGGCCTGGGTCATCCTGACGATCTCCAGCAGTCGGCCCAGATCGCGTTTCGTCTTGGCCTCGATCTCGTCGGGGTCGATCTCCGAATCGTCGAGTTCGCGGACGAATCGGTAGCGGGTCAACCCTCCGCCCCCGGAGACGGGTTCGATCGCCCCGTATTTCGCGAGCGTGATCAGGGCATACTCGACGACACCCCCGCCCATGCCGTGGGCGTGGCCCTTGCCGATGACATCCAGCCGCAGATCGTCGGCGTCGAAGGTGCCGTGGCCCGATTCGCCGTAGCGCCTTGCGATCTGGGCCATGACGGTCATCAGCAGATCAGCCGGGGGGTTCATCCACCGCGTGAACTCGTGCTGGATCGCGAGGTCGTCCTGGCTGTAGAGCAGCACGCACCGGGATGGCTCGCCGTCGCGGCCCGCCCGGCCGACTTCCTGGGCGTACGCCTCGACGCTGCCGGGGACCTGGGCGTGGATGATGAACCGGATGTCGGGCTTGTCGACGCCCATGCCGAAGGCGTTGGTGGCGCACAGCAGCAGCGGTCTGTCGGGCGTGGCGTCGATGAAATCGCGGTAGACGCGTTTTTTCTGCCGCGGGTCGAGCCGACCGTGGTAGACGCCGATGTCGAGGCCCGGGTCGGCCCGGCGGATCTCGTCGGCCATGCGCTGGAGGTCCTTGATCAGGGCGAAATAGACGATGCCCGTGCCGCCCATCTCGCGGGCGATCTCGACGATGCGGGCGGCCTTGTCGGCGTCGTCCCAGACCGGCTCGACCGTCATCGACAGGTTGGGCCGATCGATACCCGTGGCGAACAGATGCATCGTTGATTCGTCGTCGCCCAGCACGGCCCGGATGTCGTCGCGGACGGCGCGGGTCGCCGTGGCGGTCAGGGCGACGGTGCGGGGCGAGCCGAGCATTTTTTTGAACTCGCCGACGCGCTGGTAGGCGGGTCGCAGGTCGTGGCCCCACTTGCTGATGCAGTGGGCCTCGTCGATCGCGAGCAGGTGGACCCCGCCGGGGACGGCCCGCAGCGCCTCGACGAACGGCTCGCGGTGCATTCGCTCGGGTGTGGCGTAGATCAGGTCGTACTCGCCCGCGGCGAGGGCGGCGTAGCGCTTCTCGCGTTCTTTCTTCGAGAGGGTCGAGTTGACGTACTGCGCGCGCACGCCCTTGGCCCGCAGCGCGCTGACCTGATCCTCCATCAGCGCGATCAGCGGGCTGAAGACGAGGCTCACGCCGCGGCCCCGCTCGGCCCGCAGCACCAACGCGGAGAGTTGATAGCACAGGCTCTTGCCCGAGCCGGTGGGCCAGACGACGAGGGCGTCGCCCGCGGGGCTGTCGATCCCGAGGATTCGATCGATCACCGGGGCCTGCTCGGGGCGGAGCGCGTCGAAGCCGAACGTTTGGCGGAGGGTCTGTGCAATGGTGTCGGTCATCCGGGGCAAGGGTTGGCGCGTCCGCGGATCTTGGCGAGCCCGCAACCGAAGAACCGAACACAACATGGACGGCCGACGGGATCGCCGATGTGTCGGCCATGGAAACGCCCGAAAGACGGCCGGAGTTATTCGATTTGCTGGTGGCTCGGTGGGGAATCCTTGTTACACTGTCGCGGAGTTGGTGAGAGTCTCTCAAAGATGGTCAAGCCGCGCCCATCCTGTTTCCGCCCGATAACAGCACGATCGGTGCGTGGTTTCACGCTCGTCGAGTTGCTGGTGACGATCGGGGTGATCGGTCTTCTGATCGCGATCCTGCTGCCGGCGCTCGGGGGGGCGATGTCGTCGGCGCGCCGGTTCCGGTGCCAGATGTCGCAGCGATCCGTGGCGTTCGATTTCTCGGTGTTCGCCGACGAGACGCTGCACGGGGACCGGGGCAACGACCGGTATATCGGGGCGGAGCGGTTCACGATCGAGACGTTCCAGGAATCGGAATACGGGGTCGATGAGTTCTGGCGCTGGAACGGCATCACGACGGTGACGACGCCGGACGATTCGGGATGGGACCCGCTGCGTTGCCCGGAGGTGACCGAGCCGGTGGTGCTGCGGTCGAACTCCCCGTGCTCTGGGGGTGCGATCTCGCCGCCGACGAGCGTTTCGTACGCGTTTAATCTCCGGCTGCACCGGCGAGAGGTCGAGGTGATCCCCGGGGCGTGGGGGCTCAGGCCGATCGAACTGGACGAGCGTGTGCTCGATTATGGTGATGTCCCGCTGCTGATCGACGCGGACGGGGCGGAGGCGACGCGGCTGGGGGTCACGCCGATCTATACCGCACCGGCGGCGGGTTCGAGCGGGCCGCTGGCGGGCGACGCGTTCTGGTTCCCGTCTTCGCGGCACCACGGGTCGACGAACATCGCGTTCATCGACGGGCACGTGGTGGCGACGAAGACGCCGGCGGACATCCCCGGCTGGGCCGTTGACCCGGGTCTGCGCCGTCCGTAGTTTTCCCGGCGGCCCAACGGAACGAGGGCGGGGTGAACAACCGGCACGGAGCGAAGGAAACCGATCCCTGACGGTCGCGGCTCGTCAGAACCGAAGAGACCCGACATGGGGCTGATTGCCAAGTTCGTGATCCTGGCTTCGTTGCTGTCGGCGGCGGTCGGGGTGAACATCGTCGCGGTGGTGTGGTCGATCGGTATGCTCGAACACGAGCTGTCGTGGCCCCTGGATTCGATGCAGGCGACACTGGAGAACCTGCACGAGATCCGCACGGAGCTGATCGACCTGGAGCGGCGGGGCCGAACGGGCACGTTCGACCGTGACCGTGCGGTGGGGGTGCTGTCGCGCTCGGTCGATCGTCTGGCGTCGCTCGACGGCGAGTTTCCGGTGCGGATGCGAATCGGGATCGGGGCGGGGGAGAACCTCCGTCGGCGGCTTGAAGACGCGTGGCGGATGGCCGGGGCATGGTCGCCCGGCGAACCCGTTTCGCCGCTGCTCGATTCGCTTTCGTCGACGGTGACGCTGGTGGACCGGATCGAGAAGCGCGTCATCGAGGACGCCGCGCTCGCGGTCGGTTTCGGTCGGCGGCTTCGCCAACGCGTGCTGGGGGCGATCCTGCTCTCGGCGTTGCTGACACTGGCGACGATCGGGCTGTCGGCGGTGTTCGTCAGGCGGTGGGTGCTCGAGCCGATCGATCGGCTGCGTGAAGGGACGGCCCGGCTGGCGGCGGGGGATCTGTCGCACCGCGTCGAAATCGACACGGGCGATCAGATGGGCCGGCTGGCGGCGGACTTCAACGCGATGGCGTCGACCATCGATCGGCTGCAGAAAGAACGGATCGAGCGCGAGCGGCTGGCGGCGATGGGCGAGATGCTCAGGCGGGTGGTGCACAACCTGCGCACGCCGCTGACGGGCATCCGCGCCCTGGCCGAGTCGAGCCGGGAGGAGGTGGCGGATTCGAGCGAGGTCGGGCAGATGCAGGGGCGGATCATCGCGTCGGTCGATCGGTTCGAGGGCTGGCTGCGGGATCTGCTCAAGGCGTCGAGCCCGCTGCAGGTCAGGCGGGCGCCGGTGATGCTTGAACCCTGGATCAAGGGGGTGATCGAGGGGCGGGCGGACGCGGCGTCGGCGCGCGGGGTGTCCGTCACGCTTCGGATCGAGCCGGGGGCGCCCGAGCGGGTGGAGATCGATGCCGACCAGCTTTCAAGGGCGGCGGAGGCGGTGCTGGACAATGCGTTGGATGCGACCCCCCGGGATGGGGTGATTGGGGTGGTTGTTCGGGCATCGGCTGAGCCGGGGTGGTGGTCGGTCGAGTTCTCGGACGAGGGCGGGGGGATTGGCCCGGAGGATCTGGGCCGGATATTCGAGCCGTCATTTACGACGAAGCCCGGGGGGACTGGCATTGGTCTTGCAATGACAAAGTCCATCGTGGATGCTCATGGGGGCCGGGTTGAAGCCCGGAACCGGGCTGCGGGGCCGGGAAGCGGGTCCGGACGGGGTCCGGGGGCGCTTTTCCGGTTCGAGATCCCGATCGAGCGAGGGTCGGCGTGGCCAGAGCAGGCCACTGAGGAACGGTGATGGCCAGTATTCTTGTCATCGAGGACACCCCGGACATCCGGTATTCGGTGTGCCGGGCGCTGCGCAAGCGGTCGCACGACGTCACGGAAGCGGGAACTGGGGCGGAGGCCCGGTCGCGGCTGGCGGAATCTCGGTTTGACCTCGTGATTACGGACCTTCACCTGCCTGATGCGGACGGTGTCGAGCTGGTGGTTGCGGCGAGGGAGTCGTCCGGGGCGTGCGGGATCCTCGTGATGACGGCGTACGGGAGCGTGGAATCGGCGGTGTCGGCGATGAAGGCCGGGGCGGACGATTACCTGCAGAAGCCGTTGAGTCTGGAAGAGCTGGGTCTGATCGTGGATCGGCTTCTGGAGCACACCCGCGCGAGGCGTCGGCAGCAGATCAGCGAACGGACGTCGGGTTCCGGCCCGGAGAGGCCGATCGGCGAGAGCGCGTCGTGGAAGGCGGTGCTCTCGATGGCGGAGCGGTACGCGGGTCTGCCGATCGTGAATCGGCACGAAGACTTTTCGACGACGCGGGGAGGTGCGCTACCGATCGTGCTGCTGACGGGTGAGACGGGCACGGGCAAGGGGGCGTTGGCGTCGTACATGCATTCGTGCGCGTGCGGGCCGGACGGCAAGGAACCGTTCGTGCACGTGAACTGTTCTTCGCTGCCCGGCACGCTGGTGGAATCGGAGCTTTTCGGTCACGAGAAAGGCTCGTTCACGGACGCGAAGTCGGCGCGAGAGGGCCTGGTGGAGATGGCCGACGGGGGGACGCTGTTCCTCGACGAGATCGGGGACATGACGCCCGAGGCGCAGAGCAAGCTGCTGGTGTTCCTGGATTCCGGGCGGGTCCGCCGCGTGGGGGGCGAGCGGGACCGAACGGTGCGGTGCCGGGTAATCGCGGCGACGAACCGTGATCTTCTGGCGTCGCTCGATCGTCCGTTCCGGTCGGACCTGTACTACCGGATCAGCGCGTTGACGCTGGACCTGCCGCCGCTGCGTGCCCGTGGGGGCGACGCGGTGCTGATCGCGCGGGAGATGCTCGACCGGTTCCGGTCGGAGTATCGGCTGCCGCCGTGCACGCTGTCTGCGGAGGCGGAGGCGGCGTTGGCGGGGTATCACTGGCCGGGGAACGTGCGCGAGCTGATCAACGTGATCCAGCGTGCGGCGATGCTGGCCGATTCGGGTACGGTGGGGGCCGATGATCTCGGTCTGCCGTCGGCTTCGGGCGGGGTGCCCTCGGCGGACACCGCCGACCGCGGCGGGTTGGTCTTCGATTTCGAACACGGCCCACACACGGCACAGAACGTCGAGCGGGAGTTGATCGTGCAGGCGCTACGGCACACGGGGGGCAACGTGGCCCGGGCCGCGCGGTTGATCGGGATGCAGCGGAGCAGCATCCGGCACCGGATCGAGAAATACGGGTTGACGCCGAACGTGAACGGGGTGATGCCATGATGCGGTCGGCGGCGGCATTGCTGCTTTCTCTGCTCCCGGGCGCCGCGTTTGCCGGGACGCACGTCGACCCGGCGGGCGACGCGTTGATCCGCCGGACGGACGCGGGCGCCGACGCGGCGGTAATCGATCCTGCAAATCCCCCGGATCTCGTGGGTCTTGAGGTTACGGGGTGGACGTCGCCGGACCCGGTGGGGGATCGGTACACGGGTGCGGTGGACAACTCGGAAAGCCCCGACCTGCTGCGGATCGTGGTGACGTTCGACGGTTTGGTCAGCCCGCCGGGGACGCTGGGTTTGTCGGGTCTGCCGTACGACCCGACGCGGTTCGGGCCGACGCCCGTGTTCGGTTTTATCGAGTTCAACATCGACGACGAGGTCGACTCCGGTGGCGAGAGCCGAGCGGTCGCGTTGAACCGGTATCTGGCCAACGCGGCGCGTTTCGGTGCGTTGCCGCCGGAGACGGACACGGAGCGGTTCGTGACTTGGCCCGGGCAGACGGATAGCGATTTCGAGTCGGACCCGCAGTTCGAGCGGACGGGGGCGGAGTTCTCGATCGCGTTGTGCGGTTGCTGGGATCTCGTGGTGCTCGACGAGGGCGGGCCGGCGGACGGGGTGTTCGACGCGGGCGATTCGTGGATCGTCTCGGGTCGATTCCTTGAGCGGGCGCAGGGGTTCGATTGTCTGAGCCTGATCTTCGGCAACGCGGGCGACGGGGGGCCGAGCGTGCTGGGGCACTATGACCCGGTGACCGAGGCGCGGTTCTCGCACGATGTGCAGTCGGACGTGACGACGCTCGAGATCGTGTTCCCGATCACGCCGGCGGGGGCGGCGATGCTGACGGGCGAGCCGGTCCAGCCGATCGATTTCACGTTCGGCGGGGGCAACCACTTCAGCGTCGAGGAGGCGCTGACGGATGTGGTGATCGGCGCCGAGACGGCGACGGGCACCTGCGATGAGCTCGCGGGGGACTGGGACGAGATCGACCTGCACCCCCCGGCGGGTTTCCCCGTTCGGCCGCTGGACCCGTCGACGTGGACGGCGCGGGCGATCATCGGGACTTCGTATCCGCAGCAACAACCCGACGCGACCTATGTGTGGACCGACGTCGCGTTCGGGAGTGTGTTCGGCGACGTGGACGGGGACGGCTCGGCCGACGAGGGGGACGCGGACGAGATCGGTTCACAGATCCAGTCGCTTGACGGTTCGGCGATGGACGCCGACGGGACGGTTGACGGCCGGATCACGCTTGCCGGTTTCGGGCCCGCGTTCTCGCTGTACGACCTCGACTATGACGGGGTGGTCGGTCCGGACGACATCGCGTTGCTGGGCGAAACGTGCGAGGCGGATCTGGCCGAGCCGTTCGGGGTGCTGGATCTGGCGGATATCGCGGCGTTCGTGACGGGCTTCATCGGGCAGGACCCGATCGCGGATCTGACCGGGGACGGGGTGCTGGATCTCGCGGACATCACGGCATTCATCGAGGCGTTCACACACGGGTGCTCGTCTTGAAGGAAGTATTCCTGAAACACAGTCTGACGGAGGGAACGGAAGGCATCGAGAAAGGATCAGCGGCCACGGGCCGGGTGTGAGAAGAACCGGGGCATCGACAAGCCGGGGGTGATGTTTCCCGGGAGGCGGTGTCTGTGTGCCCGTTTCGGGGTGCGAAGCGACGCATGACCGGGGGCGTAAAACAAGGAAAGGGGATCGGTGATGAAGAGGAATGGACTCGGGGCGGCGCTGCTGCTGGCGTGCCCGATGGCGGCGGCGCAGTCGTGGGGGACATGGCAGAGCGAGCCGGGGCTGCCCACGGGCGGCGTGGCCAAGTCGGACGCGATCGCGTTGGAACTGAACGGGACGATCTTCGTGCTGGGCGGGCCTCCGTTCATGAACCCGCCGCTGGAAGACCCGTCGGTGTATTCCATGCCGATGGGCGGGGGCGTGTGGACCGAGGAGATCGGGTTCGACGGGTACGGCCACGTTCTGGGTCAGGGCGGCGGCGTGGACAACATGGGCCGGATCATTATCTTCGGCGGCGACGACCCGCTCGACCCCGGGGCGTTCAACAAGCCGCCTTTTGAGTGGAACCAGGTCGAGGGCCCGTGGCACGAGCACGCGGCCCGGGGGGCCGGGGCACCCAAGACGCACTTCGCGTTCTGCACCGATGAGCAGAGCCGGATCTATTCCATCGGGGGCGGCCCGACGCTGGGCGCGACGCCGGGGAATCCGAACTCGTCGTATTGCGCTCGTTATATCGGTTCACAGGACGCGTGGGAGGTGATCGCGCCGATGCCGATCGCCGTCGCGGACGCGGCCGCGTCGCCCGACGGGATGGGGCACATCCTCGTGTTCGGCGGGTTCTCGGCGGACGGGTCGGCCCGGCTCGCGGCGGTGCAGCAGTACGACATCGCGGCGGATTCGTGGACAGTCCTGCCCGACATGCCAGCGGCGCTCACGGACCACAGCGCCACGCTCGGCGCGGACGGTCGCGTGTACGTCATGGGCGGCGAATCGGGCCCGGTGGGCAGCCCGACGGCCGAGCGGGCGGTGCACGTCTATAACCCGGCGGATGGGTCGTGGTCGGCCGGCCCGGATATGACGGAGGCGAGGGCGCGGTTCGGCTCGTTCCTCGGATCGAACGACAGGCTCTATGTGCTGGGCGGCGACGACGGCGCGGGCGGGATGGTCGGCAACGAGTCGATCTATACGACGCCCTGCCCGGTGTTCACGACGCAGCCGGCGTCGGTTGAACTGTGGCAGAACACGACGATCGCGCTGTCGGTGCAGGCCGTCGGTGGCGGGACGATCAGTTATCAGTGGTTCCGTGACGGGATGCCGCTGGCGGACGGTCCCTCGGCCGGCGGGGGTGTCGTCTCCGGGGCGAACACGAACGCGCTGCGGGTCGAGTCCTCCGGGCCGGGCGACGCGGGTGTCTATACCGCCGTCGCGTCCAACGCCTGCGGGCAGACGACGAGCACGGGGGCGGCGGTGACGATCCGGGTGCCGCCCGAGATCCCGCAGCAGTGGACATGGACGAGCCTGCACCCGCCGTTCGCGTCGTCGTCGAACGCGACCGGTGTGGACAACGGGGTGCAGGTCGGCGACGCGGTCTACGACACGCCGGACTTCAACAACATCGATCACCCCGTGAAGTGGACGGGGTCGGCGGCGAGCGTGGTCGAGCTGACGCAGCCCGATTCGCCGGGGGGGAACATCGTCGATTTCGCGGGCGACAAGCTCGTTGGCTGGTGGTGGGAGCCGATCCAGTGCTATGTGAACCACCAATGGCAGACGTGCTATTTCCGCCGCGGCGCGTGGTGGAGCCTGGACGGGACATTCCACAGCACGAACTACTCGGGGTTCGAATACACGATCATGAACGCGACGGACGGGACGTCGATCGTGGGGTCCGGCTCGACCGACGACGACGTGGGGAACGTGTTTACGAAGGCCGTTATCTGGCAGGCGCCCACGTTCGAGTTCGCCCAGTCGATCCACCCCGCGAACTTCCCCGACAGCGCGGCCACCGCGGTCGACGGCGACTATCAGTACGGCAGTGTGTCGCTGGCTTTTCAGGGGCTGCACGCGGCGAAGTGGCAGGGTTCGAGCGCATCATTCGTGGACATGCACCCGGCCGGGATGAACAACAGCACGATCTATGACGCCGCGGACGGCCAGCAGGTGGGTGTTGTCAACCTCTGGAGCAACCCGCACGGGGCGGTCTGGTCCGGCACACCCGAGTCGTTCATCGACGTCCACCCGGACGGGGCGACGTCGAGCACGCTGACGGCGTGCGAGGGCGGGCTCCAGCTCGGCTACGCGACGTTCGACGACGGGCAGCCCGCGCACCCGGCGATCTGGGCCGGCAGCAAGGAGACGTACACCGAGCTGCTCGGCGTGGTCCCCGCGGGCTACGCCGGGTTCACGCCATCGGCAATCGATGTCGCGGCGGACGGGACGATCTCGATCGTCGGCAGTTCGTACAACCAGGACGCGGGCCGCAACGAGGCGATCCTGCTCACGTCGTCGAGCGCCCCGCCCTGCCCGGCGGATATCAACGGCGACGGGATCCTGGACCTGGTCGACATCAACCTGTTCGTGACGGGGTTCCTCGGGCAGGACCCGGTCGCGGACCTGAACGGTGACGGGGTGTACGACCTCGGCGATATCAACGCGTTCGTCACCGGCTTCCTCGGGGGTTGTCCGTAATACCCGAAGCGGGCGAAAGGACTGTTCTCTCTTCCCTGAGCCCGGGCTTCGGCCCGGGCTTTGTTCTGCGCCGGCACGGGATCAAGCGGGCCTCTTCGCGGGGGGCATACTGATCCCGGCTGATGCGCCACAACGCCCGAAGCATCGAACGCGGAGAGCACTTTTCATATGCGAGGGACTCGATAGCTTGAAACGCGGGGTTTCAACGGGACACATTCCGCGGCCCTCGGCGGTGCATCCTGATCGATGCAGGAAAGAGCCCGGAGCGCCAAGCTACGGGCCGAGCGCGCTGCTGTCATCCTCCCGGGGTTCGGCCCCGCGCTGACGCTTGAGGCTCTTTGTGGTGAGTCCGGATTGATGCAGAAAAGGTCGCACGCACGAGAGCGGAACGGGGCGCGGATCAGGCCCGCCCCACCTCGACGCGGCCTCCGGCGATGTCCTTGATCGAGAAGCCGCGTGAAGCCAGTTCGTCACGGATGGCGTCGGCGCGGGCGAAATCTTTGCGGCTCCGGGCGGCGGCGCGTTCTGCAAGCAGCCGCTCGATCTCTTCGCTGGGCGAGACGCCCGCGGTGTAGACACCGATCTCGGTTTCCTGCCGGCTGGCGCGGGGTCGGTCGAGCAGGCCGAGAACGGCGTCGATCGTGCGCACGGCGCGGGCGTCCGCGGGCGTGGGCGACGCGGTCGCGTTCATCCACTTGTTGATCTCGCCGAGCGCGCCGGCGATGTTCAGGTCGTCGTGCAGCGATTCGGCGACGGCGCACAGGAGCGGGTGGTCGGTCCCGTGCGACCCGGCCGGCTCGGGGCAGGCCCCCGCGAATCGGCGGAGTCGATCGACGAATCGGGCGCTCGCTTTGAGCCCGTCGATCGAGAAGTCGGCGTTGGCGCGGTAGTGGGTCTTGATGAGTTCGAGGCGGACCGCGGCGGGCTCGTGTCCGAGGGCGAACAGGTCGCGGGCGGTGTAGAACGTGCCCTTGCTCTTGGACATCTTCTCGCCCTCGACCATGAGGTAGCGCGTGTGGAACCAGTGCCGGGCGAAGGTGGGCGACCCGGTCAGCGCGCACGACTGGGCGATCTCGCACTCGTGGTGGGGGAAGATATTGTCCTCGCCGCCGGAGTGGAGGTCGATCTCGACTCCGGCGGGTGATTTGAGGATGCGCGCGAGCCCGCCGGGGACGAGCCGTCCGAGCGACATGGCGGTGCACTCGATGTGCCAACCCGGGTATCCCTTTGTCCATCCGGCGGTGTGGGGGGATTCCGGCGCGGGCCACTTCATGATGTGGGCCTCGTCCTCTTTCCAGAGCAGGAAGTCGGCGGGGTGTCGCTTCTGGGTCTGGTGTGACTCGCTGACCCTTCCGCCGGCGCCCCCGCGGAGTTTTTCGAGGGTGTTGCCGCTGAGTCGGCCGTAGTGCTCGAACGTGCGCACGTCGAAGTAGATCGCGCGGGAACCGGGCGGGCCGGCGGTGTAGGCGGCGCCCTTTTCGAGGAGTCTGCTGATGATCGCGCGCATGGCGTCGATCTGTTCGCTGGCCCGGGGCATGAGGGTGTTGTCGCGTTCGGCCTCCGCCGCCACTTTCAACCCCAGCGCCCGCGCGTCTTCGAGGAAACGGTCCGCGAAGAACCGGGCGATGGCGCACGGGTCGGACGGGTCCACGCCGGCGTCCGCGGGGATTTTGCCCGATTTCTTGGCCTCGGCGATGCGTCGGCCCGCGAGGGCCATTTTGTCCTCGCCGGCGCCGTCGGCGTTGCTGTCGTCGGTCATGTGCCCGACGTCGGTGATGTTCATCACGTGGATCACCCTGCGCGGCCCGTGGTGGGGCGAGCCGTCGGGGGCGGTCACGGTGCAGAGCGGGCTTTCGATGAAACGGCGGAGGAGGTCGGCGGCGAGGAACGCCCGGAAGTTGCCGATGTGGGCATCGTCGTAGACGGTGGGCCCGCAGGTATAGAACGTGACCCGGGCGGGGTCGGCGGGTTGCAGAGGCTCGACGCTGTGCGTCAGCGTGTTGTAGAGCATCAGGGCATCGGGCATGGCGGATCGTATGGTGCCGACACCGGGGGTGGGACGGAACCCGTTCCGTTCTCGCGCGTGCAGCGTTTTTCTGCGTCAATCTGAATTGACGACAAAGAGCCCCAAGCGTGAGCGCGGGGCGGGCGCCGGGGGGAATGGCAACAACAAACACGGCCCGTCGCTGACGGGCCTTTTGCATCATGCGGCGATTGGGAGCTTTCTTTTTCGTCGGTGTGCCGCGTCGATGAGGAGTTTTCCGATCACCCAGCGTTCGACG
>JALWOY010000181.1 GCA_027083355.1 Phycisphaerales bacterium | reverse complement strand
GGGGGCGATCTGTGGTTCCCCATCGGTGCAAACTGCGGGATTGAGCCTTGCCAAGACTTTCGCCCCCGCGTAATATCGTGCTCCCACAGGGAGCCACGGCACGGCTCGTGCCGCCCGCGGGTGTAGCTCAGTGGTAGAGCGTCACGTTGCCAACGTGAATGTCGGCGGTTCGAATCCGCTCACCCGCTTTCGAGATCAGCCCCGTCTCCGGGGCTGTTTTTCTGCGCTCGGAGGTCGTGAACGGCTCGCCCTCGGATGGCGGCCGGGTGCATCCGGCCCGGTCCACGAGCAAGACGCGGCCGGGCACCCCCGGCATGCCCCCGCCATGGCCCCCGCGAAAGTCGGCACGGCGCCGGTTCCGGACAGTCCGGACCGGCAGCGGCCCCTCGCCGGGAGCGGTGCAGTTCGGCGGTCCCGGCGTGGTATCGCCTCTCCGCGGGTCCCGTTGCCGACAGTGAAGCCAGACCGCGGAAAAAACGCGTCGCCGATCTCGCATCGGCCTGCTCGCTCGGCTTGAATTGCTTCACCGGGTGCGCGCCCGCGTCCCGAGTTCTTCATCACACGGAGCAACGCATGCCCGATCAGCCCGACAACGCACCTCGCGGCGGGGCTTCGCTGATTGAGCCGGGCTCCGAGGCGGCCCTGGGGGTCGGTGCGGACCCGGCCCATGAGCCCTCGATCGTCCAGATCGAGACGCACCCGCTCCGGGAGATGCTCACCATCGCGGCCCCGACCGTCGTGACGATGACCTCCTACACGGTCATGCAGTTCATCGATGCGCAGATGGTCCTGCGGATCGGGCCCGAGCCGATCTATGTCTCCGCGCAGGGCAACGGGGGGATGCTCGCCTGGCTCGTCATCTCCGTCATCCTCGGCCTGACCACGATCGTGAATTCCTATGTCAGCCAGAATCTCGGCGCGGGGAGGCCCCGCGAGGGCGCCGCGTATGCCTGGAACGCGATCTGGATCTCCGTCGCGGGATGGGCCGTGATCATGCTGCCCATGATCTTTCTCAGCGGGCGTGTCTTCGCCGCGATGGGCCACGATGACACACTCCTGGGGCTCGAAAACAGCTATGCCCGCATCATGCTCTTCGGCGGGCTGTTCGTCACCACCGCCCGGGCGCTCGGGCACTATTTCTACGGCATGCACCGACCCATGATCGTGATGGTCGCGGTGCTCATCGCCAACATCATCAACGTGATGGCGAACTGGGTGCTGATCTACGGGCATTTCGGGATGCCGGCGCTCGGCGTCGCCGGGGCGGCGCTCGGCACCGTCATCGGGAGCGCCGTCGAGCTGATCCTCCCGATGTGCATCTTCCTCGGGCCCCGTTTCGCACGCGAGTTCTCGACGCGCGCCGCATGGAGGCCGAGCGCCAAGCACATCCGCGATATCTTCCGCATCGGGTGGCCCGGGTCGCTCATGTTCTTCAACGAGATGGTCTGCTGGGGTTATCTGATGATCGGGCTGATCCCCATGGCCGCCAAGGCCGCCGGGCAGGACCCGATCGTCGCCAACACCGCCGGGTGGATCGGGCTGCGCTACATGCACGTCTCGTTCATGCCCACCGTCGGGCTGTCGATCGCGTTGACCGCCATCGTCGGCAAGTGCATGGGCATGAACCGCCCGAACCTCGCCGCGAGTCGGACGTGGCTCGGTGTCCGCCTCGGGCTGGCCTACATGGGGATCTGCGCGGTTGTCTTCCTGCTGTTCCGTGAGCAACTGGTCGCGCTGTTCATCGACAGGGATACCCCCACCGACGAACGCGCGCTGCTCATCGCCATCGGGTCGAAGGTCATGATCGCCGCGGCCATTTTCCAGCTGTTCGACGCCGTCTCGATCCTGCTCTCGGGCGCCCTCCGCGGCGCGGGCGACACCGTCTGGCCCGGCGTGGCCACCATCGTCTCGTCGTGGGTCTGGATCATCGGCGGCGGGCACCTGATCATCTGGCTGATGCCCACACTCGGCGGGGTCAGCCCGTGGATCGGCGGGGCCGCCTACATCATCACCCTCGGCATCGCGCTGCTGATCCGCTTTCTCGGGGGGCACTGGCGGACGCTCCGGCTGGCGACGCCCTCGACCCCCGCCGGCCCGAAGGGTGCCACGCCCACGCCGATCGAGGCCTAGAATACCAGTCACGGCCCGAGGGGTCGGGTGATGGTCGGTGTTCGGGTCCCGGGCCCGGCCGACCGCGGGAACACGAACCACAGAAGACGAGGTGCGCATGTCGAGCGATCCACTGGACATGGTGATCGGGACGGATTCTTCGGTGCAGCAGGACCAGGCCGAATCGGCCAGGCTTCTCGCCGAGGCGCGGACGCTGCTCGAACAGGGCGAGCGTGAGAAGGGCATCGCCACGCTCCGCAAGGCCGTCGCCGCCAACCCGGAGAACAACGACGCGCTCTTCCAGCTGGCGTACGAGATCGACCTGCTCGGCGAGGAGGACGAGGCCATCGCGCTCTACGAGCGTTGCTGCGAGAAGCCGCCTGCCCCGGTCCGGGCCCTGCTCAACCTCGCCGTTCTCTGCGAGGACCGCGGCGATTATGTCCGGGCCGAGCGGTGCCTGCGGCAGGTGCTCGACACCAACCCGAACCACGAGCGTGCCCGCCTGTTCATGAAGGACGTGCTCGCCAGCAAGGACATGATCATCGAGGAGGACCACGACCGCGACATCATGAAGCGGCGCGCCCTGCTCGACACCCCCGTGACGGATTTCGAGCTCTCCGTCCGCGCCCGGACCTGCCTCAAGAAGATGAACATCCGCACCCTCGGCGACCTGCTCCGTATCACCGAGACCGAGCTGATGTCCTACAAGAACTTCGGCGAATCCAGCCTCGAAGAGATCAAGAAGATGCTCGCCATGAAGGGCCTCCGGCTCGGCCAGGGCCTCGAAGACGCCCACCGGTCGGCACGCCGGCAGATCCTCGAACGCCTCAAGGGCACCGGCAAGGAGGCCCTGCTCAACAAGCCGGTCAGCGACCTCCAGCTCTCCGTCCGCGCCCGCAAGGCGCTCCAGCTGCTCAACATCCAGACGGTGGGCGATCTCTGCAGCCGCACCGAGGCCGAGCTGATGGGCGTCAAGAACTTCGGCGCGACGTCGCTCACCGAGGTCCACGAAAAACTCGGCAACCTCGGCCTCTCCCTGCGGAGCATCGAAGATCAGCCGGTCGACCAGGCCCCCGCCGGCAGCGCCGACGCGGGCACCACAGGGCTCGATCAATCAATCCCCGCCGATACCGACGCCGGGTCGGCCGCCGAGCCGGGGCAGGGCGAAAACCCGTCGATCGGTTCGGCCGACTCCTGATCGGTCCCGGCTGTCGATTCCCGGATCAGTCCACCCCCGCGTCCGGCGACGCGGGTTTTTCTTGCGTGCGCCCGCCCCCGAGGATGTCCGGCCGTTCGGCCGTTTCACGGTACACCCGGCGTGCGTCGGCGTACTGCGTCGGCGTCATCCCCAGCGAGCACGAGCCGCACGCGCGGTGCTGCGTGTGCAGGTGTTCGAGGATCGGCACGCACCACCCGCACCCCGTCCCCGCCCCGAGACACTCGCTGATCAGGCTCGCCACCGGCGGGTTCTCACGCTTCAGATACGCGTTGATCTTCC
>JALWOY010000180.1 GCA_027083355.1 Phycisphaerales bacterium | reverse complement strand
GCCGCCCGGACCCGCGGCGGCCCCCCCGTCTTCCCCGACGGCCCCCCCGGATGGGCCGGGCGGCGCGTGGTCGGTTGCACAGTCGGAGGCGCTCTACGGCATGAACGGCTGGGGGGCGGGGTTTTTCCGCATCAACGGGAAGGGGCATGTCGCCGTGACCCCCGCGGGCGACGGCGATCTCGCCCGTTCGATCGATCTGGCGGAGTTGGCGGGGGGGCTCGCCGAGCGAGGTCTGACGGCGCCGGTGCTTGTCCGGTTTACGGATGTCTTGGCGGCGCGGATGGCCCGGGTGAAAGAGGTATTCGAAGCGGCCATCGCGGAGGAGGAATACGGCGGTTCGTTCGCGTGTGTGTATCCGATCAAGGTCAACCAGCAGCGGCACTTCGTCGAGGCGCTGCGCGATCTGGCCGAGCCGATGGGGTTCGGGCTGG
Organism: Phycisphaerales bacterium; assembly: GCA_027083355.1. Taxonomy (GTDB): domain Bacteria; phylum Planctomycetota; class Phycisphaerae; order Phycisphaerales; family UBA1924; genus UBA1926. Next base: position 13,421 of record JALWOY010000180.1, on the reverse strand, counting down.
AAGCGGGGAGCAAGCCCGAGCTGCTGGCCGTGCTGGGGATGACGGAGAACAGCCCCGGCATGCCCATCGTTTGCAACGGGTTCAAGGACGACGAATACATCGAGACCGTGATCCTTGCGCACAAACTGGGCCGGCGGATCACCCCCGTGATCGAGTCGCTTGCCGAGTTGGACCTGCTGCTGAAGTATGCGGGGGCGTACGGTGTGCGTCCCCGGCTCGGGGTGCGGATCAAGCCCTCGATGCCCGGTGCGGGTCGTTGGGCCGAGAGCGGCGGCGAACGCAGCAAGTTCGGTCTGCATGCGCCCGAGCTGCTCGCCATGATCGACCGGCTCAAAGCCGAGGGGATGGCCGATTGTCTGAAGCTCGTGCATTTCCATGTCGGGAGCCAGGTCTGCGATATCCGCCAGATCAAGTCCGCAGTCAGTGAGCTCGCGAGGCTTTATTGCGAGCTCCGGCGTCTCGGCGCGGATCTGGACACCATCGATATCGGCGGGGGCCTCGGCGTGGATTACGACGGGTCGAACTCCGCATGGCCCAGCAGCGTCAACTATTCGCTCGCCGAATACGCCTCCGACGTGGTTTACCGCATCAGGACGGCGTGCGACGACGCGGGCCAGCCGCACCCGGACATCATCTCGGAGAGCGGCCGGGCGTTGTCGGCCCATTCGAGCGTGCTGATTTTCAACATCCTGGGCCGGGCACGATTCCGCGGTGATCCCGACATGCCGTGGGTCCGGCGTTTGATCGACGAAGAGCAATGCGCGGGCGGGGAGATCCCCCAGCCGGTCCGCGATCTGCTCCAAGCGTGGGAAGCGATCGACAACGCCGAGGCGATGGACGACGCACAGGCCGCCGAGGCCTACCACGACGCACTCCAGGCCCGCACCGAAGCCCGCACGCTCTTCAACCTCGGCTACCTGAGTCTGCCGATGCGCGCGGTCGCCGATCGTCTGTATTGGGCGATCGGGCGGACGATCCTGCGTCTGACCGAGGGCCGGGCCGAGGGGGGGCTGCCGGACCAGATCGACGGCCTGCCCGAGCAGCTCAGCGACATCTGTTTCTGCAACTTCAGCCTTTTCCAGAGCCTGCCCGATTCGTGGGCGATCGGGCAGATCTTCCCGATCATGCCGATCCAGCGGCTCGACGAAAAACCCACACGCCGCGCCATTCTCGCCGACATCACCTGCGACAGCGACGGCCGGATCACACGGTTCGGATGCGCCGACCAGCGCGAGGACAAGCCCACCATCGAGGTCCACGACACTCCGATCGGCGACGACGGCACGCCCCGCGAGCCGTATTACATGGCGGCCTTCCTCGTCGGCGCCTATCAGGAGGTCTTGGGCGATCTGCACAACCTGTTCGGCGACACGCACGCGGTGCACGTGAGCCTCCACAGCGACGGCTGGCGGATCGACGACGTTGTCGAGGGCGACACCGTTCGAGAGGTGCTGGGCTATGTGCAGTTCGACGTCGAATCGCTGCGACGTTCGATGCGGCGAGAAACGGAGCGTGCGGTGCGTCGCGGCTCGATGAGCGTGGCCGAGAGCCGGAACCTGCTGCGGTTCTACGAGCAGGGGCTGGATGGGTACACGTATCTGGAATAATTCGGGTTCCAGATCATTGTCGTGCTTTCTGGAGCAAGACCCGGGTGTTCTCGCCTCCCTCTCCCCGCTGGCGGGGAGAGGGCCGGGGTGAGGGGCATCATTCTTTCCTGTTACTTGCACGCCCCGATCGACGAGGCATGAAGAAGGAAAAGAAGTTGAAGCCCCTCACCCGCCGACGCTTCGCGTCGTCGACCTCTCCCCGGCGACCGGGGAGAGGTTGGGCAGGCATCTCTCGCGCGCAACACGAAACTTGGACACGAAGAAAAACACGTCGATCAAGAAAAACAGCCACCCCTTTCGCTTGGGTCTGGTCAACACACGCGAGTTTTTCTTGGAATTCGTATGAACACCCCGGCGCGGGTTTGTGCCGAGATTACGCACGGGTTCTGTCGGCGATCTCCGCGATGCGGCCCTCGGCGTGCCCGCGTGCGAGCCGATCCGCATCCAGTGCGTCGGCGAGCCGGGACAGCGGCGCCGGTTCGATCGTGTCAAGCACGGACTGCACCGTCGGGATGATCTCCCCGAACGGGATTTTCCCGCTCAGAAACGCACCGACCGCGGCCTCGTTGGCGGCGTTGAGAATCGCACCGCTCGTCCCCCCGCGGTCGATGACACGACGGGCGAGCGAGATCACCGGGAATCGGGCCGGGTCCACGGGCGAGAAGTCGAGCCGGGAGAGCGCCGAGAGATCGAGGCGCGTCTCCTCCCGGGTGTCGAGCGTGTGCGGCGCGGTGAGCGCGGCCTGGATCGGGTGACGCATATCGGCGGCGCCGAGGTGCGCGATGACCGCGCCGTCGGCGAGCTCTGCCAGCGCGTGCACGACGGACTGCCGCTGGATGATGACCCCGAGGCGGTCGTTGCCGAGCCCGAATAAATGGTGCGCCTCGACAAGTTCGAGCGCCTTGTTCGCCATGGTGGCGCTGTCGATGGTGACTTTGGCGCCCATCGTCCAGTTGGGGTGTCGCAGGGCGAGCGCCGGGGTCGCGTGGTAGATATCTTCGGGCTCGTGATCGCGGAAGGCGCCGCCCGAGGCGGTGAGCACCACCCGGCGGACGACGCCCGGAGCGAGCAGCGGGGGGGCCTGCCCCGGCTCGAGCACACCCGCGAGCGTCTGCCAGACACCCGCGTGCTCGCTGTCGACAGGGTAGAGCCGAACGCCCCGCCGATTCGCCGCGTCGATCATCACCGGCCCGGCGACGACGAGCGTCTCCTTGTTCGCCAGGGCGATGTCCCGCCCGCGCTCGATCGCCGCGAAGGTCGCGCCCAGCCCCGCGATGCCCACGATCGAAGCCACGACGAGGTCGCAGTCGATCTCACACACCAACCGCTCGGCCGCGTCCGGACCCACGCGGCACCCGGCCGGGGTGTTGTCCCGATCACCCTCGGCGAGGGCGAGTTCACGCACACCGAACCGCTCCGCCTGCCGGGCGAGCAGCTCCGCGTTCCGGCCCGCGGCCAGGCCGACGACGTCGAGCCGGACGGGCGACCGCCCCTCGTCGGACAGCCGGTTGATATGCGCGATCACGTCGAGCGACTGTGTGCCGATCGAGCCGGTGGAACCGAGGATGATGACGCGTCGGACGCCCCCCATGCGTCGAGGTTACTCCTTGGCGCCGAGTTTGGCCTGCTCGCTGGCCGACAACGCCCGCCGGCCAGCGCCGTAAAGCGACCGCCGCTTGCGTTTCGGTTTGACCTCACCGGCGGGTTCGCCGGTTCCCTCGGGTTTCTGTTGGGACTCCCGAGAGGGTTCCGACGCGGGCGCCGGTGTGTCGCCGGTCACAACCGGGGATTCCCCGCCGGTTTCTGACCGGGCGCCGTCGGTGTTCTTCGTTTCGGACTTGCCCTTGCGGCGTCGGCGTCGGCGTCGTTTCTTCTTGGTAGTGGGCTCGCCGTTCTCGGGTGACGATCCATCACCCTCGCCGTTCGGGTTGGCCGGCGTCTCAGAAGCGGTGGGGGAGGCCGCGGGTGTGGCGGCACCCGCCGCATCGGCTGCATCCGCCGTGTCGGACGGTGCTTCGGCGTCCGTTGCGGAGCTGCCCGCCTCGGCCTGCTGCTCGTCCGCTTGCGGGGTGTCCTTGCGCTTGCGACGCCGACGCCGGCGTGATTTCTTCTTGCCCGTGGGCGCGTCCTCGCCCGGCAGTTCAAGATGAGCGATCTTCTCGTGCACCGCCTGCTCGTGGGCACGTGCTTCCGATTCCATCTCCGCACGCACGATCTCGGCCTCTTCTTCGAGGTCCACGGCCCACGAGTCCGTCGCGGGCGAGAGGTCGGTCTTGTCCCACTCCTTCACCTCGGGCTTGCTCCCGAGCTTCGGCAGCCTCTCGATCTCGATATCCGCGCCGTTGGCGTCGTAAGCGTACATCTTCACACGCTCGGAGGGGATCGCCTCGCTCACGCGGACATCGACCTTCTTGCACGCCATCCGCTCGATCCGCCCGAGCGTGTCGCGACGCGTGCTCAGCAGCGCGCCCGCGACGAGCGGGCTGACAACCATCTCCACACGCTGCACGCGCGAGTGTTCAAGCAACGCCGCCAGATCACGCAACGCCCCCGCCGCGACCGAATCCGGCCTCTGGATCAGCCCCCGGCCCGAGCACCGCGGGCACGTCTGGAAATGTTGCTGTTCGAAAGAACCCCGCATCCGCTGACGGGTCATCTCCAGGATGCCGAACTGGCTGATCGGCAGGATCGTGCTCCGGGCCTTGTCCCGCTTGAGGCGTTCCTTGAAGCGGTTCTCGATTTCCTTGCGGTGGCTCGCGAATCGCATGTCGATCAGGTCGTTGATCACGAGCCCGCCGAGGTCGCGGAGCCGAAGCTGCCGGCAGATCTCGTCGACCGCTTCGAGGTTCGTCTGATACGCGTTCGTCTCGGCGTCCTTGGCCCCCCGGCTCCGCCCCGAGTTGACGTCGATCGCGACCAGCGCCTCGGTCTGCTCGATGATCAGCCGGCCCCCGCTCGGCAGCGGCACCTCCGTTGCGTGCATCAGGTCCAGCTGTGCCTCGATCCCGAACGCGTGGAAGATCGGGCGGTTGCCCGTGTAGTGGCAAAGTTTCGTGGTCGCCCGCGGCGAGACGATTTTCATGAACGCGCTGACGCGCCGCAACGCCGCCTCGTTGTCCACGATGATCCGTTTGATGTCGCTCCCCGTCCGGTCGCGGATGGTCCGCAGCAGCAGATCCGCTTCGCTGTAGAGAAGCCGGGGCCCGCCGCTCTTGCCGCGACGCCGCTCCATGTCTTTCCACAGCCGGGCCAGGTACGCCAGATCCCGCTTCAGCTCGGTCTTGGTCCGGTCGAACCCGGCGGTGCGGAGGATGAACCCGAAACCGTCGGGCAAGTCGAGCTGATCCAGCACCTGCCGCATCTTCCGGCGTTCGTCCTCGTCCTCGACCTTCCGCGAGACACCCACCCGGTCCATGTCGGGCATCATCACGAGGTACCGGCCGGGGATCGAGAGATACGACGTGAGCGTCGGGCCTTTCGTCCCCACGCCCTCCTTCAGCACCTGGACCGTGATCTCCTGCCCGCGCTTCAACGCCTTCTCGATCGGCGGTCGCTGGCGGCGCGGGGTCTTGTGCCCCACACGCTCCGTCTCGTCGAGGTCCGCCCCCGGGAAGTACCGCGGGTGAAGATCCGAAACATGCAGGAACCCCGCCTCCTCAACACCGAAATCAACAAACGCCGCCTGGATGTTCCGCTCGATGTTGGCCACGCGACCGACGTAGATATTCCCCACGCGCGAAACATGCTCGGTCGGCTCCGAATCGAACTCCTCCAGCTGACCGTCCTCCAAGATCGCGATGCGGCACTCCTCGCCCGGCGAATAGTTGATCACCATCTCGCATTCGGGCGCCCGAGCCGCGGCGGGCTTCGACCCGGAAGCCCCCTCCGCTTTGGCCGCCTTGACGGTCGACGCCTTCTTTTTCTTCGTCGTTTTCGTACGACGCTTCGGCTTGGTCGCCGCTTCCGTCTCGGGGGTGTCCGTTCCGGCGGCGCCCCGCCCGGCTGTGTCCCCGGAGCCGTCGCCGGCGATATCCCCGGCGGCGGTCGTGCCCGACTCCGATGCAGAACCCGCGTCGCGGTCGGTGTCCGTCGTCTCTGCCTGGCCGCCCGGTTCGTCAACCGAGGCCGGCGTGTTCGGGGTGGACTGTTCGACCCGCGGCGCAGAATCGACTTCGGCGGGCTCGGCTTTCTTCGTCGCCGTCTTCTTCCGGACGCGTTTCTTCGCCGCCTTCTTCTTCGTTTTCTTTGTGGTCTTCCGGGTGGTGACGCCGGTATCGTCGGCGGTTCCCGTGGGTTCGACGGCGTGGGCCGTCTCGGTCTGATCTGTCATGATTCCCCGCGGTGTCGTGCGCGGACCGGCCGGCACGCGATGCATGGTCCCCGCCGGGATGCTGGGAATCGAGCCCGTGGGGGGCGCGTCGGCCGTATCGGCCTTCACGCCGTCGAGTCCGCCCTCGGGGCGGTGTTCGGTCGGTCCGCCCGGCGGCGGGATCGTCCCCGCGGCCGGTCGTTCTTGTGTCTTTTCCCGTCGGGCACGCAGCCCGCCATCAGGGTTCGTTGGCCCAGCCCTCGAACGCCTCCGGGACGATTTTCCTGACCTTGTCGCGGAGATACCCCGCGATTTCGGTCTCTGAATCGAGGCTGATCGCCTTTTTGGCGATCGACTCGCACTGTTTGATCGACATCCCGCGGATTACCCGTTTGAGCACCGGGATCCCGCTCGCCGTCAGCGAGAGGGTACGCAGCCCGAGCCCGAGCAGCAACGGTGCATAGATCGGCTCGCCGGCGCTCTCGCCGCAACAAGAAACCGCGATCTCCCGTCTTTTTCCCGCACGCGCGATATCACGGATCAGTTTGATTACCGCCGGGTGTGTCGGATGATACAGGTTCGCAACCCGTTCGTTCGTCCGGTCCACCGCCAGGGTGTACTGCACGAGGTCGTTCGTCCCGATCGAGAAAAAGTCCGCCTCCCGTGCGAACGCGTCGGCCATGATCGCCGCCGAAGGGACCTCGACCATCATCCCGACCGGCACGTGCGCGTCGAATTCCACCCCCAGCTCTTCGAGATCCTCCATCGCGTCGTTGAGCAGGTGACGCGCCTGGCGGAACTCGTGCAGCGTGGTGATCAGCGGGAACATGATCTTCACCGGGCCGAACGCACTGGCCCGCAGGATTGCCCGGAGCTGCGTCTTGAACATCGGCATGTTCTGGAGGCAGTACCGGATCGACCGCAGCCCCAGAAAGGGGTTCCGCTCGGGGATCTCCGCCCGCGCCTGCGTGTACTTGTCCGCCCCCAGATCCACCGTCCGGATTGTCAGAGGTCGGCCCGAGAGCATCTCCAGGCATTTCCGGTACGCCGCGAAATGATCGTCCTCCGTCGGCTCGTGCGAACCGGTCAGGTATAAAAACTCGGTCCGGTACAGCCCGACACCCGTGCCCCCCAGCTCGAGCACCGCCTGCGCCTCCTCCGGGAACTCGATGTTGCCCAGAAGCTCGATCTCGACCCCGTCGGTCGTCACCGCGGGAAGATCCGCGAGCTCACGCAGGCTGAGCGTGTACGACTCGCTCTTGCGGATCAGATCGCGGTATTGTTCGACCGTCTCCTCATCCGGGGACAGAATCACGCGCCCCCGGTCGCCGTCGACGATCGCCGTCGTACCGTCTTCCGCTAGTGCCGTCACGGCGTGGCACCCGACCACCGCCGGCAGATTCAACGCCCGCGCAACGATCGCGGTGTGGCTCGTCGGACCGCCCAGGTCCGTCGCCAACGCGAGGATCTTCGCCCGATCAAACCCCGCGGTCTGGCTCGGGGTCAGGTCCCGGGCCAGCACGATGGATGGCTCGCTCAGGTGCCCGAGCGTCTGCCCCTGTCCGCCCTGAAGATGCACCAAGAGCCGGTCGGCCAGATCCTGCAGGTCGTTGACCTTCGTGCGGAATGCCGGGTCGTCGTGCGCCGCGAATCGACGCGTCCACCGGCGGAAGACCTCGGCGACCGCGGATTCGGCCGCGTAATGCTTCTCCCGGATCAACTCCCGGATCGGGTCGATCAACGCCGGGTCCGACAACGCGCCGATGTGGAACAAAAAGATCCGGGCTGTCTCTTCGCCCATCTCTTGCACCGCGACGGCGTGCACCTTGCCGAGATCGGCGATCGATGCCTCCCGGGCCGCCTCGAACCGCGCCACCTCGGGGTCGACATTCTCCTCAAGCACCCGGCGCATCGGAACACGCCGACCCCGGGCGTCGTCGAGCACATGGACGCGGCCGATCACGATGCCGGGGGAAACGGGGATGCCTTTGAGAATCTTCATCGCTGGTTCGGGAGCCTCGCCGGGCATGGTAGCGTTTTTCCGACCCGAGTTTTCTGTGAAGAAGACCCGTCGGGTCGGCCGATCTTGTTGATGCACCGGGCTTGACTTCCGGGCACGTTCTCGAACATACTACTGTCGTGGCGCATACCTCGTGGCGCCCGACGGCCGAACACCGCGGCACGCCGAGAAACCCGCGGGATTCGAGCGGACGAGCAAAACCAGGCGAACCCGGCTTCTACGCGGTGTGTTCTCCCCGATCATGGGGGCCGTGTGATACGGGCGGACCTCCGTGCACGCGGAGAGCCCGGGCCGATGATGCAATCGAAGAGGGATCCATGTCTCAGACGCCGGCGACCACCGTGACAGGCATACTCGAATGGCCCCGAAAAGCCGAGGGACGCGTCCGGCAGGTCTCCGACGCCGCCGTCGTCCTCCAGAACGCGGACGACCCATATGTCCCCGTCTCGTTCGGCGACATCCTCCCCCTGCGCAACGGCCTGGAAGTCACCGTCGAGGTCGGCCAGAAAAAAAGCCGACGCCGACGCGGCAAGCCCGGCCCGAGGCGGGTCCGCCCGGTCGTCGAGTCATTCGTCGCCATCGAGGGCATGGACCCCGAAGCATTCGCTAACGCGAAGCCCTTCGAGGATCTCACCAGCATCGACCCGCAGCCACGCCTCACACTCGAATATCCCGGCTGCCCGCCCGCGTGCCGGCTCATCGACCTCTTCTGCCCCATCGGACGCGGCCAACGCGGCCTCATCGTCAGCCCGCCCAAGGCCGGCAAGACCACCCTGCTCAAGCAGATCACCGAATCGGTCCTCCGCAACCACGAGGACATGCACGTCATCCTCTTGCTCGTCGACGAGCGCCCCGAGGAAGTCACCGATTTCAAACGTACATTCGCCACCACACGCCCCGACGACGATTGGCCGCACGACTGGCCCCGCGACCGTGTCCGCATCCTCGCGTCGAGCAACGACCACGACGTCGAGCGGCACATCCAGCTGGCCACGCTCACGCTCGAACGCTGCAAGCGGATGGTCGAGGCGGGCCGGCACGTCCTCGTGATGATGGACTCGCTCACGAGGCTCGGCCGGGCCTTCAACCGCTCGAACAAGCACGCCAACAGCGGGCGGACCATGTCCGGCGGCATCGACAGCCGGGCGCTCGAGATCCCCAAGCAGATCTTCGGCGCCGCCCGCAACACCGAGGAGGGCGGCAGCCTGACCATGCTCGCCACCTGCCTCGTCGACACCGGAAGCCAGGGCGATCAGGTCATCTTCGAGGAGTTCAAGGGCACCGGCAACATGGAGCTGATCCTCGACCGGAAAGTCGCCGAGAAACGCCTCTTCCCCGCGATGGACCTCGCCGGCAGCGGCACCCGCAAGGAACACCTCCTGCTCGACGAAAAAACCCTCGCCACCGTCACAGCTCTCCGCCGACGCATGATGAACATGCGCCCCGATCAGCAGGTCGAACAACTCCTCGCCGCCATGAACCGGTTCGAGAACAACGACAAACTCGTCGGGCTGGGGTGAGGGCCCCGCCGTGGTAACACCACGCGGACGGCCGTTCCTTGTGTGCAGAATGAGCCTCGGCTCATCCCGGTTGACACAGGTGAGAGTTTTCATTAGACTGAGGCCGACATGGAAGACCCGATGCCGGAAAACGAATACCGTCGGGCAAGGGAGATTTTTCGTACGGTCGGCCCTTTGCTCCTGTCAATCGCGGTCATCTTGCTCATCATCGGATTTGTCGACTTCTTTTCCGCGGCGAATGCGATGCATGCGCCGCGGCACTTCGGGCTGTTGTTCGTCGGTCTTCCCCTGCTCGTTTTCGGAGTAGGGATGACCAAAGCGGGATACGCCGGGAAAATCGCCCGTTATTTCGGTCGTGAGTACGCCCCCGCGGTCAGCAAAACCTTCAACGAGATCGCAAGCGACAGCCGCGAGGGTATCGGCGCAATCGCCGAAGTCATCAGAAAGGCTCCGGTTGGAGATGACACGGGGCGGCTCTGCCCCGAGTGCGGCCATTCCAACGACTACGATGCAAAGTTCTGCGCCGCGTGCGGCCGATCCCTCCCAGTGTCAATCACATGCCCCGACTGCGGCGAACCGGCCGCCCCCGGAGCCCGCTTCTGCGACGAATGCGGTCGTCCGCTTGAAAGTCGGCAATAAGCTACAGAATCTCGACGCGCTGGTGGTTTAAGGGCCTTGAAGGTCAGCCCCGTGCACGCCTTCCTTTGTCGCGAGCACGGGCGTTCCCGGCTCCGTTGTGCCGGGCTGAATCCCCGGGGCCAACGATGATTGATCGATATTCCGGGTGCTGCCGTCGGCGAATGACACATGAAACCGGCCCGTGGGGTTCTCGCCGTTCAATGCGGCCCGACGTATATCTGCTATCGAAAAACCGCTCATCCTGTGGTATGGCGTGAGCTCGACCAGCATCCCTTTCATGCTTGGAAAAGTGACTTCCGCGGACGTGATCGCATGATACAGATCCGCATTCGCCGGGTCCGCGCTTTCCCTCCAGAGCCGCGGGTCAGTGAAGAAGCCGTCGGCGAGAAAGAAGTCACTCGGATAGATATATGATTGAGGGTACCACGATTCGATTGTGGTGATACTTTCATCGAGTATCGGGTTGCTCGGACAGAACCGCGTCTCACTGAACCGTTCACGGCCGAGACGATCGCCCATCACCATGGGCCAGTGGTGACTTTGCCACAGGAATGACAGCCCGATTCCGCCGTTCTCGAAAGCGGGGTCGGATTCAAAATCCGCGAAGAATGGGTAATAGCCGCGTGAGTCGATGGTATATTCCGTGACTGCTTGGGCGCATGCTCGGCAGTTGCTCATGCACTGCAAACCACGCGCGACGCGCCGTGCCGCACCAATCGCCGGCAACGCGATGACAAGAAGGATGCCGATCACGCCGATGACGACGACCACCTCAACAAGTGAGTACGCGTGCTTCATCATTCTTTCAGTATACAACAACGATATTTTTTTGTTCCACTTGTCGTCAAAAGTTCTTGACAGGCGGAGGGGGGGGGTAAACTGATGACATTCGGCAACGACGCATGTCGGTGAAAGTGACGGACTCATCCCCAAAGAAAGGGGGGAATACAATGGCGACGCAAAGGATTCTCGCAGGAATTTTCATTCTCGCCGGGGTGACGACTATGGCCATGGCGACATGGATCTCGCCGTGGAACAACCCTCACGAGAACGACTCGACGTGCGGTGTTGAACCGTGTGCCAGGGCGTGTAGGATCTGTTGCAGCCATTTCAATCACGACGGCGATGATAACGCGGCGTGCAGAAACGCCCACTGTGTCGGTTTGCCCGCGAACTGCCCTTCTCCAAAGATCGCGCCATCGCCCATCCCCGAGTAAAGAATGCATCGATACGGAGGGCAATCCCGTGCGGTATTCTTGGGCGATGAAAAAGAAAATCATCGGGATCGTGGCCGTTCTTCTGATCGGCATGGGCTTTCTCATCACGCTCCGGATTGTTCAAAAGCCCAATGAACCCGTCATCTCCGATATCGACGCCACGGCCCGACAACTCTCCGTTGACCCCGAGCACCTCAGGTCCGCCATCCGCCGAGTCGATATGGAACGCTACCGCGGACTCGATGAAAAGGAAGCCGCGGCGGCGGCGTGGTTCGCGGCCAACAAATACAAGGGACGATTCATCGGGGAACCGGAAGAAGTCGCTCCATTCGTGACGCTCATCCGGGATTGCCGCATCTCGCCGATGGATGACCAGCTGGACCTGATCGACCCGACAGATATCAGCTTTGCCATCACTGGTTTCTGGTGTCTCGCCCAGACGTGGCACGATGCCGGCAAGATATACGGCGTCCCACAAGATGAAATCATCGGGCATCTTCAACGGGTGTCGAATGTCAAAGACGAATCGGTTCGAATGGCCGCCGGACTTGTCGCCCAAGAGATGATCGAACGGCTGGGGGAAAACGCGCCGAATGATCTCCGCGAGGTCTACGAACGCATCATGGCAAACGACGCGGTTGCCATGATGGTAAAGGAGAAGAGGGATGCTTGGGACGCCCGTCTCGGGCGAGATGGTGAAAAACCATGAATCCCGGGCTTCCTGCCGAGGCTCAACCCCCGAAAGGCGGAAGAGTGCGGGCAAGCATCCGCATCTGGATCGCCGCCTTGGTCTGCATGACCCTCGTCGCGATCACGATCTACAACCTCAATGCCACCCGGCCGGACCCCTTCGGCTCGGTGGAGCAGGCGTATCGGGCGCTGCCGAAAAGGGTGACGTGGGAGCGTGATGAAAACGGCAACATTCCTTTGCCGATCACCATGCGTGGCATCGCGGCCAGGGATCGTTTCACCGGGAAAGCGTCTGAACTTGAACCGTTCCTTTCATATCTTGAATCACGTGAGATCCCGGCCGACCGGCCCGTGTCGGAAGAATTCCTGCAGATCGAACAAGCCGAGATCGCCAACGGTCTGCGCGCGATCGCAAGGGCATGGCCACAAGCCGTGTTCCCCCGCGAGTCGTTCGACGATGTGCTTGCGCAGGCCCTGCGTTTTGCGCAGTACCCGGATCGACTGATCCGATCCCAAGCGGGCCTTGTTTTGCTCGCGTTGGAAGATCAATTCCGCCCGGGCGAACCGCAATCGGATCTCGCGATCTCGATGCTCTCGGAGGGCGGCCCGTTCTGTTGCAAATTCCGTGAAACGTGGATCGGGGTCATCGAGAATGCGCGACGCTTTGCCCAAAGCAGGGTCCCGGGGGTGTCCAGGAAAAGCAAAGCAAAACCACACACATCACGAAGGAAGACAGCCCCTTGAAATCGTCAACCGTTGTCGGAATCGTTATCGGCCTCATATTCCTTCTGAGCGCCACCGGCAAGGCCATTGATCCGCTGAGCATGTCGCAGGCCTTCGACGCGATCGGCGTGCCGCAGGTTGTCAGGCCGGTGGTCACGGTATCGCTGGTCGGGATCGAGGCTCTGCTCGGTCTCGGGTTGGTCCTCGGGTTTTCTCGCACGAGGATTCCTGCGATTCTGGTTCTCATTCTTTTTACGGGCACGCTGATCTTCTTGCGCCTTCATCCCGACAAGCCGTCATGCGGATGTCTCGGGAGTTTCGAGCCGGACGTGGCATTTCTGACATCGACGACATTCGGGATCGGGCGCAATCTGTGCATGGTCGGTTTTCTTCTTTTGCTCCCCGGAATGCCCCGTGATGCACCGGCCCTCGCCCGAAAGAATCCGCCGATGTGCGGCACCCACACCGGCGATGAATCGACAACACCAACCAGCCAAGGAACGCCGAAACTCTCCCCGGCAGATTGACCGCCACCGGCTCAGAACCCAACCGCCTGCCCGTCGCTGCGTTGGTCGCTCGCCGCGAGGTAGCCGTCGTCGAGACGATAGATGATCTGCCCGCGGCCGTGCGCCACCGTCCGCCCCCCGGCCCGCACGACCTCGTGCCCCATCGCCGACAGACCCTCGTAGAGCGATC
>JALWOY010000179.1 GCA_027083355.1 Phycisphaerales bacterium | reverse complement strand
GTATATTGGCGCGGGCCATGTGCGAGATGTGTTCCGAGTCACATGATATGTATGAATGTGTGGGTACAGCAATTTTCTGAAACACAAGGAGTCGATGATATGATGCGCAGTGCACAGAACGGACGGCAGAGTTCCATGCTCAAGATCGCCACGGCGATCGCTTCGCTGTTGCTGGTGGCGGGTGCCGCGAACGCGCTCGACTGCCCCAGCGACAAGCCGCAGGAGTGCTCTTGTTCTTACACGTTCTCGAACGGCTTCACCATCACTTCGAGCATGTGTTGTCGCGAGGATCAGGCTTGCAGTTGCGAACGGTTCTATAACGACGCTGGCACGATCATCGCTGTCAGAGCGAAATGCATCTCCGTCAAAGATCCTTCCCAGGTCGATTAGGCATTCTTTGTCGACCGGGAGTATTTGGTGTATGATGGTGTTCGGTAACACAAGGAAGAACCATGAATGTTCCTCGTAAGTATGCACTGATCATTTCGGGTATTCTCCTTGTCGCAGCCTCCGTCGCTTTACTCGTATCAAGATCCCGGGCAACAGGCGGGCGGGAAGGTGAGCCGGAATCATCCGCATCCGTGGCCGGTGAAGGGTCTGTCTACCAGCCCCACTACACCATCGATCCAAAGGCGATGGATCCGGACGAGGTCCGTTCCCGGCTCGAGGTCGCCGCGCTCGAACGCATCACAGATCGGTTCCCGTCAAACAGCGATATCCCGCAACCGGAGGAGCTGGCTCTCGAATTCGGCTCCGCGATTCAACGATATGTCTTCGGTTCGGCCGACGACTTTGTTTCGTACATCGCATCAATGGAGGACCTGTCGGAAGAATCCCTTGAGATGTTCCGGAATCAGTGGGAGATCGGGTCTCAAATCGTTTCTATGGCTCCGTTGGATGATGCGGGTATCATCGTAAGTCAATCATTGGACGACGGGTATCCCGTCGAGCGCGCCACAATCGGGATCGAACGGCTCGACGGGACGCGCCGGGGGGCCGGCGGGATTGATGATCCGAAAGCCGAAGGATACGACGTGTTTGAGATCGCGGTGCCCATGCGCATCAATCCTTACCATGGCAAGGCCAATGATGGTTACTTTGGCCTTTCCTTTGCGTATCACCGGACACTGAAGAAATGGGTTCTTGTGGGGGTGTCGGTGAGCAGGGATGGCGGCGACGGTGATCTGTTAGTGCCTCCATTGTGATCGCTCCCGGAAGGTGGCCGTATGGACGTGTCATTCCGAACCCGGTCGGCCCGGGGACGAATCGGGCGGGTGCATTGTCCGGGTTTCAGCCTGATCGAGTTGCTCGTCATCATCGGCGTCATCGCTGTGCTCATCGCGATCCTTCTGCCGGCGTTGGCGGGGGCCTCCCGGTCGGCCAAAATGATGGCCAGCGCTTCGAATCTCCGTCAGATCGGGATCGTGATGGAGACATATACCCAAGCTGAACGGGCGTACCCGACCGCGGTCGATGACGAGTTCGGCGAGCCGTCGTTCTATCCCTACGCCTGCCCGGGTGTGCAAATCAGAATCGAACACTGGCAGATCGTCCGGCAGTGGCCCGCGGTTGTGGAGCCGTATGCGCCATGGGCGGAGTATCGCGAAGTCTTCGTCGCTCCTTCGGCGGACCGAGATGATGACACCTGTGGCTGGCCCAGTTCGTATATCTACAGCGCTTCATTTGTGGCTCGCCCCGCGACTTGGATCGAAGGCACGGAACCAGACCCCCTGCTTCTCAGCTCTGTCAGCCCGAATGAGGTTGTGTTTCCGTCGGCCAAGGCGCTGGCTTGGGACGCCGAGATGCCGTATATCGATAAAACCATCACGATGATCGGGCCGGACATCGCCCGACCGACGCCGATCCTGTTCGCGGATCTCCACGTAGAGCAGAAAATACCTGCGCTCGCCACCGACCCTGCAACGAACATTTTCAATCCACCGAGCATTACCAACATGAGGCTCCACAACACACCCGAGGGCATCCGGGGGCGTGACTACTGATCAATTCGCTGGGGTACGAGGCTCTTCACCCCTTTTCCGCAGCACGCACGCGTGGAACGATCGGCCCTCGACCCTGAACTTGCGCTCGAAGTTGGTCCCCACGATCTCGCCCTCGCCGGCCGACTCGGGCCGGTCAAACCCCAGCAACTCGAACGGCGGCTCGGGCATCGACGCGCGGCGCGAACACACCGCCTCGGGCATGTCGGGCAAGGAGGCCCGAGCGGAAGCGAGGGCTCCGGGGTCGATCAGGTCCTCGAAAAGCCCCTGCCCCTGCTCGGGTCCCCTTGAGCACGCGGTATCGCGTGGCAGAACCCATGTCTCGAAGTGGGCCATGTCCCACGCCCACAGATCGTCGTGGTCGGTCACGATCCGCAGCTCACCTCCCGGCTCGAGCACGCGCCACGCCTCGGCCAAGAACCGGTGCTGGATGACACGTTTCTTGTGGTGCCGTTTCTTGGGCCAGGGGTCGGAAAAATAAAGGTGGATCACCCGGCAGATCCCGCTCGGGCAGCGCCACCGCAGAAACTCGGCCGCGTCGGCGTGCAGCATGCGCACATTCATGAGTGATCCCGACTCACGCCGGCGACGCACGCGGTCGGCCGCATACATGTAGAACTCGCGGGCCCATTCGATGCCCAGAAAGTTGGTCCCCGGCTCCAGATCGGCCTGCTGGACGAGGAACGTGCCCTTGCCCGAGCCGATCTCGATCTCGAACGGCCGGCCGGGGTCCTCGAACCACGCGCGGGGGTCCACCCACCCCGATTCGGGGTTGGTGATGATGTCGTCGGGCAGGGGGCCGAGCTCGGTGTCGGCGATGCCCACCACACCGGGCGCGTCGTCGAGCGGCTTGCCATGTCCGAGTCCGAATGACATGCCGGGAGGTTAGCGCTGGTCGCCTGTTCGGGTTGATGGTCCGAGCTTTGTCTCGTTTGAGCATGCGATCCGAGCCTTCGCTCGCGGGCTCGCTCAGACTCGGCGTCAAACCGCTGTGCCCTATGGGCGATCGGGCTGAATCCGCGGGGCCCTTTGGATCGTGAGGGGCACCCCCCTGTTTGGGCCAAGGTGAAATCGCCCGGAATCATTCCGATCCTCGCGGTGCTGGGCCTCGTATAGCGGTTTGGAAGAGAACCCACGAAGATGGTGTTCCCCCGCTCGGTGTCGGCCGATAGATCATTCGATCGTGCAGTGGGTGTGTGGACGCCAGCGCCCGCCTCCATCGGCGGGACGCCGGATTGAACGAATGCATCGTCGCACGGCACGGGCCGCGGGGTTTCCGCGTGCCGGGCCGGCGTGTACGCGGAGGGACCCGCGATGGCCGAGCACCATGACATCGTCGAACTGATCGAATCCCGCCTCGACCGTGGGGAGTTCAAGGAACACCACTGGACGGGCACGTTCTGGGACTATCTCGAGTTGTGCGAGAAGAACCCGGCGGTGTTGCGGAACGCGTATCAGCGCATGTTCGACGCGATCCTGGCCAGCGGATGGGAGAAATACCGCCTGTTCAAAAAGGACTGCGTCCGCTACCACTTCTTCAGCGATCCGTTCGAGGACGGGCGAGACGGCATCTACGGGCTCGACTTCGCCCTCATGTCGCTCGTCGATTTCTTCCGCTCGGCGGCCGAGGGCTACGGCACCGACAAGCGCATCCTGCTGCTGCACGGCCCGGTGGGTTCGTCCAAGAGCACCATCGCGCGGCTGTTGAAGAAGGGCATCGAGCACTACAGCCGGACGCCCGAGGGGGCGCTGTATTCCTTCAGCTGGCTGCTTGACGATCGGTGCGAGGTCACGCCGATGGAGGGCAACCCGCACGAGGCGCGCAAGGACCACGCGTACCCCAGCCCGATGCACGAGGACCCGCTGGTGCTGATCCCCCGGCAGGCCCGCGACGCGCTGGTCGAGCGGTTCAATTCCGGGTATCAGCCCGAGCACCGGGGCGGTCAGCTCCGCGTCTTCGGCGAGCCGGACCCGTTCAGCCGCAAGATCTACGAAGACCTGATGGCGTTCTACGACGGGGACTGGAAGAAGGTGATGGAGCACGTGCAGGTCCGCCGGATCGTGCTCAGCGAGAAGGACCGCGTCGGGATCGGGACGTTCCAGCCCAAGGACGAGAAGAACCAGGACTCGACCGAGCTGACCGGGGATATCAACTACCGCAAGATCGCGCAGTACGGCTCGGACAGCGACCCGCGCGCGTTCAACTTCGACGGCGAGCTGAACATCGCCAACCGGGGCATCTGCGAGTTCATCGAGGTGCTGAAGCTGGATGTCGCGTTCCTGTACGACCTGCTGGGCGCGTCGCAGGAGCACACGATCAAGCCCAAGAAGTTCGCCCAGACCTACATCGACGAGGTAATCCTCGGGCACACCAACGAGCCCGAATACAAGCGGCTCCAGTCCAACGAGATGATGGAGGCCTTCCGCGACCGGACCATCAAGATCGACATCCCCTACAACATCCGCCTCGACGACGAGATCAAGATCTATCAGAAGGACTTCGGCCCGCACCGTATCAAGAACATCCACATCGCGCCGCACACGCTCGAGGTCGCGGCGATGTGGGCCGTGCTGACGCGGCTCGAAGAACCCAAGAAGGCCGGCCTGACGCTGATGCAGAAGATGAAGCTGTACAACGGCAAGTCGATCCCGGGGTTCACGGAGGACTCGGTCAAGGAGCTCAAGGAAGAGGCGCCGCGCGAGGGCATGGACGGGATCAGCCCGCGCTATGTGCAGGACAAGATCTCCAACGCGCTGGTCCGCCCGCAGGCGCTGGCCGAGCACACCGTCAACCCGTTCATGGTGCTCAACGAGCTGGAGAGCGGGCTGTCGCACCACTCGCTGATCACCGACGAGGAGCTGAAGAAGCGTTACAAAGAGATCCTCAGCATCGTCAAGGACGAGTACGAGGACATCATCAAGGGCGAGGTGCAGCGGGCGATCTCCGCCGACGAGGACGCCATCAAGAGGCTGTGCGCCAACTACATCGAGAACGTCCGGGCCTACACGCAGAAGGAAAAGGTCGTCAACAAATACACCGGCAAGGACGAGGAGCCCGACGAGCGCCTGATGCGGTCGATCGAGGAGAAGATCGACATCCCCGAGAACCGCAAGGACGACTTCCGCCAGGAGATCATGAACTACATCGGGGCGCTCGCGCTGGACAACAAGAAGTTCGAGTACAACACCAACGCGAGGCTCTACAAGGCCCTCGAGCTCAAGCTCTTCGAGGACTCACGCGACACGATCAAACTCAAGAACCTCGTCTCCAGCGTCATCGACGACGAGACACAGCAGAAGATCGACGTCGTCAAGCAACGCCTCATCAAACAGTTCGGCTACAACGACGCCAGCGCCACCGACGTGCTCAACTACGTCGCCAGCATCTTCGCACGCGGCGATTCGAAGTCGGCGTAAACGGCCCGCTCAAGAAACCGGTCCGCGCAAACAACCACGGGCTTTTTCGGGCATATCGCGCGAAGATGCGATAGACGCCGACGCTGAGCCCGCGCCGGATCTTGCTCGCGGGATTCCGGGCGCACCCGATCCGACGCCTCGACCGCGTGCGCCGCCCCTGTGTCGGCGATCCAGAACCACACCGAGGCCCGACCGAACGAAACAGGATGATGCAGGTTGCGCCGACCGCATGACCCGCACAGCCTCTCCAACCCCACCTTGAAGCCTCATCTTCCGCCCCCGCCGCTCGCCGGGATGCGGAATGGATCGCACATCTTCTCCAATCACCACTGTGCGGAGGACACCATGACCGGATCGAAAACACTCACCCCCCAGCCGCTCGTCAACACCCGCCACGACGACGGCGTGCTGATCCTGACCGTCAACTGCGAGAGTTTCAGCGGGTGGCGGGCCGAGGAGATCGCCTCGATCTGTCTCGGCTACGCCAACCCCGAGATGGGGGGGCATTCGCGCCAGGCCGTCTCGCTCGGGATGGTCCGGGAAATCACCTGCGAGGGCCTGCGCGCGCTGGTGCAAGTCTCCGATTCGCTGAGCGCCGAGGGCGGGAAGTTGATTGTCTTCGGGGCGCCGCAAGGTGTCCGCTCGATCGTCCGACGAACGGGGTTGCGTCTGACGCTCGCCAGACAGGGCACGCGCGAGGCGGTCCGGCTCGCGCGGGGGGGTGATGACGGGGCATACCGGTTGCGTCTGCCGTTCGCCCGGCGGGACGCCGCCTGACGCCGTCGGGTTTCGCAGGGGTTCTCGGGGATGCCGAAAAAGACCGACGCATATTGCCTGTTTGCCGCCATCGCCGCGGGGGTTGTCGCGGCGAGCGCGGGAGAATCGACGGACACCACCGGAAGGCTCGACCCCGGCATCGGGTCGCGTCGGCCCGTCTCGGCCCGGGCCGTCGGGCTCGCCAATCGAGGGCTGATCGCCCTACACGTCTACTCCAGACCCGGCACCCGGCCCACGAACGCAATCTCGGTCTATCCGCTGGGCGATACCGACCTCTCGCTCGTCATCACCACGCCCGATCAGGCGGAGGTCATCGCGTCGATGCCCGGCGTGCTTTGGGTCGAGCAGGCCCCCGAGCCCACGCCCCGCAACGACACCGTTCGGCTCATCGCCCAAACGGGCACGATCAACCCCGGCCCGTTCGACGCCGCCGGGCTGGACGGCGCGGGCCAGATCGTCGGCGTGCTCGACACCCGCCTCGACTGGGACCACTGCGCCTTCGACGACCCCGACCACCCCATCGGCCCCCTGCACCGCAAGATCCTCGCCTACAACGTCCCGTTTGCCGGGGTCGACGCCCACGGCACGCACGTCTGCGGCATCCTCGCCGGCGACAGCACGATGAACACCAACCTCCGCGGCACCGCCACCGGCGCCCGCATCGTCTACAACACCATCCCCGCGTTCGACGAATCCCCCCTGCTCCAGCGGCTCGAGCTGCACGCCTCGCAGGGCGCCACGATCCACAACAACAGCTGGGGCGACGACCAGAGCAGCACCTACGGCGGGCTGGCCCGCGCCGTCGATTCGTTCTGCTGGCAGCAGGACGAGAACCTCGTCGTCTTCGCCGTCAGCAACGGCTCGACCCTGAAAACCCCCGAGAACGCCAAGAACGCCCTGGCCGTCGCGGCGACGCAGGACAGCCCGATGCAGAGCAAGTTCTGCCTCGGCGCCGCGGGCCCGACGGCCGACGGGCGGCGCAAGCCCGACCTCGTCGCGCCGGGGTGCTCGGTCTTCAGCGCCTACCCCTTCGGCGGCACCTGCAACACCGTGTTCAACTCGGGCACGTCGATGTCAGCCCCGGTCGTCTCGGGGGCGGCGGCGATCGCACGGCAGTATTTCGTCGACGGGTGGTACCCGACCGGATCGCCCGACCCGGCCGACGCGTTCACCCCGAGCGGGGCGCTGCTCAAGGCGGTGCTCGTCGCGGGGGCCGCGGACCTGACCGACGAGCCGGGCTGGCCCTCGGACCGCGAGGGATGGGGGCGGGTGATGCTCACGGGCTCGCTCCCGCTGCCCGGGTCCGGGTTCTCGCTGATCATCGATCAGGCGTTCAACAACACCCCCGACGCGCTCGAAACGGGCGACGCCCGGCTCATCCGGTTCGAGGTCGTCGACTCGGCCGAGCCGATGCGGATCGTCCTGGCGTGGCACGACGCGCCCGGAGATTTCGGCGCCGCCGATCCGGTGGTCAACGATCTCGATCTCTCGCTCGAAACACCCGGCGGGGCGGTCTATCTCGGCAATCACATCGACATGCTCACCGGCGAGAGCACGACAGGCGGCACACCCGACACACGCAACAACGTCGAGGTCGTCGCGCTGCCGACACCCGACGCGGGGGTCTACACCATCCGCATCGACGGCGCGATGGTCAACACCGGCGCGCAGGGCTTCGGCCTGGCGATCACGGGCGGAATCGCGACCATCCCCGAACCCTGCGGCCCCGCGGACCTCGCCGACCCCCTCGGCGTGCTGGATCTCGCGGATGTCACGGCGTTCGTGTCCGGCTTCGCATCACAGGCACCCGAAGCCGACATCGTCGCGGACGGCGTGTTCGATCTGGCCGACATCGCGGCGTTCGTGCAGGCCTTCGCGGCGGGATGCCCGTAACCCAGCCGGGCCTCACGCCACCCGGTTCGGCGGGTCTTCACCCTTGAGGATCGCCGACGCATTGGCCGCGACCATCCGCGTCATCTCCTCGCGGAAGCGGGCCTCGGCCGACCCGATGTGCGGGGTCATCGTCACGTTGTCCAGCCCGACCAGATCCGGGTGCACGTCCGGCTCGCGCTCGAAGACATCCAGCCCCGCGCCGTAGATCCGCCGATCGCGCAGCGCCCCGGCCAGGGCCGCCTCGTCGATGACCGAGCCGCGGGCGGTGTTGACGAGGATCGCCGTCGGCTTCATCAGCGACAGCCGGCGGGCGTCGATCAGGTGGCGCGTCTCGGGAGTCAGCGGGGTGTGGATGCTCACCACGTCCGCCTCGGTCAGCCCCTCGTCGAGGTCGACCCGGCGCGCGCACACCGGGGCGTGCTCGAACTCCGCGTGCCGGCTCCGCGCGGTGTAGAGCACCCGCATCCCCCACGCCAGCGACCGTTTCGCAACACCGAGACCGATCCCCCCCGCCCCGACGATGTGCAGCGTCCGGCCCACCAGGTCGCGCCCCATGAACTCGGTCATGGACACCGGGCCGTGATCACGCCACGCGCCGGACCGCACGAAGCGGTCGCCCTCGACGAGCCGCCGGGCGACGGCCAGCACCAGCAGCCAGGCCATGTCGGCCGTGCCCTCGGTGACGGCGTCGGGCACGTTCGTCACCGGGACCCCGCGTGCCCGGCAGGCGTCCAGATCCACGTTGTCGTAGCCGGACGCGTAGACACACACCCCCCGCAGCGTCGACCCGGCGGCGTCGAGCATGGCCGAGTCAACCCGGTTGATCGCCATGGGCACGAGGATGTCGCACCCGGCGATGAAGCGGTGGATCTCGTCAACGGGCGCGACAGACTCGCCCATCACCCGTACCGCCGCGCCCGGCACGATCAACTCGCCCGGGACAGCCCGCGTGACGGCGACGACTGGGCGTCGGTCTGTCGTGGGGGAGCGCGCCATGCGGGAAGGCTAGGTCCCGCCGAGCGTTCTGTTTCCGATGAACCACGACCGTATCCGACGAGCCGCGACCGTGCGGGAGCAGTTCTGCGGGCGTGCCGGAGCGCGTCCCCGGCGGTCGGCTCCCGGAAAATCCCTTGTTTTTCAGGGGTTTTTTGTGGCTCGTTGCAAAAAAGTCCGGAAAAATAGGGGATTCGAGGCCCTCGGGCCGATAGTGTCGACGCCCGGCCGAACGGAGTGGCCGGTGAACCACCACAAACCAGACTCGGAGCATGAGCCATGGCGAAGAAGACGACCCGGAAGAAGACCGCGAAGAAGACCGCCCGGAAGGTCACGAAGAAAACGGCGAAGAAAACCGCGAAAAAGGCGGCCTCGAAGGCCCCCGCCAAGAAGCCGGCGCGGATCACCAGCGCCAAGGGCAAGCCGCGGACCAAGAGCGAGGTGCTCGGCACGATCGCCGAGCATGTCGGCATCAGCAAGAAGGAAGTCGCCGGCGTGTTCGATGTGATGAGCCAGATGATCAAGGCCGACCTGAAGAAGGGCGCCGCCGGGGCGTTCACCGTGCCGGGCCTGATGAAGGTCACGGTGGTGCGCAAGCCCGCGACGAAGGCCCGCAAGGGGATCAACCCGTTCACGGGCGAGGAGACGATCTTCAAGGCCAAACCCGCCCGCAACGTCGTCAAGGTCCGCCCGATGAAGGGCCTCAAGGACCTCGTCGCCTGAGGCGGCCCCCGCGATCAGCGAACCCGAAGCGGCCCGGGACTTCTCGCCCCGGGCCGTTTCTTTGCGCTCAGCCCGTCGGCACGTCCAGATGCTTCGTGAGCACCCGCATCAACGAAACGGGATCGCGGAGATAGTTCTCCGGCGGACGGTAATACACCTCGCACAGCCGCTCGCCCGAGATCGACCGGGCGTTGGTCTGGGCCAGGTCGGCGTCGATCGTGCGCACCGTGCCGCGGGCCGCGCTCAACGCCGCCGACACCGGGCCCGGGTCGGGGCACAAAAACACCACGTCCGGCCCGCGGACCGTCACCGTGCGCGTGCCCAGCGACGCCACCGCCGCCCGCAACCCGGCCAATTCCAGCAGCCGCTCGACGGCTCGGGGTGGCTCGCCGTAGGCGCTGCGGAGATCCTCTCGCACGCGGTCGAGCTGGGCCCGCGTGCGGGCCGAGGCGATGCGCCGGTACGCCTCGATCCGCCGCTGATCCGAAGGGATGTAGGCCCTCGGGATCACCCCGGTCAGACCGAGGTCCACCACCGTCCGGCTCACGGGCTGCTCGTCCGGGGCACGGGTCAGGTCCTTGACCGCCTCTTCGAGCAGGCGGCAATACATCTCGTAGCCCACCGCGGCGATGTGCCCGGACTGCTCGGCGCCCAGCAGGTTGCCCGCACCGCGGATCTCCAGATCCCGCATCGCGATCTTGAACCCCGCGCCGAGCATCGAATATTGCTCGATCGCCTTGAGACGCTTCTGGGCGACCTCTTTCACCGTCCGGTCCGCCGGCAGCAGCATGTAGCAATAGGCCCGGTGCCGCGACCGCCCCACCCGGCCCCGCAGCTGGTGCAGATCCGCAAGGCCGAACCGGTCGGCGTCGTTGATGATCATCGTGTTCGCGGACGGGATGTCGATGCCGGACTCGATGATCGTCGTCGAGACGAGGATGTCCGCCTGCCGGCGCATGAACGCGAGCATCACCGATTCCAGCTCGTGCGGGGGCATCTGCCCGTGGCCCACGACGATGCGCGCGCCCGGGACCAGTTGCTGCACCTCGTCGGCCATCGACTGGATGTTGTGCACGCGGTTGTGCACGAAATACACCTGCCCCTCGCGGGCCAGCTCGCGCTCGATCGCGTGCCTGATGCGGTGCCCGTTGTAGGGGATGACCTCGGTGACGATCGCCCGGCGGTCGAGCGGCGGGGTCGTCAGGCTCGAGATATCGCGCAGGCCGAGCATGGCCATGTGCAGCGTGCGGGGGATGGGCGTGGCGCTGAGCGTGAGGACATCCACGGTCATGCGCAGTTTCAGCAGCGCTTCCTTGTGCTCGACGCCGAATCGCTGTTCTTCATCGACGACGACCAGCCCGAGGTCGGCGAAGCGGACATCGCGCGACAGGAGCCTGTGCGTGCCGATGATGACATCGACGTGCCCGAGGCGCAGGTCGCGGAGCGTCGCGTTGATCTCCTTCGTGGTCTTGAACCGGCTGAGCGACTCGACGCGGAAGGGGTAGCCCGCGAAACGCGAGCGGAACGTGCGCTCGTGCTGCTCGGCGAGCACCGTCGTCGGGACGAGCACCGCGACCTGCTTGCCGAACTCGCACGCCTTGAACGCGGCCCGGATGGCGACCTCGGTCTTGCCGAAGCCCACGTCGCCGCAGAGCAGGCGGTCCATCGGGCGGTCGCTGCCCATGTCCTTCTTGATCTCGGCCAGCGCCGCCAGCTGGTCCTCGGTTTCCTCATACGGGAACTCGGCCTCGAACTCCCGCTGCCAGGCGGTGTCCGCCGGGTAGCGCACGCCCGGCATGTGCTCACGGGCGGCCCGCACGCGGAGCATCTCGGCGGCGAGATCACGGACACTCTCGGCCACCCGCGCCTTGGCGTTCTTCCACTTCGTCCCGCCGACGTGGCTCAGCGGGGGCTTGCCCGAGAACCCGCCGACATACTTCTGCACGAGGTCGATCTGTGCGCACGGAACATGCAGCCTGCTCTTGCCCGCGAACTCGAGCGTGAGATACTCCTCCTGCTCGGCCCTGGTCTTCTTTTCTTCCGCGGCACGGGCAGCCCGCCCACCCGCCTTCTTCCCCTTCCCCTTCATCAGCGTCAGGCCGACAAACCGCGCGATGCCGTGCTCGGCGTGGACGACGTAATCGCCGGGCTGGATGTCGAGGAACGTGTCCATCGCCCGGCCCGCCCTGATCCGCCCGGCGCCCCGGCGGATCTCGAAGCGGTGCAGCAGCTCGTGGTACGGCACGATGGAGACGGGGTCCCCGCGCGTCGGGTCGCCCCAGGTGAACCCGCGGTGGATGTAGGCCGAGAGTGGCTCGACGTGCGCACCGGACCCGTGCTCGCCGAGCAGTTCATCGAATCGCGCGCGTTCGCCCTCGTTCTGGCACGCCACCACGACCCGGCCCGGCATGGCGTGCAGCTCGGCGATCGCCGATTTCGTGTCCCGGTTGAACGTCGGGATCGGCCCGACGGGCAGATCCATGCGCACGTCGCCCGTCGATGCGCCAGCGGCGAACTGGTTGATCTCGGCGACGGCGGCGCACCGTTCGCTCAACTTCTTGAACACCGCGGGTGGGCCGAAAATGCCGCGGGTGTCGGTGGCGCGTTCGTAATACCCCCGGGCCTGCTCGGTGACTTCGAGCGTCCCGGCGATCAGGGCGAGGGCGGATTGCGGGACGAGGTCGAGCAGGCTGATGCTGTCGTCGTCGGGGCGGGCGGTGTCCGGGGCGTTGGTGACGATCTCGACCGATTCGAGCGCACGGTCAGAGCCCATCGTCTCGATGTCGATCTCGCGGATGGACTCGATCTCGTCGCCGAAGAAGTCGATGCGGACCGGGGCGCGGACGGGCTGGGCCGACCCGCCCGCGACGACCGTGCCCCCAGCGGGGAAGACGTCGAGGATGCCGCCGCGGAGGGCGAAATCGCCGGGCTCCTCGACGGCGTCGAGTCGTGTGTAGCCGGCGTCGGTGAGCCACGCGGCGAGCCCGGCGGGGTCGTCCCGATCACCGACGCGGATCGCGCGCACGAGCCGGCCCAGCGCGTCGGGCGGGGGGACGCCCTGCATGAGCGCCTGGATGGGACAGACGATCACGGGCGTTTCGTCGCGCATCGACGCGAGGCGGCGCACCACCGCGAGGCGCTGGGCGAACAGGTCGATCGCAACATCCGTCTCGCCCGGCAGGACCTCCAACGCGGGCAGGCGGAGCACCCCGCGGCCCAGACCGGCCAACTCCGCCTCGCACTCGTCGGCGTCGTCGAGATGGGCGACGAGCAGGACGACGGGCCGACCCGTTTTCTTCGCGACGGCCGCGGCGAGGAGGTTGGTCGAGGACCCCTGTGCCCCCACCGCGACGACACGCCGGCCCGCGGCGAGATGCGCGCACAGATTGCCCGCGGTCGGGTCGTTTTCGATGACGCCGAGCAGGTCCATGGGCGCATACTCCGGCGGCCCGGCCCGGGGCAACCGGGTCGGGTGTCGCTGGTTCGCGGGATGGTATGGCGTCGCGGTTTCGGGGATCGTCATCGAGCGGAGAGTAGAGATCGCCCCCGCTTCCGCGGGAACCTCCTCTTTGGAGCGTTCGGTTGATTGGAAGCGTGAGAGAGCCCTCGCTCCCGCTCGGGCCTCTTTTTGTGCACTACACAAGCTGCAAGGGCGGGTTTTGGAATGGCAAACTTGCGGGGGCGAGGCGGAGGGTGTCTGGTTTACTCGAATCGGATGTAGGGTTCGAGGCGCTCGACTGTGCGCGCGCCGATGCCCTTGACCTCCGTGAGCTGTTGGAGCGAGCGGATCGGGCCGTGCTCGGTGCGGTAGTCGATGATGCGCCCGGCGAGGGTCGGGCCGATGCGGGGAAGGAGCTCGAGTTCCGCGGCCGAGGCGGTGTTGATGTTCAGGCGGACCGTCGGGGCGGCCCTGGTGGGTGTCGTCTTCGTCGCCGGGGCGGGCGGCAGGGCCGGTTCGGCGGCGGGCGATGTCGCGGCGGGCTGTATCGCGGCGGGGACCGGTGTTCGATCGGTCGGCCCGGGCTCGAAAATTACGATCTTGGTCGGCGGGGGATCGGAGGGGAACGTGAC
>JALWOY010000178.1 GCA_027083355.1 Phycisphaerales bacterium | reverse complement strand
CCCCCGTCCCGTCCCCGGGCAGCAACGCCGGGTGGATGTTCACGATCCGACCCCGCAGAGTTTCCGGCACCGGCACCTTCCGCAGATACCCCGCCAGCACCACAAAATCGGCTCCGCGATCCTCGACCCACCGCTCAAGCACCCCCGCCGGGATCTCACCGCCGATCACTTCGACATCAAGCCCCGCCGCCCGCGCTCGCTCCGCCCCCACGCATTCCCGCGAAGCGATCACACCCGCGATCTCCGCGTCGAGATCGCCCCGCGCACACCGCTCATGCAGATTCATCAGCGTCCGGCCCGAACCCGAGATCAGCACTCCCAAACGCGCCGGCCCGTCCCTGCTCATCCCGCCATCCCCCGCTCGGCGGCCGCCCGATCCCGCTCGACCCGCAGCAGCCGATCCATGCATGTGATCGAGAACAGCTCCTTCAGCTCATCGCTCAACCCGCACACGATAAACCGGCCGCCGCCCGCCCGCAGCCGTTTGTGAAGCCGCACGAGCAGACCGATCCCCGCGGACGTCAGCACGCTCACACGCGAGATATCCACGATCAGCCCTCCCGCTTCGCCCAGCATCGGCTCGATCTCGTCGAACAGCATGTCCGCTTCACGGTCGGCCACGCGCTCACTCAAAAACGCCGCGCACAGCACCCTGCCCGACCGCTCCACGCGCACGACCGCCGACGAGAAAACCACCGACCACCCCACGCCACCCGAATCACCCCCGCCGCCCGAAGTCACGCCCCGGCTCCACCGGTGATCATCGGCGGGGGCGCCTCGGCGAAGGGCACCGGCCGCCCCGAATGGTCCAGCGAAACCATCGTCACCGAAGCCGTCGTCACACGCGCCACACCGCCCGTCGCGTGCCGCCGGGCGTCAACCTCGACCCGTACCGTCACGCTCCGCGTCCCCACACGCGTCGTCTCGGTGTAGAACTCCACCACATCCCCCAGCCGCACCGGGGCGATGAAATCCACCCGCTCCATCGAAGCCGTCACCCAGGTGCAGTGCGCGTGCCGCATCGCCTCGATCATCGCCGCCTGGTCGAGATAGCTCAGGATGATCCCGCCGAAAATCGTTCCGTACGGGTTTGTATCGCGCGGCATCGTCATCACGCGCAGCGCCAACGACCGACCACCCGATTCGGCTCCGCCGGAACGCCCGTCAGCAGTGGGGGGACAAGACGACATCAACCCAGCATATCCGCCCGGAGGCCCGCCCACCCGCGTATCGTTCAGTCCTATGACATCCGAACAGACAACAAGCCCGGCGAACACCGAAAACCAACCCACGCCACACCCCCCATGCCGGGAATCGTTCGCAGCCCTCGACCCTCCGGCCCTGATCGACCGATACCGCGCCGGCACCAGCCGCCTCGACATGCGCGCCGTCGAACTCCCGGACCACGATCTGGACCGCCCCTTCTCCCCGCCCGCGGGGCGGTGGTCCTGCCGAACACTGCTCACCCATCTCATGGACACCGAAATACTTTTCACCACCCGGCTCCGACGGATCTTCGCCGAGGAAAACCCGGTCTTTGAAAACTTCGATGAACAGGCATTCATCGGTTCGAGATTCTGCCGCCCCGGCCCCGACGCCCTGATGATGCCCGCCGGAGCACTCCTCGCTTCCATCTACACAACCAGACAGACCACCGCCACCTGGCTCGTCCAGTGCACCCCCCAGGACTGGAACCGACGCGCACTCTCACCTACGACAGGCGAAACAACAGCCCGGCAAATCCTCGAACACGCCGCATGGCACCTCGAACACCACGCCGCATTCCTGAACGCAAAGCTCGACACAATCCTCGGCCCGGCCCCCGATCCCCAACCGCAAGCATGCGGCCAGGGATGCCGCTGCGCGAGCGAAAACACCCACTGACAGGGGGGTTCACCGTGCACCCGCTCTACGACCAGAGGCGATACCTCATCCCGTTCCGTTCTTCGCTCCTCCCGCAGATCTTCACGGACACCCTCGTCATCGGCGGCGGATGCGCGGGTCTCCGCGCCGCCATCGAGGCCGCGGGCGATCCCGATTCCGATTCCCCCGGAGACGTGATCCTCCTCACCAAAGGGCCCTTCGACGCCACCAACACCGCATGGGCGCAGGGAGGCATCGCCGGCGTCCTCAGAGACGACGATTCTTTCGATGCCCACGCCAAGGACACGGCCGAAGCAGGCGCCGGCCTGTGCGACGAAAACGCCGTCCGGCTTATCGTCCGCGAGGGGGCCGATCGGCTCCGCGAGCTTATCGAATGGAAGATCCGGTTCGACCGCGACGAACAGTCCGGGCGGCTCCTCACAGGCCGGGAAGGCGGGCACCACGCCAACCGGGTCTACCACGCCCACGGCGACGCCACCGGGCGAGAACTCGAACGCGTCCTCCTCGAACGCGCCCGAGCCAATCCTCGGATCCGCATCTTTGAAAACTGTTTCTCGCTCGACCTCATCACCCCTTCGCGACAAAGCGCCAGCCCCGTCAGAGGCGCGATCACGCATCACCCCAAGCACGGCCTCCAGATGATCTGGGCAAGGACCACCATCCTCGCGAGCGGCGGAGCCGGCATCCTCTACCGTGAAACAACAAATCCCAAGGGGGCCACCGCCGACGGCCTCGCCATGGCATACCGCGCCGGCGCGACCATCGCCGACCTCGCTTTCATCCAGTTCCACCCCACGACCCTCTACCTCCCCGGCGCACACAGAGCACTCATCAGCGAAGCGGTCCGCGGCGAGGGCGGCATCCTCCTCGACGCCGCCGAACAACGCTTCATGCCGGAAGTCCATGAAATGGCGGAGCTCGCGCCCAGAGACGTCGTCAGCCGCGCCATCGTCAGACGGATCACGCAACAGGGCGGGGCGCACGTCTGGCTCGACTGCCGCAACATCAAAAACTTCGCCAAACGATTCCCCGGGATCAACGCATTGCTCCACAGATTCGGCATCGACCCCGCGAAAGACCTCATCCCCGTCCATCCCGCGGCACACTACGCCGTCGGAGGTGTCCGCACGGACGAGCACGGAAGAACGGACGTGCCCGGCCTGCTCGCCGCGGGCGAAATCGCGTGCACCGGCCTCCACGGCGCAAACCGTCTCGCCAGCAACTCCCTCCTCGAAGGGCTCGTCATGGGGAAAAGAGCCGGACGATTCGCAAAGCAACGCGCCGCCGAAAACGGCTCATCAACCCCGAGACCCGCCCAGGTCGTCAGCGACATCCGACCCAGCGACCACGGCGAGATCGACCTCGTCGATATCCGCTCCAGTCTCAGATCCGCGATGTGGCGGAACGTCGGCATCGAACGCACCGGGCCCAAAATGCGCGATACCAAGGAAATGTTCGACTTCTGGGGACGCTACACACTCGACAAAATCTTCGACGACCCCGAGGCTTGGGAAACACAGAACCTGCTCACCGTCGGAGCGCTCGTCGCCCGCGCCGCCGCATGGCGCGAAGAAAGCCGAGGCTGCCACACACGCCTCGACTTCACCGAGCCAAGACCGGAATTCGAAGTCCACGACCTCTGGAAACGGGGAAAAGATTCCCCCGACACGGTCACAAAAGATGCGCTGTTCATGCAGGACCAGTAAGAGGCTCGCCCTCACCCTGTGCTGCGCCGTCGCATGCGCCGCCGCGGGCTGCACGCAAACGAGGGTCATCCCGAAGCGAAAACCGTTCATGTCCGGCCTCCCGGGCACGGGCGGCGCCGGTGCGTTCCGTCTCCCCTCGCAAACCCAGGTCGGCGAAGCCGGAGACACCCCGCAACAAACACGCGTCACAAACCCCGACGGCTCGATCACACTCCATTCTCCGACCGTCCGCGACCTGATGCGCCACATCCTCGAAACCATCGCCGCCGACGAAAAGGACCTTTTCACGAAGCAGCTGCTCAGCTCGAAAACGCGGGCGGAGTTCACCGAAAGAGGCATCGATCCCGGAGAAGCGTTCGACATGCTCAAACGGAGGCGGCAGGACCTCCGAAGACTCTTCTCCGCCATGCCCGTCGGCGAGTTCACCCCGGGCGTACTCATGACACCCGTCGCACGCAATGTCTTCCGCCTCTCAGCCGAGGGAGACCCCAACATGCCATGGACTTTCATGGACGTGGTCTACGAGAAAGGCGAATACCGCCTCCGCTGGTTCGGCCACTGAATCACAAACCCGACCCGGCCGCACCATCCACGCCGATCCAGCGCACCGATACCTCCCTCCCTCACCCCGCCTCGCGGGGAGAGGGCCGGGGCTTTCTCTTCTTTCTACCCCATCTCGTGGGACGGGCTTCCAGCCCGTCTCTCCATCTCTCTCCCCGCAAAAGAGCCCGGAGCGTGAGCGACGGGCCGGGTTTCAATCAGCTCCTCGCAGGACCAACTATCAACTCTGCCGGGTCGTCCTTCTCAATCCAACAGACGCCGATGCGGAGCCTGCAAAGCGCCGGATTCACCGACAGATCCAATGCACGCCGAAACCTACCTCCCTCTCCCCGCCTCGCGGGGAGAGGGCCGGGGTGAGGGGCTCCTGATTCTCCTCCCCCTCCTCCACCTCGTGGGACGGGCTTTCAGCCCGTCTCTTCCCCATCTCCATCTCTCATTCCCCAAAGAGGCCCGAGCGGAAGCGAGGGCTTTCTATCCCTCTTCCCATCGGTGGGACAGGCATCCAACCCGTCACCCCCTCTCTCTCCTCTCGCTTGCTCTCCCCAATGGTGAACAATGAAGAAGGAGAAATGTCATCGCCATTCACCCGCGGATGTCAGCGTGTCATCGATTTTTCCGGCGACCGGGGAGAGGTGGGGCTTCCTCCATTTCTGCCCAAATCACGAAACCCGGACGAGGAACACCCGACATTCAAGAAAAACACCCGCCACTCACGCCCGGATCTGGTCAACACGCACGAGTTTGTCCCGGAAGCCGAATCACACCCCGGTCATCTCAGGTTCGTGTGTCTGCGTGATCTCGTCTTGTGTGACGGTGCGGTATTCCACCCCGTGCCGACGTGCGAAAAGTAGCGCCCGTTTTGGGAGCGTGTCTTCACCGGCTCCGCTGTTTCCGCCGATCACGAGTGTCAGGGGCAGCCCGAGCCGCTGGGCCACGAACAGACCCGAGAGCGTCGCCCCGCCCGAGCCGAGGCTGGTCAGATGGCCGTCGGGTGTGCGCCCCACGCCGCCGGCCAGGACGAGCACCCGGGCCTCGCGGACCGCCTGCTCATACCGCTTGGCGTGCAGCAGCCTCGGCTCGGATTCGAGCGGGCTGCCCCGGGTGATCGGCGTGAACACCGCCGGCTCGAGCAGCGACGATTCAACGCCGATCATCGTCAGAAGCCCCGAAAGCCGCTGCGCGTTCTCCCTGGCCGGAAGCGTGACGAGGTTCGCCCGCGTGAATGCGTCGCCCGAGAGCCCGAGCCCGGCCGCCCGGCGGTCCATGGCGGCCTGCTCGCCACGGCTCGCCGAGACGATCACGATGAGGTTTCTGGACTCGGCCACGCCGGCGATCCGCCCCGCCAGGGCGCCCAGCGGCACACCGGGTTCGAGGGCCGATTCGGTGATCGTCAGCACTTCGGTGGTGTCGAGTGTCATCACGGTTGCTCCAGATTCTCGACGCCCAATGAAAAAGGCCACCGTTTTCCGGTGGCCCCTCGTCGGGTCGTCGGTTGCAGCGGTTCTCGCTTCAGCCAACCCTCCAAGAGGCCACATCGCCGTTCCACTGGCGGACCATGACGCGGGTACGAAGGCAGATGGACTGATGCTGTTTCATCACAGTTCTTCGGCTTTCTGCTCTCACCGGACGCTCGCCCGGCGGGTCTCGTTCATTGCTCTCTACGCAGCCGGGGGCACCCCGGTTCTGCGGACAATACCCTTTTCGGCCATCACGTCAAGCGGTATTCAACGTTCTTCATCACTTCTTTGTTCCGCATTCTCGTGCTTTTCTTCCGATCCGACCCCGCCCGGTTGCAGAAACCGTGCCTGATCGCCTTTGATTGACACGAATCGTGCGCAAAGTTCCACGCATCAATCTCGAAGGCTGCATGATCGCCGACCGGGCCCGGCTGCGGAACCGTCTGCGCGGGCTGGAACGCTCGGGGCGGACTGCCCCACAACAGAGGGATCACGCCCTCGAACGCATCGCCGCTGAGGCGGACCGATCCCGCGCGCTCCGCGCCGAGCGTGAGAAACACCGGCCAGAAGTGACCTACCCCGACCTGCCCGTGTCGGCCATGCGCGAGCAGATCGCCGCGACGATCCGCGAAAATCAGGTCGTCGTCGTCTGCGGCGAGACCGGCTCGGGCAAGACCACCCAGCTGCCGAAGATCTGCCTCGACGCCGCACTCGGGCTCGGACGCGGCATCGAAGGCATGGTCGGCCACACCCAGCCCCGTCGGCTCGCCGCACGCACCGTCGCCGCCCGCATCGCCGAGGAGCTCGGGGTCAACGTCGGCGGCATCGTCGGCACCAAGATCCGGTTCAACGACCGCACGAGCGAGCGCACCCTCATCAAGCTAATGACCGACGGCATCCTGCTGGCCGAGACGCAATCCGATCGGCTCCTCCGCCGCTACGACACGATCATCATCGACGAGGCCCACGAGCGGAGCCTCAACATCGATTTCCTCCTGGGCTATCTCCACCAGATCCTCCCACGCCGGCCCGACCTGAAACTCATCATCACCAGCGCCACCATCGACCCGCAACGATTCGCCGATCATTTCGCCACCACCCGCGGCCCGGCCCCGATCGTCGAGGTGCCGGGCAGAACATGGCCCGTCGAGGTGGTCTACCGCCCGCTGCCCGCACGCGGCAACATCGCGCGGGACTCGTTCATGCGCGACCCCGGCGACGTCGTCGGGGCCGTGCTCGACGTGATGAGGGAGATCGACACCCAACCCCGCGGCGACGTGCTCGTGTTCATGCCCGGCGAGCGCGAGATCCGCGAGACCGCCAACGCGCTGCGCCGGCACCTCGGCGGGGACGACGAGGTCCTCCCGCTCTACGCACGTCTCTCCGTCGCGGAACAACGCAAAGCCTTCCGCCCGCACTCGGGCCGGCGCATCGTCATCGCCACCAACGTCGCCGAGACCTCCGTCACCGTCCCCGGCATCCGGTATGTGATCGACCCGGGCACCGCCCGCATCAACCGATACTCCGCCCGCACCGGGGTGCAGGGGCTGGACATCGAGCCGATCAGCCGGGCGTCGGCCGACCAGCGCAAGGGCCGCTGCGGCCGCGTCGGCCCGGGTGTGTGCTATCGGCTCTACAGCGAGGACGACTACGAATCACGCGACGAGTTCACCACGCCCGAGATCCGACGCACGAACCTCGCCAGCGTCGTCCTGCAGATGGCTTCGCTGCGCCTGGGCAGGCCGGACCGGTTCCCGTTCGTCGAGCCTCCCGAGTCGCGGTTGATCCGCGACGGGTACGAGACGCTGCGCGAGCTGGGCGCGATCGACGAGAAGAACGAACTGACGCCGATCGGCCGCGACCTCGCCCGGTTGCCGATCGACCCGCGGATCGGGCGGATGGTGCTGGCGGGCCACGCCGAGGGGTGTTTGCACGACGTGCTGATCCTGGCGGCGGGGCTGAGCGTGCCGGACCCGCGGGACCGCCCCGCCGAGCGTCAGGCCGACGCCGACGCCGCCCACGAGCGGTTCCGCGACGAGCATTCCGATTTCATGACGCTGCTGAATATCTGGCATTTCTACCACGATTCGATCCGCCCGCTGAGCCGGAGCCGGCGGTCGAAGGCCTGCCGGCAGAACTTCCTGAGCGAGCGTCGGTTGTTCGAGTGGTCCGAGGTGCTGGGCCAGCTGCGCACGATCGCGCGCGAGATGAATCTCGACCAGACCGCCCGCCCGCTGAACGCGGACGCCGTCCACCGTGCATTGCTCGCCGGGCTGCTCACGAACATCGGGACGCTCGACGAAAAACACGAGTACCGCGGCACGCGCGGGGCGCGGTTCTACCTGCACCCGTCGTCGGTGTTGTTCGGGGAAAAACCGAAATGGATCGTGGCCGCCGAGCTTGTGCGCACAACCCGCCTGTATGCGCGGACGGTCGCGAAGATCGACCCCGCCTGGGTCGAGCAACTCGGCGAGCACCTCATCAAACGCACCTACGCCGAGCCGCACTGGGACCGCAAATCCGCCCGCGTGATGTCGTTCGAGAAGGTCACGCTCGCGGGGCTCGAGATCGTCCCCAAACGCCGGGCGCATTTCGGCCCCGTCGACCCGCCCAGGGCCCGCGAGCTGTTCATCCACCACGCGCTGGTCGAGGGTGAGTATGACTCCGACGCGCCGGCCCTGCGGCACAACCGCGAACTCGAAAAAACCATCGCGACGCTCGAAGACAAGGCACGCCGACGCGACCTGCTCGCCGAGGCCGAGGCCCGCTTCACGTTTTATGACAAGCGTCTGCCGCCCGATGTCTACAGCGGACAGACCTTCGACCGCTGGCGACGCCGGGCCGAGCGGGAGAACCCGCGTCTGCTTTTCATGACCATCGACGACGTGCTCATGGGGGACTCCTCGCAGGTCAGTCCGGAGGCCTTCCCCGATCGACTCGAAACCGCGGGAGGGTCGCTCGACATCCGCTACCGCTTCGACCCCGACGCCCCCGACGACGGCGTAACACTCAACGTCCCCGTGGGGCTTCTGGGCCAGATCGACCCCGACCGGGCCGAGCGGCTCGTGCCCGGCTTGCTCGCCGAGAAGATCGAAGCGCTGATGCGCACGCTCCCAAAGTCGAAACGCCGGTATTTCGATATCCCGGTCGTCGCCCGGGAGATCGCCGAATCCGGGCTTGCTCAATCCGGCCCGCTCCTCCGGGCCCTCGCCGATGCGCTCGCTGCACGCGCCGGCATCGACATCCGGCCGGAGCACTTCAACCCCGACGCCCTGCCGCGGCACCTCTCGATGCACTACCGCGTGCTCGACGACAAGGGACGGGAAATCCGCTCGGGTCGCGATCTGCTCGCGCTCAGACGCGAGTTCTCCGGTGAGATCGCCTCGGGCTTCCGCCGCATCGCCGGGGGCGAGTGGAACCGTGAGGGCATCACGGCCTGGGACTTCGGCGACATCCCCCGTTCCGTCGAGATCGCCGCCGGGGAAACACCCGTGCTCGGATATCCCGCACTCGTCGATCGCGGCGGCCCCGTCGCCCTGCAACTCTTCGACACACCCGAGGCCGCCGATGACGCCATGCGCCTCGGGCTGGCAAGGCTCTACACCCACCGCCTGAAAAACGATCTCCGCTTCGATGTGCGCACGATCCCCGGCATCGAACAGACCGCCCTCGCTTTCGCCCCGCTCGGCGACGCGGCCCTGCTCCGCGATCAGCTCACGCTGCTGATCTGCGACCGGCTCTTTCTCGGTGATCGCAGGCCCCCGCGGACGTTCGAGGAATTCAACGCCCGCGTCGACGAGTCGTGGAATTCGCTCGCGCACACCGCGGACGAGTGCGCCGCCCTGGCCGCGCAGATCTACACGCGCCGATCGACCGTGGATCTCCGGTTGCAGGCCAGGCACCCCGCCGCGTGGGATCGGGCGGTCCGCGATATGCGGGCGCAACTGGGGTCGCTCGTGACAGCCCGCACGCTGACCGGCACGCCGTTCCGCTGGCTCCGCTGCATCCCCCGGTTCCTCCGGGGCATGGAAATCCGGCTCGACCGGCTCCGCACCGGCGTCGACCGTGACACGCGCGCAATGGCCGACGTCCACATCTGGCAACGCCGCCTCGCCGAGCGAGCCGAGAAACACAACGCCGCCGGGCAGATCGACCCCGCCCTCGTCGAGTTCCGCTGGCTGCACGAGGAATACCGCGTCTCGCTCTTCGCGCAGGAACTGAAAACGTCCGTCCCCGTCAGCGCCAAACGCCTCGAAAAAGCGTGGGAAAAGGTCAGGCCGTGACCCGTCGCCGAGCGTCTTGGATCAAAATGGGTACCACTGGTTGCTCGCCAATCAGTGCCGAAACCCCGACCTCGTTCAAGGATCAAAGCACCGGCAACAAGTTGCCGACGGTACACATATCCGACCATCCGAGTTCCGAGTTCTTCGCTCCGAGTCCCCGCCTGGACGCCGAGTCTGAGCGAGTCCACGAGCGAAGGCTCGGATCTCTTTATCCCATCTTTATTGTGTCACCCTTTCTTCGGCAGCATCCCTCCGTGCCGGGGCGATTCGCGGAACATACCCTCCCCCCAATGGCAAAGCGATCGACCAAGCGCAAAAAGACCATCGAGCCCGAAAACGAGCCATACGCCCCGCTCGTCGCCCCCTCGCTCGAATGCACGCTCGACGAGATCCTCGGCCAGCCGCTCGCGGTCGAAACCCTCGACGCCGCACTGTCATGCGGCCGGGTCCACCACGCATGGATCTTCCACGGCCCCTCGGGCGTAGGAAAATTCACCACCGCCCTCGCCTTCGCGGCGGTGCTGCTCGATCCCGAGGCCGGGCCGGATCTATCGGGTCGATACCGCCCCGACCCCTCGAGCCGGGTGCAGGGCATGCTGCGCGCCGGGACGCACCCGGATCTTCATGTGATCGTCAAGGAACTGGCGCGGTTCAGCAGCGACGACCGCGTGCGGAACTCCAAGCTCACGAGCATCGCCAAGGACGTGGTCGCCACCCGGCTCATCGAGCCGGCGTACCGGGCGCCGAACATGCCGGGCGGGCTGGCCTCGAAGGTGTTCATCGTCGACGAGGCCGAGCTGCTCGACCGCTCGCTCTCCGATGCCGTCTCGCAGAACGCCCTGCTCAAAACGCTCGAAGAACCCCCCGAGGGCACGGTGCTGATCCTCGTCACCAGCAACGAGGACCGCCTGCTGCCGACGATCCGCAGCCGATCGCAACGCGTCGGGTTCGGCCCGCTCGACGACGAATCCATGAAGCGTTGGATCGAACGCGCCGGCGTCGGCCTGCCCCCGGACCCTGACTGGCTGCTCCGTTACGCCGCCGGTTCGCCCGGTCGGCTGCTCGAAGCGATCGACACCGGGCTGCTCGAATGGCATCAGCAGCTCGCCCCGGCCCTCGATCGTGCCCTCCGCGGGGGGTACGACCCCATGCTCGCCCCGGCGATGCGCGAACTCGTCGAAGGCTGGGCGACCGCTTGGGCCGCCAAGGACCCGAAGCGGAGCAAGGAAATGGCCAACCGCGCCGCGCTCGCCCGGCTCTTCTCCCTGATCGCCGAGCACGCCCGGGTCGCCCTGCGAGACCCCGAATCCGCCGGGCCCGCCCTCGCGATGATCGAAGCGGTGCAGCAGGCCGAACGCCGGCTGGCTTCCAACGTCCAGCCCGCGCTCGTGCTCGAAGGGCTCGCCGCAGACATGCCCGGGCCCGCCGCGGCGGTTTGAACCGATCCCCCCCGGCCTACGCTTGCCCATGCCGGCGACCGGACGCCCGAGAGCACTGGTGGTGCGCACCGCGGGGACCAACTGCGATGCCGAGATGGTGCGGGCCTTTTCGCTCGCCGGCTGCACCGTCGATCTCGTCCACGTCGATCGGCTCACCGACGACCCCGCCCCGATCAACCGGGCCGACCTGATCGGCTTCCCCGGCGGGTTCAGTTACGGCGACGACATCGCCTCGGGCCGCATCCTCGCCGCCAGATTCCGTGAATCGCTCTGGCCCAGCCTGCGGGCCGCTGCGACCCGGGGCTGCCCCATGATCGGGGTGTGCAACGGGTTCCAGGTCCTCGTGCAGGTGGGCCTGCTCCCCGGGCCGGCCGCGGGCGAGACGTGGCCGACCGATGCACCCCCACCGCAGACCGTCGCCCTCGCCGCCAACGAGGGCGGGCGGTTCATCGACCGATGGGTCGGCGTCGAGCCGGTCGGGGATCGGTGCATCTGGACCCGGGGCTTGACCCGGTTGGAGCACACCCCGGGCGGGTTGATGCTCCCCATCGCCCACGGCGAGGGCCGATTCGTCGTCCGCGACGACGCCACGCTCAACGCGTTGAACGCCGGCGGGCACGTCGCGTTGCGTTATACCGAACCGGTCAACGGCTCTCGGGACGACATCGCCGGGATATGCGACGCCACCGGACGCATCTTCGGACTCATGCCCCACCCCGAACGGGCCCTCGACCACAACCGCGACCCGGCGTGGACACGCACACGCCAATCAGCACACCCGACACCGGGGATGCAGATGTTCCGTTCCGCGGTCGAGGCCGTCCGAGCATCGCCCGTGTAGCGCACCACCCGCTCCCCGCCCGAACGCCACCGGGAACCCGCCCGGCGGTACACTCGGTCATGCCGATCGAGCCCGCGACACATCCGACCAGTCAACCCGGTACGGTCACGAAGGACCGCCCATGCCAGAACTGCGGCTACAACCTGCGCGGCCTCGAAGCGGGCGGACGATGCCCCGAGTGCGGCACGCCCATCTCCGCACGCCGACCCCATGACCGCCTGACCGACGGCCTGGTCGATGCCCCGATGTGGTACATCAAGCAAATCGCCCTGGCGATGGGCATGATGGCGGCGGTGGTCATTGGTGTCATCCTGACGTGGCTGGCGTTCTGGCTCTCGCTCCTTCCCGGCATCGTCATGCTCGCGGCCATGACCCTGCTGGCCGGTCTCTGGTTTGCCGCTTCCTGGCTCGCCACGACCCGCCGCCCCATCGAGGATCACACCACGCCCGACCCCATCCTCGACCACGATCGACTCCGGACGGCGAGCCGATGGTCGCAGGTCGCCGGTCTGCTCGTTTTCGCCCTGATCTGGACCGCGCTGATCACCAACCTGAGGCTGTTCGGCGTGTTGGGGGGGCTGGCATCGATCGGCGTGCTTTTCGGGCTTGTCCCCCTCGGCGTCTACCTCTCCGCGCTGGCCGACTGGAGCGGGGATACCGGTGTCGGGGGCCGACTCCGGGCCGCTGTATGGTGCATCGCCGTCTGCGGTTCGCTGCTGATCTTCTTCTCGGGTCTGGGGATGATCGGGCTGTCTTTCGGATTCCTCGCCCCGGTGCTTGTCCCGATTCTGTCGCTCATTGTGATGGTCGGGGTCGGCTTGTTCGGATGGTCGGTGATCCAACTGAGCATCGGCGCGGCGTGGGCCATCCAGAACTCGATCGAGGCCGAGCAACGCCGCCTCCGCCTCGAAGAAAAACGCCGACGCCGCGCACAACAAGCCGCCGAGCAGGCCGAGCGAGCCGCGGCCGCGATGGCCGAGGCGGATCGACGCTTCGAGCAGGAAATGGACGAGCAGATCCCCGACGCGATCCCGCTCTCGGACGAGCACACGCACCACCCGCCGCCGAAGGGTTCCCCGTCTGCGTTGGACGAGAAGAAGATCCAGCCGGCAACAGACGCGACGCCGTATGAACTCGCGCCGGAGGACGAGCAATAGAGGGCATGCGGGTCCCCGGCTTCAGCCCCGCGCCGCGTACACAAGCCGCGCCGCCCGTTCGGGGTCGACCGGGTTTTTCCAGTCCCCGCCGTGTTTGATCCACGACCCGACGATCACCCCGTCGGCCGCGTCGAGCATCGCACCGATGTTGTCGGGCGTCACCCCGCTGCCGACGAGCACGGGCAGGCCCGAGGCGTCCTTCGCCCGCCGCGCGTCGTCGGGGTCGGCCGGTGTGCCCGTCCATGCACCGGTGACGATCAACCCGTCGGCGCCGAAGAACGCCGCCGCGTGCGCCGCGTCCGCGATCGAGATGTCGGCCGTGATCGCGTGCGACGCGTGCTTCTTCTTGATGTCGGTGAACACCGCGACACCCTCCGCCCCGATCCGCCGGCGCTCGCGCAGCAACGCCCCGGCCTCGGCCTCGGGCAGCAAACCCTCGTCGGCGACGTGCGCATAAACGAAGTTCTCGCAGCGGATGAACGAACCACCGATCGCCTGTGCCACCGCCAGCGCGTGCCGGTTGCCCCCCGAGAGGATCTGCACCCCGATCGGCACATCGACCGCGGTGGCGACCTCGACGCCCACGCGCGTCATCGCCGCGACGATCTCCGGCCCGAGCCGGTCGCCGTGGACGTAGGGCGCGTCGTGCATGTTCTCGACGGCGACCGCGTCGAACCCCGCGTCGACGAGCACCCGCGCTTCTTCCGCCGCCTGCGCCGCGAGGTGTTCGACGGGCTGCCCATGCCGGGGCGTGCCGGGCAGGGCTCCGACGTGGACCATGCCGATGAGCGTGCGGTTGAGGGTCAGTCGGTCTGCCATGCGGTGCTCCGGGTCGGGGTGCGCGTGAGGATGATACCCGGTCGAGAGACGGAGCCCGCGTGTGAAAACCGCTTGCAAAGCCCGCGCCGTTTGCTCGGTCGATCCGAGCCTTCGCTCGCTCTGCTCACTCAGACTCGGCGTCGCTTGTGCCATATGGGTTCCGGATGTTTCTTGTGCTTCTGGAAACAGATCCGGGGGCATGCCCGGGTGTTCGTGACATGAATCGACCGCATCCCGTTCACGAGGAGCCGCGACCGGAAGGGAGCGGTCTTTTCACAATCAACCATGACCGCGGGAAGATCCTGTGTCATCCACAAGGATCTGTGATTCCGCGGCTCATGGTGCGGAGTCGGACAGGCCGGCCCCACCTCTCCCCGGTCGCCGGGGAGAGGGAGCACCCGCGCTCGTGCCCGATCCCGGTTCCGGATAGCACTGGAATGATCAGGAATCCATTTCACTCAGACTCGGCGTCCGGGACGGATCACGCCCGACGCCGACATTGAGCCGGCCGAAGGCGGGCGAAGTGTCGGTTCCCTGTGTACCACCGGTTGCTTTTCAACCAGTTCCAGCGGTTCCCAAACCCGCGTCTCCGGGTTCTTCGCAAGAGCCTCAATCCTCGTGGTGCACCACGCCCTCGCCTTTCGCCTCGGCCCGTCCGTCGTCCTTGACCTCCCCGCGGAGCGTCTCGATCGCGTGCGGCAGGATGTCCAGCAGCGCTTCGAGGTTCTCCGTCGAGCCGCGGAGTGAGCCGGGCAGCGTCAGGATCAGCGACGAACCCGCGGCCCCCGCCACGCCGCGAGACAGGAACGCCCGCGGGGTTTTCTCGTAGCACCGCAGCCGGGCGAGTTCCATCAGCGCCGGGTGGGGCCGGTCGATGACGCGCATCGCCGCCTCGGGCGTGTGGTCCCGCGGGGCGAGGCCCGTGCCCCCGGTCGACAGGATCAGGTCGATCGGCGGGTCCGCCTCGGCCCACCGACGGAAGCACGCCTCCAGCGCGACCGGGTCGTCGGGCAGGCAGGCCGACTCGACGATCTCCGCCCCGAGCCGATCGCGGCAGATTGCCGCCAGCGCCGGGCCCGAGGTGTCGACGGCTTCGCCCCGGGAGCAGCGGTCCGAGACGGTCAGTACGGCGGCGCGGATCGGGCCGGGCATGGTCATTCCTCCTCCGGGCGGTCGGCGGAATCGGACTGGTGGCCGGGTTGTTTTTCGGGTGTGCGGTCGGGGGCGATGTAGTGCCCGCTCCGCCCGCCGCGTTTCTCGACGAGCCGAACGCCCTCGATCACCATCGCCTTGTCCACCGCCTTGCCCATGTCGATCACGGTCAGGGCGGCGACGGTGACGGCGGTGAGGGCCTCCATCTCGACGCCCGTGCGCCCGGTCACGCGGGCCGAGGCGCGG
This sequence comes from Phycisphaerales bacterium, assembly GCA_027083355.1. Lineage (GTDB taxonomy): Bacteria > Planctomycetota > Phycisphaerae > Phycisphaerales > UBA1924 > UBA1926. The sequence continues at coordinate 30,903 of JALWOY010000178.1, read as the reverse complement.
ATGCGGACGGTGCACCCGTCGAGTGTGAGATCGACATCGACGTGATCCAGCCCCAGCGGGTGGCACAGCGGGATGAGCGACCCGGTCTGCTTGGCCGCCTGGATCCCCGCGATCCGGGCCACGGCCAGCAGGTCGCCCTTGGCCAGTGTGTTCTCGCGGATCTGTTCGGCGAGCGCCTCGCTCACGCGCACGAACCCCTCGGCGACGGCGACGCGGTTCGTCACGGGCTTGTCGCCCACGTCCACCATCCGCGCCTTCCCGTGTTCGTCGGTGTGGCTCAGCCGGGGTGTGTCCATGATCCGTCTCCGTGTGTGCGCATCGGTCGGGCGGTCCGCCCGCTCAACGAGGGTAGACCCCGATATCGGTGGCCTTGAACGAGGCCCACAGACGCGAGCCCGGCTTGATGTCCAGTTCCGCCGCCGCGTTGGGCGTGATCTCGGCCGTGATGCGGACCGGGCCCGCGTCGAGGTGGACGCGTACCCGCCCGTCGATCGCGTCGGTCCCCGAAACGACCCCGTGCAGGGCGTTGCGGGCCGACGTCGAGGGTTTCTCGATCGATAGGATCACCGAATGCGGGTGGATGGTCGCGAAGACCGCCTCGCCCGGCCGCAGCCCGTCGCCCGGGATGCTCAGCCGCCCCCCGCTGTCGAGCACGACGAACACACGCCCATCACCCGCTTCGAGCGTGCCCCGGAAGAGGTTCACCCCGACGAGCGAGGCGGCGTAATCGGCGCGCGGCCGGCGGCGGATCTCGTCCGGCGTGCCCTGTTGCACCAGCCGGCCCGACTCGAACACCAGCAGCCGCTCGCCGAGCGCCATCGCCTCGACCGGGTCGTGTGTGATGACGAGTTTGACGCCCGGGAAGTCCGCGAGCACACCCACGAGCAGCCGGCGCGTCTCCGCCCGTGTGCGCGCATCCAAGGCCGACAGGGGCTCGTCGAGGATCAGCAGCTCAGGCTCGGTCGCCAGCGCCCGGGCGAGGGCGACGCGCTGCGCCTGCCCGCCCGAAAGCCCGCCCGGTTTGCGGTCGGCGAGATCGCCCACCCCGAGTCGGTCGAGCCAGTGCCGGCCCCGGCGCCGCGCCTCGCCGCGGGGCACGCCCGTGCTGCGCGGGCCGAAGGCGGCGTTGTCGAGCGCCGACATGTGCGCAAAGAGAAGGAGATCCTGGAACATGAACCCCACCCGCCGCGCGCACGCGGGCAGGTGCTGCCGGCCGTCGTCGAGCGTGCGGCCGTTGAGGACGACGCGCCCCGATTCGATCGGCAACAGCCCGGCGAGGGCCTCGGCGAGCGTTGACTTGCCCGAGCCGTTCGGCCCAACCGCGACGGCGAGCGTGCCGGGTTCGAGCGCGAACTCGGCCTGAAGCGTGAACGAGCCGCGCCGGGCGAGTATGGACGCGTCGAGGCTCATCGCGTGAGCATCCTCCCGCCCAGCACCAGCAGCACGGCCAGCGAGATCGCCACGAGCAGCAAGCCCAGCATGACCGCGGCGTCAAGATCCGTGCTCAGCGCGTCGTAGATCGCCAGCGGGAGGGTCCGGGTTTGGTGGGGGTGGCTGCCGGCGAAGGCGACGGTCGCGCCGAACTCACCGAGGGCGCGCGCCCATGTCAGGGCGATCCCCGCCCGCAACGCAGGGGCGAGCGCGGGCAGCACGATCCGGCGGATCACGGTCCAGCCCCCCGCCCCGAGCGTCTCGGCGGCCCGCTCGAACCGGCGATCCAGCCCGTTCAGACCCGATTCGAGCGAGAGGATCATGAACGGGCACGAAACAAACGTCACCGCGACGACCGCCCCGGCGGTGGTGAACGGCAGTGAGATCCCGACCGATGCGAGCACGCCCCCGAGCAATCCATTGCGCCCGAACGCCGCCAGCAGCGCGACGCCGCCGACGATGGGCGGCAACACCATGGGCATCAGGACGACGGTGCGGAGCACGGATCGCCCGGGGAACTCCACCCGCGCCAATGTCCACGCGACGGGGAAGCCGATCAGCAGCGACAGCACGGCCGCGCCGGTGGAAACGATGAGCGAGAGTTTCGCCGCGTCGAGCACGCCAGGCGACGTGAGCAGGCCCGCCGCATCGCGCCATGGCGCGCGCAGCGCCAACGCAACGACCGGCAGCAGGATGAGCAACGCCGCGACCCCGGCCACGATCGGGAGCACACGGTTCGCGGCCAGCACGCCGCTCGGGGTGGGGGTCGTTCGCGTCATAGGTCTTTGTATTGTTGACCGCCGGGGTGGCCGCGGTTCGGGAGGTTTTTCAGGGTGGCGCCGGCGTCAGGAAGCTGAACCGCCGGAGGATCTCGGCGCCCCCGCCCGTGCGCATGAACTCGACGAATGACCGGGCCTCCGCCGAAACGGGGCTGTCCGTGCGCGCCGCGATGAGATACGTCGCTCGCACATCGGCTTCGGGGGGGAGGGGGATTGTCCGCAACGCGTCGCCGGCGGACGCGGCGTCGGTGGCATAAACGATCCCCGCGTCCGCCTCGCCCAGCAGCACCTTCGACAACACACCGCGGACGTCGTGCTCATACGACACCACGTTCGGCTCGACCCGATCGAACAGCCCGAGGCGGTCGAGGGCTTGCTTCGCATACCGACCCGCGGGGACCGACTCGCTGGCGAGCACCACCCGCACGCCGGGACGGGTGAGGTCCTCGACTCGTTTGATCGTGCTCGTGGCGGGCGTGACCAGCACGACGCGGTTTTCCGCGAAAACGACGGGTTCGGGGAACAGGTCGCCGACCCGATCCATCTGGAACTCATCGGCCGAGGCGAACACGTCGGCCCGGGCGCCCTCGACGATCTGCGAGGCGAGGATCTGCGACCCCGCGACGCTCAGCACCACGCCGACTTCCGGGTGCTCGGCCTCGAACCGCGCCCCGGCCTCCGTGAACACGTCGACGAGCGACGAGGCCGCGAAGACGCGCAGCTCGGCCCGCGGGTGGTCTCGCCGGCACCCCGCCGCGAGCAGGAGCAACGCGGGCAGGACGAACGCCAAGGCGGTGCGCACAAACGCGCGTCGTCGATCGGGCATGCGGGAGTATAAGTTCGGGCCTCTCCCCCCGATTCGTGCCGCGGGGCCATCGGTTGTTTGTCACGGGCGTGTCACGACGCCGGGATGGGGCCCAACCGGGGATGGGTTCGGCGGGTATCGCCATCGGGTTCCCGGCAGGGAACCGCCGGATATGGGACAATGATCAGGCAAACAGGAAGCGAGGCCCCCATGCGCACAAGGAACACACTGATCACCATCGCCGCGGGTGCGTTGACCGCCGCCGTCTCCACCGCCCGGGCCGACTCGACCGCCCTGACGATCTACTCGAGCGCCCAGCCCGGGGGTATCCCGGCGGAGTGGTACCGCCCCGTCGCCGGATCGGGCACGGTCAACCCCGGCGGCATCCCGGGCTACGCCGTGGTGAAAGAGGAACGCGCCTTCGCGTTCGACAAGGGCCTCGGCGAGCTCTCGTTCCGGGGTGTGGCGGCCCTGCTCGACCCGACCACCGTGCATTTCGAGTCGCTCGACGACCCCCAGACGAAGGTGCTCGAACAGGACTACCGCTTCGATCTCGTCAGCCGGCAGAAGCTCATCGAGCGGTTCATCGATCAGAAGATCACCGTGGTCCAGTCGCAGGGCGACGGCACGAGCCGGATCGAGGGCACACTGCTCAGCGCGTCCGGCGGGCTGGTCCTCCAGAAAGACAACGGCGGCATCGTCACCATCAACGGCTACGACACCATCGACTTCCCCAGCCTCCCCGGCGGCCTGCTCACCCGCCCCACGCTCGTCTGGAAGACCTACAGCCCCGCGGGCGGCGAGCAGAACACCCGCATGTCCTACCAGACCACCGGCATCACCTGGTGGGCCGACTACAACCTCGTCTTCGCCCCGGGCGACGACGCCAACCACGGCACCCTCGACGTCGGGGCGTGGGTCAGCATCCTCAACAAGTCCGGCGGGACGTACAAAGACGCGAAACTGAAACTGATCGCGGGCGATGTCCACCGGGCGCCAAGGATGGGCGGCGGTGGGGGGCAGTCGCCTTTTCAAGATACAGGTATGATGAGAGCAGTTGCAGAGAAGGGTTTCCAGGAGAAATCATTCTTCGAGTACCACCTCTACACGCTCGGCCGGCCCGCGACGATCCCGGACAACTCCACCAAGCAGATCGAACTCTTCGAGCCGGCGAGGTCGGTCCCCGCCGACAAGGTGCTCGTCTACGACGGCGCGAAGCTCGGCGGGATGGGCGGCGGCCGCTACGAGGACCGGGGCTTCGTCGGCAGCGGCAACAAAAAGATTGATGTCTATCTCAGGTTCGAGAACGACAAAGACTCGGGCCTCGGCGTGCCCATGCCCAAGGGCCGCGTCCGCGTCAGCCAACTCGACCCCGCCGACGGCTCGCTCGAATTCATCGGCGAGGACGTGATCGACCACACGCCCAGGAACGAGACGATCCTGATCAAACTGGGGCAGGCCTTCGACGTGGTGGGCGAGCGCCGGCAGGTCGATTTCTCGATCGACAAGCGGGCCCACGTCATCACCGAGACGATCGAGGTCAAGATCCGCAACCACAAGAACAAGCCGGTGGACGTGATCGTGACCGAACCGATGTACCGCTGGACGAACTGGAAGATCGTCAAATCGAGCCACGACTACGAGAAGAAGGACAGCCGGACGGTGCACTTCCCCGTGACCGTGGCCAAGGACGGACAGGAAACGATCACCTACACGGTGAGGTACACATGGTGATTGATCTGGCTTCCGGGTGAGTCTCTTGCTTTCTGGAACAAGAGCCGGGCCTCTTTTTTCCTCATTCCTCCTTTCTGTGGGACGGGCTTCCAGCCCGTCACTCTCTTCTCTCCTCTCGGTGGGACGGGCTTCCAGCCCGTCTCTCCATCCCTCTCCTCCACCTCGTGGAACCCGCACACCGCGGGGTGAAAAGGACAACCGTTCCCCGACGGTCGCGGCTCCTTGCAGGCGATACGGAATGCACACACGGGAAAAAAACACCCGGGCCTGTGCCCGGGTGTGGTTGATGCACACGAGTTTTCCGTGAGCCGTTCCGGTCCGTTGACGGCTCGAAGGGTCAGTCGCCCTTCTTGTAGTGTTCGAGCGTCTCCTTCAGGCTGTCCTGCATGGACGTGCCCTCGGCGAACTCGACGGCTTTGGTCTCCATCTCGATCGCCTTTTCGCGATCGCCCTTGTCGTAGTACGCCCGGGCCAGGGTGTCGAGAACGGACGGGTTTTTCCAGTCCGTCTTTTCGCAGGCGACCTTCGCGTAGGTCATCGCCAGGTCCAGATCACGCACGGGGATGCGCGATGATGTCAGCACCGTCCACGCGACACTGTTGAGCAGGTTCGGGTCGTCGGCGAGCGGCGTGCGGAGCAACGCGTAGGCGACTTTGTAGCCCCGCTCGGCCGTCGATTCGTTGGTCAACAGTTCCATCAGATGCCGACGCCAGTAGGAGGATTCGAACGCTTGGAGCTGCTCGTCGGCGGCGGCCTTGTAGTCCCATTCGCCCTTGAGGATCTGTTCCAGCGGCTTCTCGAGCGTCATCGGGTGCCCGATCCACGCGATCTTGCCCGCCTTGTCCACGATGAACGCGGTCGGGATACCCCCCTGGCCCGCGGCCATCATCCAGTGCTCGGCCATCTTGCCCGATTCCTCGATCGCGACGGTGTAGGCCATCGTGTCGCCCTTCTCCTTGACGAAGTTCGACACGCGCTCGATCTGGTCCTCCATCGATTCGACATACTCACGGGTGTTGCGGTCCTGCTCCCGGTCCCAGATATTCACCCCGATGAACGTCACACCGTCGGCGTACTTCTTCTGGAGTTCGCTCACATGCGGCATCGACGCGACGCAAGGGCCGCACCATGTCGCCCAGAACTCGACGACGTACGTCCGCCCCTTCTCGAAATCGGTGACGGAATCACCCTTGACCCACTTGGCGATCTCGAGCTTGGGGGCCTTCTGCCCGATCATCAGTTTCGGACGCGACGCCTCGCCGCCCTCACGCTCGAGAACCTCGCGGGCCTCGTCGGCGGAACGGACCGGATCGACATGGATCAGCCCGTCGCCGGCCTTCGGCTCGCCGCCCGCGCGGGCAATGGATGCGGCATTGATCGAGATCGCCGCGATGCACGCAGCGATCAGGGATGTGGTCGGTTTGGGCACGTTTCGCTCCTTGTGCAGGTTCAATGCATTCCCACCGCCCCCCGGCGTCGCGGCTCGGATACGGGCGGTGACCTCATGCTAAGACTATCAAAAGCAGCCGAACGGATCGAGTATTCCCTTTTTTTCGGCCTCACGGCGTCCCGCTGACCCCCGGCGCGTCGACCGGATCGGCCAACAGATCGAACGACGCGAAGGGGAACACGGGGTCCAACTGCGGCATCTCGATGTCGATCGTGGGGATTTCGGGCCACAACAGGCTGTTGAAGGGCCGCCAGCCGCTGCCGAAGCGGTTCCGCCTGATCGAGTCGAACATCCCCTCGATCAGCGTCAGGTCGGCCTCGAGCCGCTGCTGGAGATACAGCGCCGGCCCGACCGTGCCCCAGCGGAAAATACCGGCGCCGTGGACGCGCAGCGGCCAATCCGCCGCCGAGGTCGCCGGGGCGTTCCACCGGACATACACAATCGCGGCCTCTCGGACGGGGATCTGTGCATCGACCTCGGGCGGCAGATCGATCAGCCGGAACCACCCGCCGAGGGGGCGGACGACGACCGGCCCCAGCGGCGAGAACTGCTCGGACACCGAACTGTCACGCAGCCGATACGGGATCATCTGCGAGGGCGGGACCACGCTCGCCGCGACGCGGACGATCCGCGTGAAGCACGGGTCGGCGTCGACCTCGCGCAGCAGCAGATCGAGCCGCGGTGTCACCGTCGGATCGGCCGGGACGAATCCGCTGTCGAACCGCACGCCCGGCTCGTCGCCCCAGCGAAGCGTGAGGGTGAGCCGTTGCATCAGCACCGGCCCCATCCCGCCGACGAGGTAGCGGCCCCAGCCCGAGATCCGTGTTTCCTCCTCGCCCACGGTCAGCAGCCAGTTCGTGTCACGGACATTGAACGCGGCGTAATCCCCGTCTCGGCCCGCGAAATCGAGCGACATCGTCCCCCGGATCAGCTCACTGAAGAACGACGGGGTGTCGCAAGGCCCGCTGTCCGTCTCGTAGAACGATTCGAAGTCGAGGCGGTAGATCTGCGATCTCGCGTCGGGGTCGCCCGGTGCCGGCGCGGTTCCCGCGACGCCCGCGGTCTGTCCGGAGGCCAGAGCGGCACCCAGAATCAGCCCGCCGATGGATGCCGTGATGTTCTTCCAGTTCATGCTCCGGTTCATGGTGTGATCCTCCAAGGCTCCTCCCCCCGCCCCACGACACGGGGGGGGTGCGTCGAACACAGCACTTGGTGAATCGCCGCCCACCCGGAGAGGGTGGTCGGTGGAGGTCACAACTCCGGCAGGTCCGCCTCGCCAAGCAGGCGGAAGCCCTTGCGGCGCAAAATCTGGCCCGCGAGTGTCGCGTCGTCGGTCGCCAGCGCGATCGTCGGCGAGCCGTTCGGCTCGACCATCAACGGATAGGCGAAGTGGATGTTCAGCTCCGCCCCGAGCAGACTGAGGCACATGCTCGAGAGTGTGTGCCCCTGCGTCAGTTCCACGATCAGCACATTGATCTCGCCGAACGCGAGGTTCTCGCCACGCAGTAATTTCCGGGCAACGACACAGTTATTGGTGATCAGTCGGACCACCGCGTGGTCGCTCGCTTCATGGACACTGATGGCGCAGATCTGACACTGGGAGTTGTCGAACCCTTCCAGAAGATCGAACAGCTTGCCGACCTTATTGTTCAGGAACACGCTGAACTGCGTGACGGTGGGCGGCGCGTACCCCTGCATCGTCTCGAATGGAGTCGAAGAACCGGTCATGCACATCTCCTGGCGGAAGCACGTGTGATCGTCGGCACGCGTCGTCTCGATAGAGACAGCCCGGAATATCGTACCCGGTTCCGGGCGGAAGCCGGAGCAAAAACGCCCCCGAATGCCTGATTCACCCCCGGAGTTTCCACCGGAACAGCCGGTGCACGCCGCGGGGCACCGGCGGCGTCCGGGCCGGCAGGCCGGGCAGCGACGGCAGCGACACCGTCGCCCCGTCCCTGTTGCCCAGGTTGGAGACCAGAACCCAGACGCGGTCCCCGACGATCATGCCGGACCACTGCACGCCCGAGGTCTTGTCGGTCTCGAGGTTGAGGACCCGCCCCGGCCCGCCGCTCTCGAACAGCGGGTCGAGTGAACGCCAGGCGTTCATCGCCAGGGAGGTGTACGCGTCGTGATCGATCGACGGGTGATGGGTCCGCTTCGCCGAGGGCGTCCAGACGTAGTAGGAATACGCGCCGCGGAGCCGGATATGCCGAATGAGGGCTTCGAGATCGGCTCTCGGCGGGGGCGGGGCCGTATACACCGTGTCGCGCATGCCCTTGGTGCCGCCCGTGGCGTAGCTCGTCACCCACGGGATCAGCAGGTGCCCCTCCGGCAGGTCCCTCGCCGCCACCGAGAGCCGCGCCAGCGGTGCCCAGAAGATCGCCGCCCGGCTGTTCGGCGCCGTGTCCCCCTTCTGGAGCCGGCCCTCGGTGTGCTTCGAGAACACCCGGTACGGGTAGCACACCGGCATCGCGACGTTCAGGTTCTCCCGGTAGAACGCGTCCCGATCCCACACGCCCGACACCCTCGTGCGGCCCCGACGGTTCGGCCAGATCTTCGCCGGATCGGACCGCCCCGGCCAATCGTTGTAGTTCCCGATGAACGCCCCCGAGACTCGAGGGTTCGGGTGCGACCGGACCATCCGCACGATCGCCTCGACATTCCGCCTGACATCCCGGGGCGTGGCATCCCCGTTCGGCTCCAGATCCATGAACAGGTAATCAAGCCGGGGCACCGCGTCGAGCATCGCCCTGACCTCGCCCGGCGATGTCGGCCTGCCATTGGTGTTGAACGGGTACGGGCAGTTTCTTTCGCGGATCAGCACCGCGACCGGGGCGCCCGCTTCGTAGAGTTTCCTCGCCGTGCATGCCGCACGCCACGAACCCGGGTTGGACGGCACAAAGCTCGGGCCGCCGTGGCTCGCCCCCGGCACGTTGATCGGGGTGTATTGCTCGGTTCGGTCGTACACGAACCGGGGGAACGCGGCGCACGGATCGCCGGTTTTCGGCATACTCGCCCGTTTGTACGGCTCGGGGATCACATACCACCAGTCGCCGAAGATCGGTGGGGGGCTGCCTCGGGCCGACGATGCTCGGCGAGGCGCACCCGAGCCGCGGCGGCCGGTGTCGTTTCGGTCCGTATTTCGCCGGGAGGTTTCGCCCGTGTCACGCCCCGATGCGTCGCGGATGACCGCCCCGGGCAGCGAACGCCCCACATCCGCGACGAACTCGTCGAGCGCGGCGCACCCGGCGAGGGCCGCGACAAGCAACACGATCAGCAAGGTTCGTGGGTTTGACATCCAAACAGTTTAGAACAGGCTGCATCAGTGTGTTTCAAGCGGTCGGGCTTCGATGTCAATCTGGACACCGACACTGAGGCTGCACGCACAGCCGATGTGTCGGATCGAGTCCGCCGAGACCCCATCCAGCACGTTCCGACGCTTCGCAGGCTCAGCGTCGGCGTCTGGAACAGATTGATGCAAGATGCTCGCTCTGCATCCAAGAAAGGGGGGCGGGGGGCTACGGGCCCGACCGCCCCGGTTTGTCCTCGGACGCTTCCAAGCCGTCGGCTCACCGACGCGGCGGGCGGTTCGAGAGCGCTCCGCGGCCCCCGCTCGGGATCTTCCCGCCCGTGTCGTTTTCGTTTTCGTCGGACTGGTTGAACAGCCCGCCCTGATAGGCGTGCGACACCGCGAGCACGTCATGGAGGTCGACGAGCCCGTTGCAATCGATATCGCGCGGGTCGGCACCGTTCCCGCCGACGGTGTTCGCCCACGCCGGCGGGGTGTGGCTCTGCACGGAGGTGATGAACGAGATGTAGTCGTCCGGGTCGATGTCGCCGTCGTTGTCGAAATCACGCACCGCGGCGTTCACCTCGTAGGTCAACAGCAGGTGCTCGCCGGGCGCGACCAGCGGGGTTTCACGCGGCAGGTCGCCGATCAACGGCAGCGTCGCGGCCTGCTCGATCTGGTCGTGCAGGTTCGACACGAGGATCCAGATGGTGTTGCCCGCTCGCCCGCCGGACCATTCCAGCCCCCCCGTCTTGTTCGTTGCGAGGTTGAGAAACTCGACCCGCGTGACCGAATCGAACAACGGGTCGAGCGAACGCCAGGTGTCCATCGCGAAATCGCGGAATGTCTGGTGGTCGAAATCGGGGTGCTCGGTTTCGTTCTTCGCCGTCGACCAGACGTAGTACGAGTTCGCCCCCCGAAGCCGGAAGTGCTGGATCATCGCTTCGAGGTCGTCCCACGTCGGGGGCGGGGCGTGGTAATACTCCGAGTCGCCGTCGTGCGCCGCGTAGGGCGTGATCCACGGCATCAGCCTGTGCCCGCGCGGGAGGTTCCTTGCCGCCGCCGAGACACGCTCGATCGGTGCCCAGAAGATCGCGGCCCGGTCGTTGGGCGTCACGTTCTCCCCCTGCACACGCGGATCGGAATGCCGCGAGTACACCTCGTATGGATACGCGATCGGCATCGCGATGTTGAAGTGGTCGTGGTAGAACTGGTTCCGATCCCACGGCTCGCCCTGCCCGGTGCGGAACTGTGTGCGGTCGCGCTTGTGCGGCCAGATGCTCGCCTCGTCCCGCTCGCCCGGCCAATCGCCGTAGTTGCCGATGAAAGCGTCCGACGCCCGCAGGTTCGGGTGCTGCCGGACAAGCGTGACGATCGCGTCGGCGTTGAGCCGCATCATCTCCGTCCCGTTCTCGCCCCAGGGTTCGAGGTCCATCAACAGATAGTCGAGTTTCGGCAGGTTCATCAGCGCGGTGGGGAGCACGCCGGGGCTGATGTTGCCGTCGGTGACCGCGTACGGGAACAGGCAGTTCCGGTTGCGGATCAGCAGCCCCATCGGCGCCCCGAGTCTGTCGAACTGATGGGCGATGCACATCGCGTACCACGACATCCACGCGCCTTCCTCATACGTCGGCCCGCCGTGCCCGGCGCCCGGCTGGTTCACCGGCACATACATCCCCGGGCGGTCGTACGGGAACCACGGGATATTCCGGCAGGGATCACCGAACCGCGGCGCGGTCACGTCGTGCCACCCCTCGGGCATGATGTACCACCAGTCGCCGAACAGCGGGGGCACGTCCGTGGGGGTGTTCGCGGCGGTCGCGGCGGCGGCGCAGCCGCATGCGAGAGTAAGCGAACCGATCAGGTGACATGTGTTCATACAGACCTCCCTCCGGGCGGCCGGTGTCGCCGGCCTCCGGAGTCGCCGTCATCGACGCGCCCGGGGGAGGAGATTGATCCGGAAAAGAGATTTCGTGTCGGCGAGCGCGCACACACCGCGCATCGAAAACAAACACGATCAGGATGCGGTTTTTCCTCTGGATTCGCTTGACAGGATCGCGGAATGCCGCAAACCGGCTCCGCCCGTTGTCAGACCGAGAAGCTCGACCCGCATCCGCACGACGTTGTCGCGTTCGGGTTGTTGAACACGAACCCCCGGCCCATGATCTCGTCTTTGAAATCCACAGTGGTCCCGTTGAGATAGAGCAGGCTCTTGGGATCGCAGATCACGCGGATGCCGTGCTGCTCGAACACCTCGTCGGAGTCCTTGCGCTTCTCCGTCAGGTCCAGGACGTAGCTGAACCCCGAGCAGCCCCCGCCCTTGACACCGACGCGCAGGCAAACCTTCTCGGCGTCGAGCTCCTGTTGCTCGATGATGTTCTTCACCTCGCGGGCCGCGGTCTCGGTCAGTATCACGGCGTGCTGTTCGGTGGTGGTGTCGGTCATGTCATTCTCCTGAATTGGGGGTTCCCCAAGTCTGTATCATGTTATGCGTCAGATATCGATTCGATCGGTTTCTGAAACCGGTTTTGCGGCAGTTCGGACAAATCCCGTGGTGCAATGGAATCCAGCCAACGGATAATGCGCCGGGAATGTGTCGGAAGGAAGTAAAACAGCAAACCGTGACCACCAAAAAAGCGGATCTCATCTACAGCACCGTGGGCTTTGTCCAGACGCCGGGCGGCGCTGGTCGGGACGGCCGAGTCCAATGTGCCGAAAATGTGCAGGACAGGAAGATCCCGCAACGCCGCGATCGATCGGAGCGGATCCAAACGGGTTGATCTGAGGTAGGCCTCTCGAAGGGCGGCAAAACGTTCGGCCCTGATAGGGGACTTTTCGTCCAAATCATGGAGAGAAATTCCCCCATCCGAGAAGGTGCTGGTTTGCGAAATGGTGAGGAGATCTCCGCCACCCCCGACGAGTAGCAACCCTCGAAGCCGCCCGGGGTCGCGTTCTCGCAAACGGGCTGCGACGGCGGGCGCTGGGAGAGCACCTGCGCTGAACCCCGCGACGACAATCGGTTTGTCGGCGAGCACCGGCCAGTGTCGATCGATTTCGTTGATGACCGCCTCGGCCGTATAGGCCGTGACCGCGATCGTGCGATCGACATCACGTGCGATCTCGGCGCCGAGGGCTTCAGGATCGGTTCCCGGCTCCAGCGGGTAGATTGCCCCGGTGTACAACCCACTGCCCGGGGTGTTGCCTGCTTCGATTGTCGTCAGCACACGGAGCGAGTGTTCAACAGACCGGCGTGATTGAACTGTGTTGGGGGCGTTGATCCGGGCGACCGCCCACCCGGCTTGCTCGAGTTTGCCGGTGAGCCGGACTTCATACTTCGTGATGTTCGTTCCCTCGATGTGAAGCACGATGCCCCGTGGATCTTCCGGAATGCACCACGGGAGCGTGAACGGTATGCCCTCTTTGAGAAAACCCGGATCGTGCTCGATCACAGTTGTAATCTGGCGGCCCTTCGTAGGGCTGTGCTTGATTTCCAAGCGGCGAATGATAGCCCGAAAGGCTGCATTCTTGATCTGGGCCCGTTCTATCTCCCAGCCGTCCAGGAAACTCCCGTCACGGGGAACATCGACAAAGGCGCTTAAATCCCGGCCGAGCATGTCGTCCCACATCACGGGCTCGCGGGCCTCGGGATCTGTTTCGGGATACAGCCTGAGCAGCCCTGTCGATAGTCGGCGGACCTTGATTTCGGTTAGGGTGTCGTGCCCGATCGGTTGAGCGACCGCTGGGGTTTTCTCTATCACGGAATCGAGCTGATCGGCCGGTGGCATCGGCCAGGCCGACGCGGGGATGGGTTCAACCTGCTGCGACGATTGCCCGGTGGCAGGATGATAAAAGGCGCACGCCTCAAGCCAAAACGCCGCGGTGACCAACATCAAGATCGTGCAGGATGAAATGGAACGAGGCATGCTGTTTAGTCGTGCTCGATCCCGTTCTTGTGCCGGTAATCTTCGATCGCGGCCTTGATCGCGTCCTCGGCCAGCACCGAGCAGTGGATCTTGACCGGGGGCAGGCTCAATTCCTCGACGATCTCGGTGTTCTTGATCGATTCGCCCTCTTCGAGCGTCCGGCCTTTGAGCCATTCCGTCGCCAGGCTGCTCGACGCGATCGCCGACCCGCACCCGAAACACTTGAACTTGGCATCCTCGATCTTGCCCGATTCCGGGTCGACCTTGATCTGGAGCTGCATCACGTCGCCGCACTCCGGGGCGCCGACCAGCCCGACACCGATGTCCTTGCGTTCCTTGATCTCTTTCTGTGTGCCGAATGTCCCGACATTCCGCGGGTGCTCGTAATGATCGATGACTTTCTCGCTGTACGCCATGGGAAAACTCCGGATTGCAAATGGCCGGATGGCCGGATGCCTTGCGTTCGTTGCGGCTCTGTATCCATTGCTCTGGCCATCTGGCCATCTGCTCTCTAGCCCTTTGTCAGTGCGCCGCCCATTCGATCTTCGTGATGTCGATGCCTTCCTTGTGCATGTCGTACAGCGGGCTGAGATCACGCAGTTTGCGGACGGACTCCACGATCTGCCCGGCCGCGAAATCGACTTCCTCCTCCGTGTTGAACCGCCCCAGGCTCAACCGCAGCGAACTGTGCGCCAGTTCATCGCCCACGCCCAGACTCTTGAGGACGTAGCTCGGTTCGAGGCTCGCCGACGTGCACGCCGATCCGCTCGACATCGCGATGTCCTTGCACGCCATCATCAGGCTCTCGCCCTCGACGAACCCGAACGAGATGTTCGTCAGGTGCGGCAGCCGCTTGTCCGGGTGCCCGTTGACCTGGACCTCGTCGAGTTGTTCGATGATCGTCGTCTCCAGCCGGCGACGCATCGCGCCCAGCCGCTCGCGCTCGGCTTCCATTTCCTCGGCGCACAACGCCGCCGCCGCCCCGAGCCCGACAATCCCCGGCACGTTGAGCGTGCCCGAGCGCATCCCGCGCTCCTGCCCGCCGCCCTCCTGGATCGCCGTCAGACGCACGCGAGGCCGGCGCCGACGCACATACAACGCACCCACGCCCTTGGGCCCGTAGATCTTGTGCCCCGACATCGACAGCAGATCGATGTTGTCCTTGTTGACATCCACCGGCATCTTGCCGGCCCACTGCGTCGCGTCGGTGTGAAAAATGACCCCTCGTTCGTGACACAACGCCCCGATGCCGGGCACATCATTGATCGTCCCGATCTCGTTGTTCGCCCACATGATCGTCACGAGGATCGTGTCGTCACGAAGCGCACCCGCGACTTGCTCGGCCGTGATCACACCGTCCGCCGGCGGCTCGAGATACGTCACCTCGAACCCCTCCTTCTGCAGACGCTTGCACGGATCGAGCACGGCCTTGTGCTCGTGCATCGCCGTGATGATGTGCCCCCGCCCCGACGAGCCCGCGGGCGCCTTGGCGTACATCGACGCCGCCCCCTTGATCGCCAGGTTGTTCGATTCGGTCGCCCCGCTGGTGAAGATCACCTCCTTGCGGTCCGCCCCGAGCAACGCCGCGACCTGCCGGCGGGCGGTTTCCACCGCGTCCTCGGCCACCCAGCCGAAGCTGTGGTTCCGGCTTCCGGGGTTGCCGAATTTCTCCGTGAAATACGGCAGCATCGCTTCGACCACACGCGGATCGCAGCGGGTCGTGGCTGCGTTGTCAAAATAGATCGGCTTGTTCATCGTCTCGATATCCTCATGCAACACCACCCGATGGGCCGCCGCAGCCGCCATCGGATGAGAGTTGGAATCATTCCAATCCAATCATATTCCAGATCTCCCGAAGAAGCAACAGCCGGGCTTTCCCATCCCTCGGGATAGACGGCCAGGGCGGCGCGGCCGATGGGCTTCATCGGCGCCGGTAAACCATCTCCACCCGGTTGCCGGTGGGGTTGTACCGAACGCTGGTCATATAGGATTTCATCAGCATCAGCCCCCGCCCGCTCGGGTTGGTCAGGTTCTCGTCGAGTGTCGGGTCCGGCACGTCCTCCACGCGGAACCCCTTGCCCTTGTCCTCGACCCAGATCCGCACCTCGTCCGGCCCGACCTCGTAACCCACACGCACCGGGACAGATTCGTCCAGGCCGCGGTGCCCGTGCTGGAACGCGTTGGTGATTGCCTCTTCGAACGCCAGTCGGATCGCGAACCGGCTCGCTTTGCTGTAGCCCGCCCGCTCGGCGAGACCGAGCAGATCGTGCTCGACCGCTTCGATCTCGGCGCGGTCGTTGTGCACATCTCGCTCGACTGGGCCTCCGGTTGTTCCGTTCACCATAGCACTGCCCGCCGGGGAAGCCGCGATCGACGCGAGCACATCACTTGAAGCTGCTCAACGCATCCTCGGTGGTTTCGTGGATCTCGAAGAGCTTGTTCAGCCGGGTGATGACGAACACCTCGTAGATCTGCGCGTCGATGTTCGCCAGCCGCAACTGTCCACCCTTGTCCCGGACGCGGTTGTTGATCGTGATCAGCGTCCCCAGCGCCGCCGACGACAGATGATCGACATTGGCGAAACTGATCAGCAGCATCGGCTTGTCGCTCTCGTTGATGAGCGACGTGATCTCGTCGCCGATCGCCTGGATATTCGCTTCATCGAGGATATTGCGGTCGATGAACTCGACCACCGTGACGTCGCCGTCGCGTCTGATCCTGAGCCTGGATTCCCCGTCGGCCATACGTTTCTTCTCCCTGCGGCTGCCGGCCCGCTCGTGACGATTCCCGGGGCACCCCGGCGTCGAATCCGCCGGGGCATCATACTGAACCCGCCCCGCGTGTGGCACTATAGAAAGCAGAACCGGCCCGTGCGCCGGGCCGGTCCGCAGAAAACACGGTTCCGATGCCGTTGACGCCGGGTCACTGCCCCAGCGCGTCGAGCAGACCCGGGAAGTGTTTCTCTTCTTCCTCGTTCTGGATCAGCACCGTCGGCTTGATCAGCACCAGCAGCGTCTGCTCTTCCTTCGAGTCGACCCGGTTGGTGAAGAACCGGTTCAGCACCGGGATCTTGCTCAACACCGGCACCCCCGTCTCCGTCGTGTACTCGTTGACGACGCGCTGCCCGCCGAGCAGCACCGTGCCCTGATCCGGCACCGTCACCGTCGTCTGCACGCGCGTGATCGTCACCACCGGCAGCTGGATCGTGCCCGAAGCCAGCCCGTTGCCCGGGATGTTGCCCGTGCCGCCCGCGGCCGCCTGCACGGTCTGCGTCGCGTTCAGCGTCGCGGACGCCACGTCGGTGGTCACGTCGAGCGTCACATACCGCCGGTCGGCCGAGACCACCCCCCGCACAACGAGCCGCACACCCTCGGGCACCACGCCGATCGTCGGGTCGAGGCCCACCGCCGAGTTCGACACCACCGGCACGAGGTCGCTCACGAACGAGGTCTGCGTGCCCACGAACGTGTAGGCCAGCTGCCCGTTGGTGATCGTCAGCCGGGGGGCCGTCAGCGTCATCGACGAGCGGTCCGCCTGCGTCGCCTCGACGAGGAAGTCCACCTGCACGTCGTCGAGGAACCGCCCCGCAAGCGACAGCGCCGGGCCGCCGCTCGAATCACGGATCAGGCTGAACACGTCGCTGGCGAACGACCCCTGCGCCAGGCCCTCGGTCAGCCCGAACGAGTTCTGCGACGACTGGATCGGCGAGAACTGGTCGCCCTGCGTCCCCGGCGCGAACACGGGTTGGCCCAGCGGGGTGTCCTGATTATCGATCACACCGTCGCCGTTCGTGTCGAACAGCGGCGCCCCCTGCACCACGCGGTTGAACTGGAAGTCGCCCTCCTCGCTCCGGCTGAAGAAGTCCTGCGGCAGCAGTGTCGGGTCGATCGTCCGCAGGATGTTGTACTCGTTGTTGTTGGCGAAGTAGAGATCGAGATCCACGCCGATCTGCTCGAAGTAGTCCTCGTTGACCAGCAGGAACCGGCTCTCGACGTTGATCTGGAGGTTCCGCACCGCACGCAGTTTCGTCAGCAGCCCGGTGATCGCGCGGTGGTTCTTGGGGGTGTTGACGATGATGAAGTTGCCGTTGAGCTCGGTGATCGTCCCGGTCTCACCACCGAAATCGACCCAGCCGTCGCGGTCGACGTTCTGCTGGATGATGTCCTTGAGCTGATCGATTTTCTCCTGCGGATCGGGCCGCTGGATGTCGGTGCCCTGGTCCTGGAAGGGGCTCTGCCCGCCGCCGCCGCCGCCGCCCGTCTGACCGCCCACCTGGAACACGGTGTTCAGGTCGAATCGCGGCGCGTTGTCGTAGTCGGGCACATCGATCAGCAGGTCGCGGATGTCGTAGATCTCCAGCACCGTGTTCCGCCGCAGCACCTCGTCGCTGGCGATCGTCAGCACGCCGTCGGTCACCGCCCACCCGGCCCGCGTGTCCGAGTCGCTGACCTTCTCGAGTACACGGTCGAGCACCGTCTCGATCGGCACGTTCGTCAGCCGCAGGCTCACCGGCGTGTCCTGCGAGATCCCGAGATCATTCAGCGAAGGCCAGTCGACGTCCATCTCGATGTTGCCCACGTTGGCGATGAACGCGAGCACGTCCTCGAGCGTGTTGTCCGTGAAGTCCGCGCGGATGCGCTTGTCCTCGAGCTTGGCCAGCACCGCCCGGTTCGTCGCCGACTCGCTGAACTGCATCGGGTCGCCCCGGCGCTGCGAGATGTTCTTCCAGTCCAGCGGGAAGTTCATGATGTCCCTCGGCGCGACCGTCGCCTCCCAGTTGTCCAGGATCTGGTGCATGTAGCTGGGGCGACGCTGGTCGTTGACGTCCTGGTAATTCCGCAGGATCATCATGTCGGAAAGCACATCGCGCAGAAGCTTGCCCGCGGGGTTCTGCGGGTCGAGGAACAGGATCCGGTCGACCTCCTGCAACGCCTTCTCGTAGTTCTGCTCCGCCTGGTGCGCCCGCACGCTCTCGATCAGCTCGGCGATCTTCTGGTCCACCTCGCGGGCCTTGCTCGCCCGCTCACGCGCCGCCTTCTCCGCAGCCTCTTTCTGGATCCGCTCGTTCTTGAGAATCCGCTGACGCTCCTCGGCGTCGTTGATCTCCGCGAGCAGGTCGTCCGCCTGCGCGAGCATCGACTCGTACGTCGCGATGTCGAACAGATCACGCCCCTGGTTCAGCGTCAGCTTCGCCGTCGAAGCCGCGTCGCGGGCCTTGCCCATATCCCCGGTCTTCATCGCCTCGCGGGCCTGCTCCATCGCGTTGGCGAACTCCGCCTCCGTCTGCTGGCGGGCAACGCTCCGGACGTTGATGTCGTCCTCGAGCGGCTCCCCGGAGGGCAGATTCCCACGCAGAATCACCGCGGATTCGGTCAGACGAGACTGCGCCTGGGCGATCTGCTCATCGCTCAGGAAACCGCGGCCGAGCTCGATCGCCTGCGTATAGAGCCGCTGCGCGTCGGCGTACTTCGCGTCCGCCCACGCCCGATCCGCCTCGGCCAGCACACTCTGCGCCTCGAGCCGACGGGCCTTGGCGATCATGTCCTCGGACGGGGCCGACGACGGCGCGGGCTGCGGCGAGGCCTGCTGCTGCGCCGACGCGGGCGCAGGGGCAGGGGCCGCGGGCTGCTTCCGATCATTCCAGCCCGTCTTGTCCGCGATGCCCGGCTCCATCATCGAGAGCAGGGCGACGCCGCCGCCGTACGAGCCGCCGCGGTCGTTCTCCATCGACCGGATCCTCGCCAGACGCGACGAGACGGCAAGCCGCTGCGCGTCGTCGAGCGACAGCCCGGACCGATCGATCAGCAGCAGGCCCGATTTCGCAGCCGCGTAGTCCCCGCGATCGAACGCGTCGATCGCTCTCGTGATCCGGCTCTCAAGCACACGCCGCAACGCGTCGCGCTTCTGCTCGATCATCGAAAGCAGCATCTCCGCCCGGGCACGCTGACCCTCATCGGCGGAAGCCGACGAACGCACCGCCTCGGCCTGCTGCGCCGACGACACGAGATCATCCTGAACCAACGCCAGCTCGGCCCGCTGAAGGCTGATCTCGAGCGGGTCCGCACGGCGGATCTTGCGGTTGACATCCCGCAGCAGGCCGAACACCCGACGGCTCTCCTCGTCGCTCAACCCGAGGGCCGCGTCCCCGGAGACCAACTCGTTGATCATCGCCTGCGCCCGCACCAGCTTGTCGGCCACGATCAGCTCGCTGATCCGGTCGATCACCCCGGAGGTGTCCAACGCCCGCACGCTCGACGTCCCGGCCGCCTCCGCGTCGCCCGCACCCCCGGCCAGCGCCGGCATGCTCAGCGAAAACAACGCACACGACGCGATGAGACACGCTACCGATCGATCCCTGTTGGTCGCCATCCCGGTCTCCAGGTTGAACTCTGCTGGGTCTGCACCCCCCATGCGGGTGGGCCAGCCCGATCCACGAGGGGGTCGTGGATCTATCCGGTTCTGTTCTCGCCGCTCCCACGGCGTCTCAGTCCACTGTACCGCAACTGTGCCACAAATCCGCTCGGGCACATCCACGCCGGCCGGGGGCCGCCGCGGCAAGTGCGGCAGGATACAACCGGATACCGACGCTGGCAACGCCTGTTGCGGCCTCTGCGTCAGAATCTTGACCGAAACCCGAAAAAAATCTCGAATCGTGACGGAACGACTTCACCCCAGCCATCGCCCCATCAAGACCCGGCTCTCAGCCAGACCAACGGCACCCGGCATCTCTTCACCCGCACCATCCGCCCCCGTGCCACGCTCACCCGGCACACCGGGCACACCCTCCGCCCGGCGCTGTTGCAGTAACTCCTCCAACTGCGTCGGCGTCATCCGGTCCGCGATCACGATCACTGGGTCGATGTCCTCGCTCGAAGCATCCCCCGCGAGCAGCCCGATCGTCGCGTCGTACGCCAATTCCTCGGCGTGCAGAAGGCAATCCGCCGTGACAACCACCTCCGCGTACCGCGTCGATTCGCCGGCCTCGTTCCGGATCAGGCACCGCCACGGCGTCACCCCGAGTTCCCGGCCCTCGTCGTCGATGTTCCGCGTGATATCCACGTTCAGATCCAGCTGCCACGCGTCGCGCAGATCCTCCACGATCTCCTCGGCACCGAGCAGATCGGGCCGGTCTTCCGGCGTCCACAAGATATTGCGGTGTTCGTGCGCCGCCGCGTCCGCTCCCGCGGGGTCCTCGATCTCCTTGAGATCAAACGCCGCCAAGACCCGCTCGATCTTCTCACGCCGGTCCGATTCACACCGGATCGTGATGATCTTGTGCTCGTCGACCACCAGGTGCATGAACGGGTCGTCGCTGAGCGCACCGAACCCGCACATCCCGTCCTCAAAGAAAAAAGGTCGGCAAGCCCGCACACCGTCGAGCAGCCAGTCGGTTCCTATCAGAGAACGGGAAATGTAAGGGTCAATCTCCCGGTACGCGTCGTGTCCGATGAAATCGAGGATCGGGTACACCCGTCCCGGCAGGATCGGCACCAGTTGCCGAAACAACGCCTCCAGTCGGTCCGCACCGACCACAATGTCGAACACATACCGATCAGGCCATTCCTCGACAAAATCCCCCCCGATCTCGCCGGAATCCGCCGGCTCAAACTCGAGGCTGTAGCCAGCCCGAGGCTCCATCGGCTCGACCGGATAGACACCCAGCGGGAACTTGAACCCGTTGATCTCGACCCGACGGATGGTGTCATCGATCGCGCATCTGGCCTGCATCGTCGCCCTCGTCTGGCCTCAAGCGTATGCACACCATCGGCACCCGCTGCGGCCCTCTTTCGGTCTACGCTCAGCCGGCGCACAATCCCACCCGATCCGGAGAGACATATGCCCGATGACATCATCCTCGCCGCCGTCGGCAACTCCCGCTTCAGGCTCGGCCTCTGGACCAACCGGGCCGTCGCCGAATCGCACGCATTCGAGATCGGGGCACTCGAAAACCCGGACGATGAACTCCGCAGGATGCTCACCGCCGGCCCGGTCTGTGTCCTCGCCGATGTCAACGCGTCGGCCCGCGAGGCGCTCGAACAGCGGCTCGCCGAGATCAACCCGACCGCGGAAACCGCCCGCATCGGCGTCGATATCCCCCTCCGGCTCCGCCACAGTCTGGACGATGATTCGACCGTCGGCGTCGATCGGCTGCTCAACGCTTACGCCGCGTTCGATCGCGCGAAGCAGGCGTGCATCGTCGTCGACGCCGGCACCGCCGTCACCGTCGATTTCGTCGACGGCGAGGGGGTTTTTCAGGGCGGCGTGATCGCCCCCGGCGTGCGCATGATGCTCGACGCCCTCCATCAACACACCCACGCCCTCCCCTCGATCTCCTTCGAGACACCCGACCCGGGCCGCGGCCCGTTCGGCAAAGACACAACCCACGCCATGCGCCTCGGCGTGCGGTCGGCCGTGGTCGGCCTCGTCCGCGATGTCACCGAACGATTCGCCGAGAAATACGGCGCATACCCCCAGATCGTGGCAACCGGTGGCGACGCGGGCCTTTTCGAACGCGAAGACGGCCTCGTCGAGCACATCGTCCCCGATCTCCAGCTGCTCGGGATGGGCCTCGCCTTCGAACACGCCGACGAAGACCGGGAATGATGCGCCATGCCCGGCCCCGTCTGGACCATCCTCACCCCCGCGGCGGCCCCCGGCGCCATCGGGATCGTCCAGATCCGCGACCGAGACGGCCGGCGTCTGACCCGGTTGCTCAAGAGACTCGGGCTGGATGTCCCACGGGGCAGGCCCGTGCTGCGTGATCTGCTCGGGGTCGATCGCGGCCCGATCGTGCGCTGGGATGACGCAACCGTCGATCTTTTTCCGCACGGCGGACCCGCGATCCTCCGCCGACTGACCGCCGCGCTCACCGATGCCGGTGTGGATGCCGCGCCCGAATCCCACCGGGCCTACCCGGAAGCGGGGGATGAGATCGAGGCCCGGATGCTGGCCGCTCTCGCCCGTGCGGCGAGCCCGCTGGCGATCGACCTGCTGCTCGATCAGCCGAGGCGGTGGGCGGGGGGACCACCGGAGGCGTGCGCCGATGCCCGGGTGCTCGATCGGCTGGTGGACCCGCCGCTGGTCGTCGCGATCGGACCGGCGAACATCGGTAAATCGACCCTGCTCAACGCGCTGGCGGGGCGGCCCGTGGCGATTGTGGCCGACGCGCCGGGGACGACCCGCGATCACGTCGGTGCTTTGCTGGATCTGGACGGGCTTGTGGTGCGGTACCTCGACACGCCGGGGGTGATGGAGACCACCTCGGCGATCGACCTCGAGGCGCAGCGTCTGGCCGAGCGGACAGCGCGGGAGGCGGACCTGCTGCTGCTGTGCGGCGATCCGGGTTCGCCCTGCCCGACGGGGGATCAGGGCACCGACGCGATCAGGGTGTGCCTGCGCGCCGATCTGGGCGGACCGGCGTGGGCGGCGGATGCCGTTGTGAGTGTCCACCGCGATCGGGAAAGCGTCGGGGTCCTGGCATCGACGATCCGCGAGCGGCTCGTGCCCCTGTCGGCTCTGGAAGACCCCCGACCCTGGGTCTTCCCGGGATTGGACGCCGACTGACCCGCACGCCGGCGGTGAACCTAGAGTAGCGGCCCAACCCGAGGTGCGAGCGGAGCAGACATGGACGAAAGACAGACCCAAATCGTCGAGGGCGCCGGTCTCGAGGAATCCCGGATCAACGAGGACCTCATCGCGTTTCTCAACAAGTGGTCCTTCCCGGCGATGCTGGTCATCGCGGTGATCTCGGGGGGGTACTACCTCAAGAACGCTTACGAACGCCGCAAGGTCGCCCGGCGGGACCAGGCATTCGCCCAGCTGGGGGCGGTCGAGGCCTCCCAGGCGCCGAGTGTTTTTTCCCTGACCGAGATCGCCAACCAGTTCGAGGGGGTCGGTAGTGTCGCCGAACTCGCCCGGCTGCGGGCGGCGGACCTCCACCTCGAAGCGGCCCGGACCGGCATCGACCCCGCCGACGGGGTGACCGAACTGAGCGACGACGACCGGGCGTTCCACCTCGAACAGGCCCGCGGGCTGTACCGCCAGGTGCTCGAAACCGTTGCCGACGACCCCGACCGGGCGCTGATCGCGGTCAACGCGGCGTTCGGGCTCGGGGCGGTCGCCGAGACGCAGGAAGATCAGGACTCGGCCAGGACAGAGTATGAGCGGGCGAAAACGCTCGCGGAGTCCGCCGGCTTCGCGCCCCTCGCCAAGGTCGCTCAAGACCTGATCGAGGGGGTGGGCGCGGGAGATCCTGCCCCGCTGCCGTCCAAGGCGGACCTGCCCCGGCTCCCGTTCGAGCCGGACCCCGACGCCGCCGAAGCGACCGATCAGGCACCACAGCCCGATGCTGAGAATCCGCAGACCCCACCCGCCGAGGGTCCCGCGACCTCCCCCGCGACACCAGAAGACGAGGCCGATGCGGCATCGGAGCAGGGGGGCGATCCGGGCGATGCTTCGTCCGGCGATGGGCAGACCGCACCGCCCCCCGCGGGGCCGTCCGAGCCTCCACCCACCGAGCCCGACGACGGATGACCGAGACGCCGGAGCGGGTGTCGGGGTCTCTGCCCGGGGTCGAACGATCGCCGGACGACCCGCCATTGATCCTGCGCGGGGGCAAGGTGAACCCGGCGGCGGTCGAGTTGGCCTACCGGCGGGCGGCCGAGAGCGGGTCGGACGATGACGCCCTGTTCCGGGTGACGTTCGAGTTGTCGCGCGATCTGAAATGCCGGTTGGACAAGTACCTGACGAGCCGGATCTCGTTCATGAGTCGGAGTCAGTTGCAACACCTGATCCAGTCGGGCGGGGTGACGGTCAACGGTGTGGAGGCCAAGCCGGCGACGCGTCTCCGCCGGGGCGATTCGGTCGAGGTGGTGGTGCCCCCGCCGCCGAGCAGCGAGATCCTGCCCCAGCCCATCGACGTGGATGTCCTGTTCGAGGACGACCACCTGATCGTGCTCAACAAGCACGCGGGGATCATCGTTCACCCCGCCCGTGCCGAGAAGAGCGGCACGCTCGTCAACGCGCTGGCGTGGCGTTTCAGGCACGTCAGCGGGGGGGCGCTCAGCCCCGTCGGCGCCGACGACGCCCGGCCCGGGGTGGTCCACCGGCTCGACCGAAACACGACCGGGTGCATCGTATTCGCCAAGACCGAGGAAGCCCACTGGAAACTCGGGCACCAGTTCGAGCACCGCGAGGTGGACAAACGCTATCTCGCCGTGACGCACGGGCTCGTCGAGCCGGACGGTTTCGTGATCGAGAAGCCCATCGGCCCGCACCCGAGCAGGGAAAAGGGCTACCGCGAGAAGATGGTCGTCCGCCACGACGAACTGGGCAAGCCGAGCGTGACGATCGTCCGTGTCCGGGAGCGGTATCGGCTGCCCGATCGGGCGTACAGCCTCGTCGAGCTGGAACTCAAGACGGGCCGGACGCACCAGATCCGGGTGCATCTGTCCGACGAGGGCCGCCCGATCGTCGGCGACGACATGTACGGCGGGCGGGCGTTTCTCGATGAATCCGGCGCGGTGGTGCTCGACCGGCAGGCGTTGCACGCGGCACTCTTGGCGTTTCAGCACCCGATCTCGGGCGAGACGCTCTCCTTCGTCGCCCCGTTGCCCGAAGATATGCGCACGGTCATCGACACCCTGCGCCGCGGGCCGACCGAGGTGCTCGACGTCGGCGGGACCGTCTCGATGGTCCGGCTCGGGCTGGCGACAAAGGCGTGATACGAAGCACAAGAAATACTCGTGCGTGATCTTTTCTCGAAGATCATGTGGCGTATCAGGATTCACCGCCGAGGTCGCGGAGGGCCGCGGAGCAGATTCTGTTTCAGACTGCTTTCAAAGCCTTCGAGGACTTTGCGACCTTGCAAACAAAAACTTTTCTCCGCACCCTCTGCGCTCTCCACGTTGATCCCCTCGGCACCGCCCGGACGCACGAGAACATTTTGGGATGCGTATGACCCCACCTCAACCCGCGTCGACCTTGCCCAGCGCGGTGATGAAGGTCTGGAACCCATGAATGCGGGGATCGTCGGCGTCGCAGAGATTCACCGCACGCAGGCACTCGGCGAACAGCATCCGCCGCGAGGCGGCGTTCAACGCCGGCAGCGTCGCATGCAGCACGAGCCCGAAGGCGTGGTCCGTCCCCGCCGCGTCGGCGACACGGTCACGCACGCCGATCATCAACGCGTCGAGGCGCTCGTTCATGATCGCGACGGCCGTCGCGTCGTCGGCCACGTTGATCGGCGACCAGTCCAGCAGCATCCCCGCCTCGAGCACGATCAGACCCGGACGACCCGAACGCCGCAGCGCCTCCCCGGCACGCCTCGACTCGACCTCCAGTTCCCCCGGGGCGAGCGGGACCGCGGCGGCCGCGGCGATCGGCCAACGGTCGAGCGTCACCCCGACCACGCCCGCCTCGCCCGACGGCCCGGGGTCGATCTCGACCGGCAGCCCGGCGCGCGCACAGACCGCGGCGAACGAAAGGCCGAGCCGGTCGCGTCGGCGGGCGGCGGGGTCGTCCCCGTTCAGGTGCCCGAGGAGCGGGCCGGGGCCGAACCTGCGGAGGGCCGAGGTGATCGCGTCGAGTTCGGTGATATCGAGAACGGCGGCGTAGACCGCGTCGTTGCTGGGGGGGATCTCGTCGGCGGTGGGGTCGTCGATCAGCCGGGCGACGGCGCGGAGCACGCATCGGTGGTCTCGGACGATGTCCGCCGCGACGGGGGCGTCGTCGCCGGCGAATTCGAGCAGGGCGGTGGCTTTGTGTACGAGTGTGTCGAAGGTATCGCGCCCGAGCCCCCGTGCCCGGGCGAGTTCGTTGATCTGCGCGTCGGCCTGGGCAGCGAGGGCCCGGGCGAGCGGGTGAGTGTCGGGCATCGGGACCTCCGGTCTTTCGTGGATGATCGGACGTTCCCGGGGCGGCACTGAAATCGGTGCCCGGATGATTGTGTGGGTTTCGGGCATCCGGATTGGGCCGGATGGGCGGGCTTGGGGAAAGTCTCCCCCGGCATCGGACGATCGTGGGGGCGGGTCCTGCTGACGAAGGGGAAATGATGTCTGCTTCAATTCTTCTGGTCGATGATGAATTGCACGTGGCGCAGATTCTGGGCCGACGGCTCGCCCGTGAGGGCTACGACATCACAACGGCCCGGGATGGCGTCGAGGCGCTGAGCCTTGTCGAAGCGAACACCCCTGATCTGGTGATTTCGGATCTCCAGATGCCCCGCATGGACGGGGTCAGTCTGGCATTGAAGCTCGCGGAAGACCCGGCGTTGCGTGCTGTGCCGATCATTTTGCTGACGGCTCGCGGGCATCGGGTCAACAACGACGATATCGAGCAGTCGGGCATTGTGCGATTGATGGCCAAACCGTTCAGCTCGCACGAAATGGTGACGGTCGTGGGCGAGGTTCTGGGAGGATCGGGGCGGGAGGCGGCCTGATGCGGGATCGATTCGAGGAACAGATCATCGAGATGCTCGACAAGTTCACGGAACGGGCGGCGATGCTCGGTGTCCGGATCTGTCGGCTCGATGCGATGCACGACGGGCCGTTTGCGGACATGCACTCGCAGATCACCCCCCCCGAGAGCGGGTGGGAGACGGTCGAGCTGTCGGACGGTCGGCTCGTGGGTGTGTTGACACCTTCGCGGCGGACCGAGCACGCCGTGGTCGCAGTATGTTCAGATCAGGAGGCCCGGCTCGAATCGGCCCGGGTGCTCGAGTTGCTGGGGACCATCGCGAACGATCTGCTGGAAGCGGGCGATTCGAACCAGGCGATGCATGAGTATTGCAGCTACCTGACCCGGTCGTATGAGAACATGGCGATGATCTACCGCCTCGTTCGATCGCTCGGGCGGATCGGTTCGGCGGAAGAGGTCGTGGGCCATTCGATCGAGAACATGATCGATACGCTCGAGTGCGACTGGGCGGCGGCGGTGTTCGCCGATGACCCTCGGATGCTGGGGGAACTCTCGGGGAAGGTGTTCGCATCAGGCGTGGGGCTGGATCCGAAGGAAATCGAGCGGTCGGCCCGGTTGCTGCTCGATCGTTTCGGCAACAACGAGAGCATCGCGATCACGCCCGAAGAGAACGACGGCGTGGGGGCTGTCATCCAGTCGATCCGTTTCCGTTCGACGCGCGTGGGTGATCTTGTGATGGCCGGCAAGCGCGACGAGGAGGGGGATGTTTCGAGCTTCGATACGCAGCTGATGGAGGCGGTGTCGGCGTGCATCGCTTCGCTGCTGGAGACGATCCGGCTCTATGAGGAGCAGGCCGAGACGTTCGTGGGCACGCTGCGTGCATTCTCGTCATCGCTCGACGCGAAGGACCCGTATACGCGGGGGCATTCCGAACGCGTGGCGTTGCTCGGCAAAGAGCTCGCGCTGGCGTCGGGGATGAGCGAAGCCGAGGCGGACCGCGTGCACCTTGCCGGGACGCTGCACGACATCGGGAAGATCGGCATCCCCGACCGCGTGTTGTGCAAGCCGGGCCGGCTGACGGATGAAGAATTCGGGATGATCAAGCGGCACCCCCGGATCGGCTACGACATCCTCAAGCCGATCCCGATGGTGCGTGATCTGCTGCCGGGTGTGCTGCACCACCACGAGCGTTGGGACGGGCGTGGGTACCCGGAAAAGCTCGCGGGCGAGGAGATCCCGCTGATGGCGCGCGTGCTCGCGGTCGCCGACACGTTCGACGCGATGAGCAGCAACCGGGCGTACCGCCCGGCACGCGAACGCCACGAGGTGCTCGAAGAGATCGGTCGCTGCGCCGGGTCGCAGTTCGACCCCGACCTCGTCCCCGCGTTTCTCGCGATGGACCTCGAACCGTTCGACCTGATGCTCGCGCGGCACCGAAAAGAGATGGTGGATACGCAGACGAGCGCCGATGCAAAGGCGGCATGAAAAACCGGCGGGGACGCCGCGCGGGTCAACCCCCTGTGTACCCCGGACGGCTCAGCAGCCGCACGGTTTCCTTGCAGAGATGTCGAGGCTGGTGATGCAATCCTCGGCGGAGACCCCCTCCGGGAGCAGGCCCAGCAACCTGGTGTAGAGCGGGTCGCCGGAAGCGGTCATGGCACGCACATACTCGGGCTTGGGCCGCAACTCGATATCCGTGAACCCGGCGTCCCGGAGCATCGCCCGGATGTCGTCGACGAGCGAAGCGCCCGCGATGCAGCCCACCCATTGCTCGGCCGTTTTTCTCGCCTGCTCGGGGAGATCGCGCAGCAGCGCGATATCCGACACGGCGACGCGGCCGCCGGGTTTGAGAATGCGGAAGACCTCGCGCCAGACACGCGGCTTGTCGGTCGAGAGATTGATCACGCAGTTGGAGATCACCACGTCGGCGCTGTTGTCGGCGACGGGGAGGGCCTCGATCTCGCCGAGGCGGAACTCGACGTTGTCCAGCCCGGTGCTTTCCGTGTAGTGCGCGATGTTGGACCGGGCCTTGGCGAGCATCTCGTGGGTCATATCGACGCCGATGGCCCGACCCGTGGGGCCGACCTTGGGGCCGGCGAGAAAAACGTCGAAGCCACCGCCCGAGCCGAGATCGACGACGACCTCGCCCGGCTCGAGGGCGGCGATGGCGGCGGGGTTGCCGCACGACAGGCCCATGTTGGCGCCCTCGGGCAGCGCGGCCAGCTCGTCGGGCGAATACCCGATCTGCTCGGCGAGATCGTCGACGGTGAGTGTCGAGGGGCCGCAACATCCACCCGTGCCGCAACCGCAGCCGCTTTCATTGCCTGCGAGCTTTTCGCGTGCCTCCCGGGCGGCTTCACCGACGAACGCACCGGACTCGGCGATGTCGGCGTAGCCCGAACGGATGGTTTGGCGGATTTTCTCCTGGTCCTGTTCAGACATTGGCACTGCTCCTTGTCATCAATTCATCATCAGCACTCGGACGAGCCACGGGCACAAGTCCGCGGAGTTCTTCATCAATTCCCTCCGCGGGCTTGCGCCCGCGGCTCGCAGGAAACACATTCCAGTTCAGTGTGGATGGGTATCTCGTCATCAGCCCGATGCCCTCTATTCCCTCCGCGGGCTTGCGCCCGCGGCTCGCAGGAAGCACAATCCAGTTCAGTGTGGATGGGTATCTCGTCATCAGCCCGATGCCCTCTATTCCCTCCGCGGGCTTGCGCCCGCGGCTCGCAGGAAGCACAATCCAGTTCAGTGTGGATGGGTAATCATTCATCCGTTTGATGCTCAACCGCACAACACCCCGCACGCTGATTCCGGCAGAGCACGGTCGGTTCGACGGCGAGTATCTGTTCCATTCGTCGGTGGTCCCGGGCGATCATGTCGGTGTCCGCGTGTCGCCTGACGAGCCCGATCGCGTCGGCCGCCTCGGGGCTCGGCTCGTCGGGCAGCCGGTAGTAGACCCACCGACCCTGCTTTCGGCTGTCGAGAAGGCCGGCCTCGCGGAGGATGGCCAGGTGTTTCGAGACTGTCGCGTTCGATCGGCCCAGCAACTCGACGAGCTGGCAGACGCACCGCTCGCCGTCGAAACACGCCGCGAGCAGCTGAACCCGGCTCGTGTCGGCGAGGGCGGCAAAGACGCGAATGATCGGATCGGCCGCGGGCATAATTGAACAATAAGCGAAATAACGAAATAAATCAACCTCAAAAAAAATTCGATTCTTCGGGTTTTTATTGGCGCATGATATATCGCAATCTGATATATTTGATGCAGATCTATTGGGAGGACGCCATGCTGGACGATGTGCTGCCGAAGCTGACCCCGACGCAGGCCGAGATGCTGGTGCTCTCGGTGCTTGCTGAGGGGCCGTCTTATGGGTACGCGATCTCGAAGTCGTTCGCGGCCCGCTCGGGCGGGATGTTCTCGATGGGCCCGGCGAAGCTCTATCCGATGCTCGCGAGACTGGAAAAGCGTGGGCTGATCAGCCCATCGTGGGAGGTGGTCCGGGCGGAGGGTGCGGACGAGGGGAGCACCGGCCGTCGCCGCAAGTGGTACACGCTGACGGACCGGGGCCGGCAGCGGTTGGCACAGCATGTCTCGGCCCACCGTCGATTCACGTCGTTGATCGACGCCTTCATCACGCCGCGGGAGGGTGCGACGGCATGAAGGGAGCAAGCGAGATACTCGCGCCCCGGTGGGAGTCGCCCACGGGTGGATCGTTCCGAAGCTTCGAATACTCAGCCTCGTCGTCATCCGGTTGTGACTGTCGGGTACCTGTCATGGGTGAGTCTTCATAAGAAGGCTTGGATCCGTCGAGAGGCGGTTGGTCACAAATACAAGGAAGAACACGTCGGCTCGTCAGGGATGCACGACACGTGCTGAGCATGCCGAAACCGTGGCTGAGCAAACATCCGTCCGTCTCGAACTCGAAGACAAGTCGGCGTACCGGGATGCGATCCGGGCGAAGCTGATCGAGTTGAAGTATCCGCCCGTGCTGCATTCGACGCGGAGCCGGGGGCGGGGCGGCGGTTTGATCATCACACCTGGGGCGCTGCCGGGTATTAGACAGGGTTCCGGG
>JALWOY010000177.1 GCA_027083355.1 Phycisphaerales bacterium | reverse complement strand
AAGACGGCGATCCGAACGAGTCGGGTCTGGCTTTCTTCCGGCGTCATACACACAGAAGAGCGCCTTCCAGCCCATCTGTCAAGTCGTTTCTACAAAGCAACAAGACGGCGATCCGAACGAGTCGGGTCTGGCTTTCTTCCGGCGTCATACACACAGAAGAGCGCCTTCCAGCCCATCTGTCAAGTCGTTTCTACAAAGCAGCGTCCCGCCTGTCTCTTCTTCATCTCCTCGTTCTCGTGGGACGGGCTTCCAGCCCGTCTCTCTTTTCTCCTCTCTCGGTGGGACGGGCTTCAAGCCCATCTCTCCCTCTTCTCTCCATCATGCTTTCGACAGAGGCCCGAGCGGTAGCGAGGACGTTTCTCCAAATCAAACCGTTCTTCGCGGTGTCACGGTCCAACACGCCGCTGTCATCTTCCCTTTCCCCGCTGGCGGGGAGAGGTGGCTGGCCTTCCGAACCCACACCGAGAGCCCGGTCACGGAAAAATACCAACGATCAAGAAAACACCCGGGCTTGCGCCCGGGGCTCGTTCCGGGGACAACGCCCCGGACTGTCGACAAGGAGCCGCGACCGGAAGGGAGCGGTCATCTCACAATCAGCCGCGAGGAAATGATCCAGCATCACTCGCGGTCGAGCCCCCGGGAATGTGCCCGGGCTTGTTGGTGAGGGCGATGCCGAGACAGGCGAGACGCCTGCCCCACCGGGAGACAAGCACCCCGAGCTTGCGCCCGGATCTCGTCAAGGCACATGCGTTTTTCTTGGGACGCGTAGATGAAGCGCCTCCGCATCGGAACAGATCACGAGCCGGCCCGCGCAGGGCCGGTTTTTTGTGCTGGAGCAGACGGAGGGTGCATTCGGCTTGCTTTTATTTTAGAATAATTCTAGAATTATG
This sequence comes from Phycisphaerales bacterium, assembly GCA_027083355.1. Classification (GTDB taxonomy): domain Bacteria; phylum Planctomycetota; class Phycisphaerae; order Phycisphaerales; family UBA1924; genus UBA1926. The sequence goes on along the minus strand of JALWOY010000177.1, from coordinate 13,091 downwards.
GACCGAGAACTGTTCCAATTTCGACACTGGAGGATCCCATGGCCGATCGACCAACACTGACCACCGCGGAAGGGTGCCCGATCTTCGATCAGGAGAACTCGCTGACCGCCGGGCCCCGCGGCCCGCTGCTGATGCAGGACGTGCAGCTGCTGGAGCAGATGCAGCATTTCAACCGCGAGCGCATCCCCGAGCGCGTCGTGCACGCCAAGGGCTCGGGCGCGTTCGGCACGTTCACCGTCACCGGCGACATCACGAAATACTGCAAGGCGAAGATCTTCGAGAAGGTCGGCAAAAAGACCGACATGCTCGCGCGGTTCTCGACCGTCGCGGGCGAGCGCGGCGCGGCCGACGCGGAACGCGATGTCCGCGGCTTCGCCCTCAAGTTCTACACCGAGGAGGGCAACTGGGACATGGTGGGCAACAACACCCCCGTGTTCTTCGTGCGCGACCCGCTGAAGTTCGCCCAGTTCATCCACACGCAAAAGCGAGACCCGAAGACCAATCTCCGCGACAACGACATGCAATGGGATTTCTGGAGCCTCTGCCCCGAGAGCCTGCACCAGGTCACGATCCTTTTCTCCGATCGGGGCCGGCCCGCGACGTACCGCAACATGAACGGGTACGGCTCGCACACCTACAGCATGATCAACGCGGCGGGCGAGCGGTTCTGGGTCAAGTTCCACTTCAAGACCAAACAGGGCATCAAGACAATGACCGACGAGGAAGCCGCCGCGGCGATCGGCGTGGACCGTGAGACGCACCAGCGGGACCTGTACGAGTCGATTGAGCGGGGGGACTACCCCGCGTGGACACTCAAGATCCAGGTGATGACGCCGGAGCAGGCCGACGCGTTCGAGCGGGAGACGGGGTGGAACCCGTTCGATCTGACGAAGGTCTGGCCGCACGCGGACTTCCCGCTGATCGAGGTGGGGGAGTTCGAGCTGAACCGCAACCCGGAGAACTATCACGCCGAGATCGAGCAGGCCTCGTTCAGCCCGTCGTCGTTCGTACCGGGCATCGGTCCCAGCCCGGACAAGATGCTCCAGGCCCGGCTGATGAGCTACGCCGACGCCCACCGGTACCGCGTGGGCACCAACTACCAGCAGCTGCCGGTGAACAAGCCCCGCTGCCCCGTGATGCACTATCAGCGTGACGGGCAGATGGCCACGGCCGAGGACTACAAGCATATGACCGCGAACTACTGGCCCAACAGCCGGGACGGCAACCCGGCGCCCAAGCCCGAATACCGTGATCCCGCGTGGGATCTGGGGCAGGTCATCGTCGACCGGCACGACTCGAAGGCGAACCACGACGATTTCACGCAGGCGGGGAATCTCTGGCGTCTGTTCGATGACGGGCAGAAGCAGCGCACCGCGGCCGCGATCGCGGGGGCTCTGGGCGACGCCCGCAAGGAGGTGCAGCTGCGTCAGTTGTGCCACTTCTTCCGCGCCGACGAGGAATACGGGAAGATGGTCGCCGAGAAACTGGGCATCAACGTCGAGGAGGCGCTGGCCGACCTGAACGTCGCGGGCCACGCCTGATATGGATCCCAGATGATCCTTGTGCTTCTGGAACGAGCCCCGGGCGCAAGCCCGGGGGTTCTCCCATCCTCTCACCGGCTTTGCGGGGAGAGGGCCGGGGGGGCGCTCTCCCCCGATGCCACCCCATTGACCAATCACCCTGACCTCCCGACAGGGCATCTTGCATCAACATCAATGTGTCCAGACGCCGACGCTGAGCCCGCGAAGCGTCGGTTGTTGTTCGTGGGTTTCTTCACGCATTCGATCCGGCACTTCGGCTGCGTGCGCAGCCTCAGTGTCGGCGTCAAGAACTCCATCACAGTCCGTTCACTTGAAACATGATGATGCAAGCGCCCGGATCTGGTTGGTGCACACGAGTTTTTTGGGTTCGGGTTGAGGGTTCAGCGGTTCGCGGCGGGTTTGATCGTGCCGATCACGGCGACTTCTGGCTCGCTCGACGTGATCTGGTCGGCAACCTCGCGGCGATGGATCTGAACTTCGCGCGGGAAGTCGAACGCCACGCGGACGCGGTCGCCCTTCACGGACGCGATCCGCACGACCCCGATGGGGTTCTTCGGGTCGCCGATGACGACCTCCTCCCCCTCACGTCTTGTGATCACCAACATCAGACGACTCCCATTCGTCTCGTCAAAAAGGGCCGGATTCCTCCCGGGGCCACTATACCACAAGCCGGGTCGGTGCAAAGGAAAAGAATCAGAACGCAGGGGATAAGCCCAAAAATCTACTTTTCAGAATACAGTCAGATTACAAACTATTGCAGAATGTGTTCTTCCTGTTGATCGATTCGGAGAAACGAGCCCGTGTGTACTCCCTCCGAAACGAGCCCCGGGCGCGAGCCCGGGGGTTCTCGCCTCCCGGTGGGACAGGCGTCCCGCCTGTCTTGACTTCGCTCTCGTTAACAAGACCCGGGCGCATGCCCGGGGGCTCGACTGCGAGTGGTGCCGTATCGTTTTTACGCGGTCGCGGTTGATTGTGAGATGACCACTCCCTCCCGGTCGCGGCTCCTTGTCGACAGTGCGGGACATTGTTCCCGGAACGAGCCCCGGGCGCAAGCCCGGGGTGCTCTAAGGATGAGCCAATGGAACCCGCGGGCACTCGCCCGCGGCTCGTTCCGGGGTGGGGATGCTCCCGGGTGCCACGAACCGACGGAGCCGGATCACGGTACCGTCTCTGAGGGTGCTTGTTTCGGCGCGGGTGGTCGCCTCAGCCCTCGGGGTGCGTCATCGCGAGGGGGTCGAGCAGGCGGTCCAGTTCGGCCGGGTCGAGGATTTTTTCTTCGAGGGCCAATTCCCGGACGGTCTTGCCCGTGGCGTAGGCACGCTTGGCGAGCGCCGCCGCCGCGTCGTAGCCGATCACCGGCGCCAGGCTCGTGCACATCGCCAGCGAGCCCTCGATCAGGCTCGCGCACCGCTCCTCGTCGGCCTCCAGCCCCGCCAGCAGGTTGTCCGTGAAGACGTGGCACGTCCGCGCCAGCAGGTGGATCGAGTCGAGCACGGCCGACGCCATCACGGGCATCGCGAGGCTCAGGTCCAGCAGCGAACCGATGCCCCCCAGCCCGGCCGCGGTGGTGGTCGCGTCGTTGCCGATGACCTGACAGCAGACCATCATCGCGCTCTCGCAGATGACGGGGTTGACCTTGCCGGGCATGATGCTCGAGCCGGGCTGCACCGCGGGCAGTTTCAGTTCGCCGATGCCGCACCGCGGGCCCGAGCCGAGCCAGCGGATGTCGTTGGCGATCTTCGAGATGCTGACGGCGATGGTCTTGAGGTCGCCCGAGACCTCGACGAGGCCGTCCTTGGCGTGTTGTGCCTCGAAATGGTTGGCCGCCTCGCGGAAGTGGATGCCGAGCTCCTCGGTGAGTTCCGCCGCGACGAGCGAGCCGAAGTCTTTGTGGGTGTTGATCCCCGTGCCGACGGCGGTGCCCCCGATGGGCAGCTCACTCAGGACGTGCAGCGCCCGGTGCATCCGCTCCTTGGCGTGGGTCATCTGGGCGGCGTACCCGCTGAACTCCTGGCCCAGTCTGATCGGGGTCGCGTCCTGGAGGTGTGTCCGCCCGATCTTGACGATGCCGTCGAACGCCTCGGCCTTTTTCGTCAGCTCGGCCTCGATTTTTTCGATCGCGGGGAGGAGGTCATCCTTGATCGCCCGGGCCGCGGCGATGTGCATGGCGGTGGGGAAGGTGTCGTTGGAGGACTGGCCCATATTGGCGTGGTCGTTGGGGTGGACGCCGCCCTTTTCGATGTAGGCCGGGTCTTTGCTGTGGCCGATGGGCTCGCCGCGGGCGAGGCAGACGAGGTTGGCGATAACCTCGTTGACATTCATGTTGGTGCTGGTGCCGCTGCCGGTCTGGAAGATGTCGATCGGGAAGTGCCGCTTCAGCCCGCCGTGATCGGGCAGGCCCCGGTCGATCTCTCGGCAGGCGGCCTCGATCGCCTCGGCTCGGGCGTCGTCGAGCTTGCCGAGCCGGCGGTTGGCCTCGGCGCAGGCGGCCTTGAGGTGGGCGTATGCCCGGATGACTTCCTCGGGGACGGGTCGGCCCGAGACGGGGAAGTTGAGCACCGCCCGCTGGGTGCTGGCGCCGTAGAGGACGTCGGCGGGGACGGGCATCTCGCCCATCGAGTCCTTTTCGATCCGGGTGTTTGTCGAATCGCTCATGCTGTATTCCCCGTATGGATGGTTGCGGTTCGATGAATCGTAGTTCGGGGTCGGCCGCAACGTCCCGCCCCCGGGCTGGTATGCTCAGAGATGAAAGGGGGAGTGTGTTGAGTCGTCACGCCCTTTCCGCGATCGTTGCCGCCGCCGCGTTGATCGTCCCGGGTTTGCCGGCCGAGGCCTCCGGACCCGAGCGGCCTGATCCACCCGAGAACGCCGTGTTGTCGTACACCGAGCCGCAGGACTGGACGGCGCGGGTGCAGGTCGACATCACCGCCTACCAGCGGAGCGACCAGTTCCGCGCCGAGGTCCACCGCTGGACATTCGACACGATGGCCCTCATTTTCCCGCTCATCCGGGAGACCTCGGCTTCGGTGGGCGAGCCCGACGCCGTCAAGGGGCTGCTCCGCGTCGGGGGGCGTGACTACACCTCCCGGTTCAAGGTGATCGACGGGTACCCGGGCGGGGCGGTCTACGGGCGGTGGGACGCACGCGAGCTCGCCGACGTCGGCGAGATCTCCCTCGTCTTTCAGTCGAGCGTCCGTTCATGGGAGACGAAGATCGACGAAGCCGCGGCGATGAAGTTCCGCTGGCCCAAGGGCGACTGGCCCACGGAGGCCCGCAGCACATTCGACCCGATGTTCGGCGTTGAAATCATCGGGGATGCCCCCGCCCGGACCGCGGCCATCGACCGCGTGCTCAAGAAGTGGACGGGCGGGAAGGACCCGAAGTCCATCGCCCCGTACACCCTCGCCAAGTACCTCGCCGGCCGCGTCATCGAGCTCGTCCAGCCCGTCGGGCGCGGGCTGCAGGGGGGTCGATCGAGGACGCGTCGGGGCTTCGAGGGGTTCCGGCTGCAGGGGGCCGAGAGGACGATCAACTCGGGCCGGGGCAGCCCGTTCGACATCGCCGCGGTGCTCGCGGGTGTCTACCGTCGGGCGGGGCTACCCGCCCGGATCGTCATCGGCCTGCGCGAGTTCGACGAGTACGACACGAACGACGCCCAGCGTGACGATCTCCGCGGTGAGAACGCCCTGCACGCCTACGTCGAGTTTTTTCTCTACGACGAAAAGACGGGCGATCAGGCTTGGGTCCCCGTCGATCCCGTGTTGATGCGGAAGGACTCGTCGCGGGCCCGGCCGCTCGATCGCCCCTGGAAATACTTCGGCACGCACGACCAGCTCGACTACTTCATCCCGCTCGCGTTCCACTTCCACCCGCCGACGACGGTCCGCGCGTACGGCTCGCCGGGTTTGTGGGGCTGGTTCATCACGCCCGCGCCGCCCGCGGTGGCCTTCCAGCAGCTCACCTTCGCGACGTACAACACCCCGGTGCGGGGCGGTGAAAGCCGGCGTGATGCCGGGCCGCACGATTAACGCGGTTTCCGGAAAGGCTCACGTCGTTTTCGGGGTCGCGGGTGTTTCTCAGGTCCCGGTCGAGACGGGTTCGCCGCCGGTGATCGGGTTGTTGAAATGGGCGTCCTGCACGGGGACCAGCACCTCGAGGATGTGCTGGAGGACGTACGCCGGCGACCCGAGTGCATCGACCTCGTAGATCAGGTCCGAGGGATAGTGGGCCAGCACGGGCGCGGTCTCCTGTTCATAGACGTGCAGCCGACGACGGATCACGTCGGCCTGCGCGTCGTCCTGCCGGTTTTCCTTGAGCGCGCGCCGTTGGAGCCGACGGACCATCTCGTCCTTGTCGCGGCAGACGAGGTGGACGACGGCGAGCACGTTGATGTCGTCTTCGAGCATCTCGGCCTGTTTGACGTTCCGCGGCATGCCGTCGAGGATGAGGATGTCGTGGTGGGGCTTGTAGAACCCGAGCACGGAACGGGCGTGGGTGTTCTCCCGCCAGAGCTTGATGGTCAGCTGGTCGGGGACCAGTTCGCCCTTGGACATGTACGCCATGATCTCTTTGCCGATGCCGGCGCTCAGGTCGAGGTTGCGGAACATGTCGCCGGTCGAGAAGTGATAAAACCCCGGGATCTGCGCGAGGATCTTCCCCTGCGTGCCCTTGCCCACACCGGGGGCGCCGAAGAGCAGCACGGCCTGGTATCGATTCGCCATCACGGTCTCCTCGCCCCGCCCGCGGGGCTCCCACGACTCGAACTTCCCGCGACGCGGCGGGACAACCGGACATTCCTATCACTGTTCGGCCAGCCGGCGAGGGTATCAAGATGAAGATGCTGTGACAACACAAAAAACACGGCCATCTGAGACGGCCGTGATAGGGGTGTGTGCGGGAAACGGACTCATTCAGGCGCCGGCCGCGATCACTTCTTCCTGGAGGTTCCGCGGCATCGGGGCGTACTTGCAGAACTCCATCGCGCTGGCGGCGCGGCCCTGGCTGAGCCCGCGGAGCGTCGTCGTGTAGCCGAACATCTCGCTCAGCGGGACCTCCGCATGGATCACCTTGACCATGCCCCGGTCCTCCGTGTCCATGATCATCCCGCGGCGGCTCGAAAGGTCGCCCGTCACATTGCCCAGATATTCCTCCGGCGTCGTGATCACGACCTTCATGATCGGCTCGAGCAGCACACTGCCCGCCTTGTTGACCGCCTCGATCAACGCCAGACGCCCCGCCTGCTCGAAGGCCACCTGGCTCGAGTCCACGTCGTGGCTCTTGCCGTCAACGAGCGTCACCTTGATGTTGATCAGCGGGTAGCCCGCCGTGATCCCGCTCTTGGCCGTCTGGCGGACACCGACCTCCACCGACGGGATGAACTCCTTCGGGATCGCCCCGCCCACGACCTCGTTGACGAACGCGATGTTGTCGTCGAATTTCAGACCCTCGGCCTCGGCCTGCTCGGCGGTGAACGGTTCGAGGTTGATCGTGCAGTCGCCGAACTGGCCCCGGCCGCCCGTCTGCTTCTTGAACAGCCCGCGTGCGCCCATGCACGAGCCGCTGATCGCCTCGCGGTACGACACCCGGGGCTTGCCCACCTCGACGTTGATCTTCATGTCGCGGGTAATCTTGTTCTTGATGATCTCGAGGTGCAGCTCGCCCATCCCCGCGATGATCGTCTGGCCCGTCTCCTCGTTGTATTCACTCCGGAACGACGGGTCCTCCCGGCGGATCGTCACCAACGCCTCGGTCAGTTTCTTCTTGTCGTCGGCCGTCTTCGGCTCGATCGACATGCTGATCACCGGCTCGGGGAACGCCATCCGTTCGAGCACGATCGGGTTGTTCGGATCGCAGAGCGTGTCGCCCGTGATCGAGTTCTTGATCCCCACCAGCGCCACGATGTTGCCCGCGCCCACAGAGTCGAGCGCCTGGCGGTCTTTGGCGTGCATCTCGAAGATCCGGCTGGCGATCTCACGCTTGCCGTTCACCGGGTTGAGCACCCGGCTCCCCTTCTCCAGCGTCCCCGAATACACCCGCGCGTAGGTCAGGTCGCCGTGCGTGTCGCTCACAACCTTGAACACCAACGCGCTGAACGGGGCCGAATCGTCGTGCGGCCTCGAAAGCTTCTTGTCGGGGTCTTTCGGGTCCGTGCCCTGCACCTCCGGCACCTCGCTCGGCGAGGGCAGGTAGTCGATCACCCCGTCGAGAAGCCGCTGCACGCCGATGTTCTTGAGCGCGGAACCGCAGAACACGGGCTGGCATTCCTCGGCGATCGTCCCTTTGCGCAGCGCCTTGCGGATCTCGTCATCGCTGATCGACGACTCGTCCTCGAGGTACCGCTCCATCAGGTCGTCGTCCAGCTCGACCGCCTTCTCGATCAGGATGTGCCGCCACTCCTGGGCCTTCTCGACCATCTCCTCGGGGATGTCCTTCTCGATCACCGTCGCCCCGAGGTCTTCCTGCTCGAAGAAGTACGCCTTCATCGTCAGCAGATCGATGATCCCCTTCAGGTCGTTGCCGTGCCCGATCGGGTACTGCACCGCGATCGGGTTGGCCCCGAGCCGCTTGATGATCGAGTTGTAGCTGAACTCGAAGTCGGCCCCCAGCTTGTCCATCTTGTTGATGAAGCACATCCGGGGGACGTGGTACCGCTCGGCCTGACGCCAGACCGTCTCGGACTGCGCCTCGACGCCCTCCTTGCCGTCGAACACCGCCACCGCGCCGTCGAGCACGCGGAGCGAACGCTCGACTTCGATCGTGAAATCGACGTGCCCGGGCGTGTCGATCAGGTTGACCTTGTATTCCTTCCCCTTGTGCGTCCAGGGGCAAGTCGTCGCGGCCGACTGGATCGTGATCCCGCGTTCCTGTTCTTCCTGCAGGAAGTCCATCGTCGCGGTCCCCTCGTGCACCTCGCCGAGCTTGTAGTTCTTGCCCGTGTAATACAGGATGCGCTCGGTCACCGTGGTCTTGCCCGCGTCGATGTGGGCGCAGATGCCGATGTTGCGGATGTGGGAAAGATCGGTCGCCATGGTCGTCGTCCTTTGCCGCCGGGGGTTGTTCCCGCGGCATCTGCTGGCCGGGCAACACGCCCGGTATCTGTTTCGTTCCTGCCCGGTGGGCACTCGCTTCGATGCACCGGCCCATCCGGCGGGCCGGCACGGTTTTTTGGGTCGATCACACCCGGGCCGATGGGGGGCATCGAGCCGGGTTCATCTCTTCATCGGGTATTCATCGGGCTGACAAGAAAGGGGAGTGAAGCCCCAGAGAGGTCGTCAGGGGTGCACCCGGTCCCCATCTGGTTCGTTTTCATCGCCCATCTGTTCACTCCACAATCGCCGCGCACGGTCTCATCAACGCGGCCGACGCGGAATGCTAGCCGATACGGGCACCCGATCAAGGCGGATCACCCCAGAAACCCCATCGACAGCGGATTCCTGACACGCCGAGGGCAGATCGCCCGGGGATTCGGGCGGGTCGCTCCGCCGAGGAAACCGGGCCGCCAATCCCGGTCCCGGATCTCCCCCCCGTGCCGAGATCCCGGCCCGTGACTCCGGGGGCGATAAAAAACCCCGGGGATGCCCCGGGGTGCGGATCACGAGCTGGTGACCGGAGTGGGTGGGGGGATCAGAGCCCCAGCATCGAGCTGAGCATCGGGCCAAACTTGACGATCAGGCCCGCGAACACGACCGAGACGATCGAGATCAGCTTGATCAGGATGTTCAGCGACGGGCCGGACGTGTCCTTGAACGGGTCGCCCACGGTGTCGCCGACCACGGTCGCCTTGTGGTCGTCCGAGCCCTTACCGTAGACATATTCGCCGCCCCGGCCCGCGTTGCGCATCTCCATCGCCCGCGTCGCGATCGTCTCGCGGATGGCTTGCGGCACCTTCGCCCGCACGCCCTCGTTGTCGAGGAAATCGTCGGCGGTGATCCGCCCGTAGGACTCGATGAGCTTCTTGGCGTTGTCCCACGCCCCGCCGGCGTTGGCCATGAACACCGCGACGGCGAACCCGGAGGTCAGCCCGCCGGCCAGCAGGCCCATCACCCCCGGCACGCTCAGCGTCAGCCCGACGATGATCGGGATGATGATCGCCAGCAACGCGGGGATCACCATCTCCTTCTGAGCGCCCGCCGTCGAGATCGCGACGCAGTTGGCGTAGTCCGGGTAATGATGCCCGTCGAGGTCCACGCCGCTCTTGGGCCAGTTGTCCGGGTTCGAGACATCCTCCTCGCTCATCCCGTTCTTGCGGAGGGCCTCGCGGATCTTGCCGAACTGACGACGGCACTCGTCGATCATCGCGTAGGCCGCCCGGCCCACCGCGTTCATCGTGAGGGCACAGAACAGGAACGCGAGCATCACACCGATGAACACGCCGCCCAGCAGCCGCGGGTTGGCGATCGTGACGTCATAGAACGCGAGCACGTCGCCCACCGAGCCGTTCATCGAGGACGCCGCGACCGCCGTCACGCCTTCGCCCCCGTCGGGCGAGGTGAGATGAAGCTCGTAGCGGTCGTCGCCGTGGCGGGCAACATCTTTGACCACCTCGCCCTTCTTGACGTAGTGATCGATGCCGTGGGTCGCCCCGTGCGGGCCCTCGATGCGGAGGACCATGCCGCCGTCGGTGTAGCTATCGGCGCCACCCCCGTTGACCACGGCGAACCGCCCGAACCCCTCGTACACGGCGTACAGCTCGGGGTTGAAGTCGGGGTCCTCACTCGGCGTGGTGAACGCGGCCTTCTGGATGTACGCCTCGGACTGCGTCGTGATCTGCGTCTGCACGACCTGGATATACGCCGCGAACAGGGCCAACGCCGTCAACGCCGCCGAACCGATGGCGAAGCCCTTGCCCGTTGCCGCGGTGGTGTTGCCGAGGGAGTCGAGCATGTCCGTCCGCTCGCGGACGTGCGGGGGCTGACCGGTCATCTCGGCGTTGCCGCCCGCGTTGTCGGCGATCGGGCCGTAGGCGTCCGTCGCCAGCGTGATCCCGAGGGTGCTGAGCATGCCCACCGCGGCGATGCCCACGCCGTACAGGCCCATCAGGAAGTTCTCACCGCCACCGGCGAACGAGAACGCCGCGATGATCGCGATCACCACGGTCACGAGCGATGCCCATGTCGACTTCATCCCCTCGGCGATGCCCGAGATGATGACGGTCGCGGGCCCGGTCAGGGCCTGCTCGGCGATCCGCCTCGTCGGGGGGTGCTCATACGAGGTGTAGTACTCGGTCGCGTAGGCGATCACGTTGCCCGCGATCAGCCCGGAGAGGATCGAGCCCCAGATGCCCAACCCGCTGGTGATGCCTTTGAGCGTCTCGCCCGTCTCCCCGCCGAACAGCATCATCAGCAGCCCGAGCGCGACCACGATGATCAGCCCCGAAGCGACATACACGCCCTTGTGCAGCCCCTTGAGCAGCTGCGCGAACGACGCGTCGTCCTTCGCCTTGACCGTGAACACGCCCGCGATCGAGCACAGGATGCCCAGGCCCGCCAACGCCATCGGCGCCACCGCCAGCCGCATCGCCAGGTTCAGCGAATCGGGCGCGATCGTCGCGGCCGCCGCGGCCCCCAGCGCGATCGTCGCTAGGATCGACCCGTAGTACGACTCGTACAGGTCGGCGCCCATGCCCGCCACGTCGCCCACGTTGTCGCCCACGTTGTCGGCGATCGTCGCGGGGTTGCGGGGGTCGTCCTCGGGGATCCCCGCCTCGACCTTGCCGACGAGGTCCGCCCCGACGTCGGCCGCCTTGGTATAGATCCCGCCGCCCACACGGGCGAACAGCGCCTGCGTCGACGCGCCCATCCCGTAAGAAAGCATGACCGTGGTGATCGCTTCGAGCCCGACGGACCCCTGCCCGCCGGCTTCGATCGCGTTCAGGACGAAGAACCAGAACGACACGTCGAGGATCGCGAACCCGACCACGACCAGCCCCATCACCGCGCCGGAGCGGAACGCGACGGTCAGGCCCGCGTTGAGCGATTCCTTCGCGGCGAACGCCGTCCGGGCCGAGGCGTTGGTTGCCATCTTCATCCCGAACCACCCGCACAGCCCGCTGAGGAACCCGGCGATCGGCACCCCGACCATGCTCATCGGGCTTTGCAGCCCCATCGCGGCCATCAGGCCCAGGAAGACCACCAGCAGCACGAACACGCCCGCCACGACCTTGTATTGCCGCTTGAGGTACGCCATCGCCCCCTGCCGGACGTGCTCGGCGATGGTCACCATTTCCTCGTCGCCCTCGGAATGGGTCATGACGGACTTGCTGAAGGACATCGCCATCAGCAACGCCGCGACGCCCCCGATCGGGGCGACGAAATACGCCGGGTGGATATCACCGATGCCCGCGAGTGTCGGGGCGATCTGTCCGAGTGTCTGGATCATCGTGCTTGGACCTTTCGTTCATCATCCGCCCGGCCGAGAGCCGCGCCGTGACGGGAGAGACGGACCACCAGCCCGAGCCCGAAACGGGCCGGACCGACCGCGGTTGATGTGCAACGTGAGAAGAGCGCGAGCGGAACGGACCGAGCGCCGCGGAGAAATACCGGGAGAATCAGACCTCGCCCTTGGCCCGGCGATTGATCGACTTGCGGGCCGCGCGGCGACGCCGCTCCGAGGGTTTCTCGTAGTATTCCTTGCGCTTGATGTCCTTGGTCAGACCCTCTTTCTCGCAGAGTTTCTTGAACCGCCGCATCATCTGATCGGCGCTCTCGCCGCTTCGGGCCTTGATCCGGATCGCCATCCGTTCTCCTTTGCTTGTGTTCTTCTCACGTCGTGTACCCCGACCGCCGGCCGATCGGTCTGCCGAGGGCGGGGCGTTAGTAAAGGCCCATTCCGGCGCCCGATCAAGGTTTTTCTGCGTGTATGAACACAAAGCACCGCGATCAACGGTCCATCCCCACACCGGCCCCGCCCAAGAAAGACTCGGCCCAACCCCGAACCCCGCTCGGTTATGCTCAGGGTGTGCTGATCGTTGACACCTACAACGTTCTCCACACCACGGGCGTCCTGCCCCCGAGGCTCGCCGCCCCGGGGGTGCCCGGGCTGATCCGTCTTCTGGCCTCCAGCCGATACGCACACCGGAACATCACCCTCGTCTGCGACGGTGTCGGGTCGAAAACTTCCGGCATAAAGATGGATCATGTTCGTATTCTATATGCAGGTGTCGGTCGCGAAGCGGACGATGTCATCGAACACCTGATCAGGCGGTATCACCGCGGCAACACCCTCGACGTGGTCAGCAGCGACCGCCGACTCAGGCAGGCCGCCCGGCGGCACAACGCCGGCTCAATCACAAGCGAATGCTTTCTGAAGCACCTCGTCGAGGACGAACAGCACCCCGTGGTCCGCCGAGGCAATGCCCTCCGCGAACAAGTCCCGCTCGACGCCTACTCGGTTGATGCGTGGCTCCGTGAATTCGGCTTCGAGCCGGGCTCGGCACAACCCCGAACAGAACCAAAGCCGGCGAATACCCCGCCGAGCAGAGCGCCGGTTCCGCCCCCTGCACCGACTTCGATCGGCGAGCGGCTCAATATTCAGTGGCCCCCATCCCCCGAG
>JALWOY010000176.1 GCA_027083355.1 Phycisphaerales bacterium | reverse complement strand
CCCAAGTCCAGACACCCGCCAGCGGGGAGAGGGCTGGGGTGAGGGGCATCATTCCCAAATCTCTTGCACTCTTCGATCGTTGAGGTATGAACGAAGTTGAAAAAGTCGTAGCCCCTCACCCGCCGACGCTCCGCGTCGTCGACCTCTCCCCGGCGACCGGGGAGAGGTTGGGTTGGCATCACTCGCCCATTCCCACGAAACCCGGGAGCGAAAACCCGTCGATCGAGAAAAACACCCGTACCACGAACACGGGTCTGGTCAACACGCACGAGTTTTTCTTGGAATTCGTATTACGCGGTCAGGTCGAGCCGACGCCCGGTCTCGCGGGCCGACGGCTTGGACGAAATGGGGCCCCGGCCGATCGGACTCTGCTGGAGGGCACCCCGCGGGGACGCCGGCCCTGCCTCTCCGGCCGCACGGATCATCTCCACCATCGCCTCGCCCTGAGACTCAGCTTCGTCGAGGGTTTTCCGGGCGACCGCGACGCTGATCCGGCTACCGAGATCGACATTCGAGAACGACGAGAGCATCGATATGGCTGACATGCCTCATTTGTCGGCGAGGTGGACGCCGAAAAAAACTCGCTTGTGAAGAATCAGCACCGATCGGCCCGCGCTCGCCGGTCTGATCGAACCCCGAATCAAGGTGGGCGCCCCTGTTCAAATCCCGATCATCCGCTCGGTGGCGGCTCGATCTTCGCTTGAATCCTCGGGGCTCCCTTCGAGGTCAGAAAGGTTCGATTTGAACACCGTGCGAGCGCGGGCCCATGGGTGCTCCGAACGCCCTTGAGCCTACAGACTCTCTTCGATCATCGCGAGCACAAAGCACCAAAAAGCCCGCGTTTGTCTTGATTGGGCCGTGCACTTTTTGTTGCTCGAACGCGACCCGGAGGGCGTCGCGGTGGTATCCTCTGTCGGCCGCTCGCCGGGCGGACCACTCGTGGAAAGTCTGGAGATCCGAACATGCGTACCCGACGTCTCGCTTTGAACACGACCGCTATTGCCTTGGGCACTTCGTTGCTGTTGTTCGCGGGTGGTTGCTCGGATACTTCGATCACCGGGCTGCGGCTGTCGCCCACGCCCGAACTCGCCGAGCTGGCGAGAACCCCCGACGATGTCGACAACAGTTTCGCCATCATGTCCAACATGAACTGGCGTATGTTCCGTGAAGATATCGGCCGGACCCTGTATACCGATCGCCCGAGCCGTCTTTCACGGGCCCCGATCCCCCGCTGATTACGGATGAGGATCACACCTGAAACACAGCCGCATCAAACAGGCGCGATCGGCAGGCTCACACTTTGTTCCCCCCCACCGCTGTCCTGACATAGCACAGGGGTGGTTGAACAACGAAACACGCACAACTCACTCTTGAGGCCATTGGAAAGCAAGAGCGGCCGGTGCGCACACTCGCGATACATGACCGTGCTTTCGGGCATTGCCCAGACACACCACAACCGGACATCACTTGTGATGTCATGGCGTGCGCACGAGTGTCATCGGCGGCAGCCGACGAGCGATTCGTGACGCGCTCTCTGTTCGGGGTGATTCTTTATTTTGCGGTGTATTTGCCGCGGGAGACCTTCTTGAATCGAGGGTCTTTGATCAGTGTCTGATTGACGATCGTTCGGAAGCTCGACGACGTGGTCTGGTAACCCGCCCGCTGGACGGCCTCGGCGGCCTCCGTGACGGACATGATTTTGTTCTTGAGAACCGAGGAGAGCGCCTCGCTCAGGCTTTTTTCGTTTCTTGGTCGACGCCTGGGCTTGCCGGTGGACGTGAGGCCGAAGCCGCCGTAGGAGGCGGGGCCGCCGAAGCTCTCGATCTGACGATCGAGTTCCTCGATCTGGGAAACAAGTTTTTCGCGACGGCTGAGAAGCCGGTTCATCTGACGCTCCCGGCGCCGCATCTCCTTCGCCAGATCGTCGGTGGGGATGTCGTCGAGGGCGCCGGGCTTCTTCGCCGCCGAAGCGGCCTTCGTTTTTTTCCGGGTTTTCTTGGCCATGATTGGTCTCCGCTGGAACCGGCTTGCATAAACGCCGAGTGACGCACAAAACAAAGGACAAACATAAAATCCGTTTGATTTGTGCTGAACTTGAATGAGTCAAGGGCACTTTAGACAGCAAGTATCTGAAGTCCAGCGGGTTCGCCAATTTCTCAATACATCAGGTCCCTCGACACAATGCACAAGCGTCGAGGTACTCATTGCGGTTCGTGGCGGTGTCCGCGGGTGATCGTCGCATCAGAGAATGCCGGATTCCGTAAAGCCGATCCTCGACATCAGGTCGTCGAAATGGTCAAGACCGAAGAATCTGATTTCGAGTGTTCCGTTCCCGCCCCGGCCGGCATGAACGCGGACCTTGGTGCCGAGATATGTCTCAAGCCGCTTTTCAAGATCCTGCATCTCCACGGAAACGGTCGGCCGGATTTTCGCGGTTGAACGAGCGTTCTTTGACTCGGATTCAAGGCGGCGAACACTCCAGCCGCCCTCGGCGGCACGCCTGGCCAGGCCGATGCGGCTATCCCCCGGCGGACGTGAGAGCAGGGCCTTCCCATGGCCGAGACCGAGAGTGCCGTTCTCGATCATCTTACGAATATCCGGTTCGAGTTCGAGAAGCCTGAGCAGGTTGGCCACCGATGATCGATCCAGTCCGACCCGCTGGGCCACCTCCTGTTGGGTCATATTGAATCTGTCGATCAGGCTACGGAGACCTTCGGCACGTTCGATCGGGTTGAGGTCTTCACGTTGAAGGTTCTCGATGAGTGCCGCCTCGGCGGTCGTTCGGTCGTCTGATTCACGGATGATCGCCGGGATTGAAGACAGCTCAGCCAACCTGGCGGCTCGCCAGCGCCTTTCGCCCGCCACCAGCTCGTAGCGCCCGGGCTCGTTCGCCGGCCGAACCACGACAGGCTGAATCACCCCCACCGCCCGGATCGACTCGGCCAGGGACGCCAGCGCGGTCTCATCAAAGGATGATCGTGGCTGGAATCGCCCGGGATTGATGGAATCGAGCGGAATTTCGAGCACACCTCTGCCTGTTTCAGCAGCAGAAGGGCCTGTGTTGATAACAGTATGTTCTATGTTAGGTATTGATTGAGTGTCCGTGTGTTCTGAAACGATCGATTGCAGGCCTCGGCCGAGGCGGCGTGAGCGTTTAGGGGTGGTCTTTTTCTGGTTCATTTGTCTTCCTGTTGCGTGGTCGGTTATCTTATTCGATTGTACATTCTTGTGTTGATCTGTGGGGTTGCTGTCTTCTCTGTCTGAATGTGTGCCGAAACAGATGACACTGTGCGGTGAAGTTCATCCTGCTGGGGATGTCTTGCACGATGTTTAGTGGTGGTGGTTCCACGTGGAACAATGCTTGGGGTGATTCCAATTGGTTCCACGTGGAACGATGGATAGCGGTGACCTGGTTATCCTTCCGCAGCGAACAGGCAAATGTCCTCGGGTCGAACGGCCAATCCGACTTCCGTGCCGCGCTTCAGGTTGACGGATGCAGATCCGAGTTGAAGCACTTTGACTTGTGCCTCGCCGACACGCAGGATGTGTTGCAGAACTTCGCCCAAGTAAATGGTTTGCTCAAGTGTGGCTCGCAGACATCCGGTGTTTGCTGGTTCGACAATTGAGAAGGATTCGGGACGAATGACACAATCGACAGGACCACTCTGCGGGTCAGAAAGTCTTGCTTCGATCGATCCAACACCAAAGTCGATCATCACCCGTGAGCCGTCTTCCGGTCGACATTGCCCCCGCAGGACATTCGTTTCGCCAAGGAACCCGGCGACGAAGGTGTTGCAGGGTTTGTGGTACAGCTCGTCGGGGGTGCCGATCTGCTCCACTTTGCCTGCACGCATGATCGCGATCCGATCCGCCATACTGAGGGCTTCTTTCTGATCATGCGTCACATAAATGGAAGTGATGCCGGCGTCCTTACAGATTCTCCGGATTTCGACACGCAACTCATTACGGAGCTTCGCATCTAGGTTGCTCAGGGGTTCATCCAGCAGCAGCACATCCGGCTCGATGACGAGGGCGCGGGCCAACGCGATTCGTTGCTGTTGGCCACCAGATAGCTGGATCGGCTTTCGATCGACGAATTGCTCCATCTGGACTGCTTCGAGAGCTTTATATATTTTTGTATTCTGTTCGTCTTGGGGGATTTTTCGGACCTTGAGTCCAAAGGCGACGTTCTCCCGCACGGTCATGTGTGGCCAGAGTGCATAGGACTGAAACACCATGCCTGTATTGCGTTTGTTCGCGGGAACAGGCGTAATGTCCCTTCCATTGAAGAGGATCTGTCCCTCGGTCGGCTCGATGAAGCCGGCGATCATGCGAAGAAGAGTTGTCTTTCCGCAGCCGGATGGGCCGAGGAGAAAGAAAAGCTCGCCGGGTTCGATGTTGAGTGAGATGTGATCGACGGCCTTTGTCGTGCCGCCGCCGATCCCTTTGAACGACTTGGACAGGTTCTGGATTTTGATCTCGTGTGGCATGTGGTGCAAGGGTACCGCGGCCGGGACGACTCATCACGGGTTCCGAGGGATCAATGGACGAACGGCCGGCGGCTGACATCGGGAAGAGGTCGGATCCGGCCTGTTGGGTTGCCCTCCACGGCGAGGCCATGTTCGCCTATGCGCGGTTGCGTCTCGGTGATTCAGACGCCGCCGAGGAAGCCGTGCAGGAGGCGCTTCTCGCGGCGTACCGGTCGAGAGACCGTTTTGACGGCCGGTCGAGCGAACGGACCTGGTTGATCGGCATCCTCCGTCACAAAGTGCTGGACCGCATTCGCAGGGACAGAAGGGAAGCAGAGCATACGGAAGAGGTGAGGTGGTACAAGCGTGGCCACTGGGCACAGAAGCAGCAGAAATGGCCGGACACTCTCGAGGATGAAGAGATAAAGGGCACGGTTGTCAAAGCACTGGAGACGCTTCCCGAACAGATGCGGCGGGCGCTGGTACTCCGGGAGGTCGACCGGATTCCGTCCGAAACGGTGTGTGAGATTCTGGGTGTTTCGCGGACCAATCTCTGGACTCTGATCCATCGCGGCAAGCTCAGGCTGCGGCAGGCGGTGACGGAGCAGATCAGTGGGGGTGCGCGATGAAGTGGCTGAAAACGCTGATCTATATCGCCACGCTGCGCTGCGAGGAGGCGGACCGGATCCGCTCGATCGCCCGCACCGAGGATCTCACGCGGGCGCAGATCGCGGCCGAGCGGTTCCATCGCTTCCTGTGCAATAACTGCCGGAAGGCCAAGGCCCAGCTGGACCGCCTCGATCGCGTGCTCGGCTCGATCCGGGGTGTGTCGACCTCGGGCTGGCAGGAAAGACGGCGGCACAGGGTTGAGCGGGTCTTCTGCAGTTGCTGCCGGGGTGAAGAAAAAGAGTAACAGACGTGCAATGTGTCGGCTCGGCCTGCGACTCACCGGTGCCGCCGGCGTGCGGTGGCGGGGAGCGAGACTACAGCATTCGGAGGGATCTTCGATGAAAAAGAGCGCGATCATTGTGTGCCTGGTTGCCGGCGGGCTCGTCGGGGGCGCGGCCGCGGCGGAGGTGACGATCACGATCGACAACATGCAGGCGGTGGGGGGGTTCAGCTTCACGCCGGTCTGGCTGGCGGCGCACAACGGGAGTTTCGACGGTTTCGACGTCGGGACCGTCTCGAGCTCCGACCTCATCGCCCTGGCCGAGGGGGGCGACACCGGGCCGATCTCGGCGTCGTTCGCGTCCAGCCCGGCCGGCATGGCGGGGGGTGTCAGCACGACGCTTGTGCAGCCCGACGCGGCCCCGGTCTACAGCCCCGGAGAATCGGCCTCGGTCGTGCTGAATGTGGGCGACGCGAGCGTGAACCGTTATCTCAGCTTCGCCTCGATGATCGTGCCGAGCAACGACCTGTTCATCGGCAACGACGACCCGACGGCATACGAGATGTTCGACATGGCCGGGAACTTCAACGGGCCGTTCGAGATCCTCGTCTTCGGCGGTGATGTCTGGGACAACGGTTCCGAGGTGAACGACGCGGCCGGGGGGGCGGCGTTCAGCGCCAACGGCGGGATGGGCGCCGCCGAGAACGGGGTCATCACGCGGTTCTTCGACGACCCGAACGCGGGTTCGTACCTGCTGAGCTTCGTCGGGTCGAACACCGCCGACGGCGGGACGATCGGGGCGACGTTCGACGAGAGCACCCTGCTGGCGCGGATCCGCGTCGTGCCGGCCCCGGGGATGCTGGCCGGCCTGGCGTGCGGGGGGCTGCTGCTCTCGCGTCGCCGTCGGTGATCTTGTTCGTTCGCGGCGGCGCCGATATGTCGGCGTCGTCGCATTTTTGGACGCGTGCGTGCTGGCGCGAATGCTTCTTTTCAGGGTCTGCGGGTGTGCCGTGGGGACATCTTGTTTTTGGAAATGTAAAAGACTCGGCTCGGAGAGCTGAGATACCCCAGTCGAGGTATCCTGTTGGGATGCATCCGCAGGCCAGGCTCAATCTGATCCGTGCCTACCGGGCGGTGGGGGGGCGGGACGCCGGTATCGCCGACGCCATCGCCCGCGAGCGCGACCGCCTCGAACGGGCGGCCCGCGACGACGGCACGATCGCGTCGGCGTGGGACCGGGTTGTGCCCGAGCACCTGCGGGGGCGGGCGGCGATCGTTTCGATGCGGGCCGGGGTGCTGACGGTGCGGTGCCGGTCGGCCTCGGATCGGTTCGCGCTCGACCGATGGTTGCGGGGCGGGGGTGAGAAAGCCCTGCGGGCCGCAGCGCGGGTGGCCCTGAAGCGCGTCCGGCTGGTGCTGCGGTAGTTTTTTCAGGATTCCGTGCGGAAATGTGCAACCGGTCGGCTTGCGGGACGATTCTATGTGTGGCATAGTATGTGACGCGGTGTATCCGCGGGCCGGAGGTTTGCCATGAAGATCGAGCGTGAGTTGATGCGTGGGGCGGGGCCGACGGCGGTGCTGCGGTTGCTGAGCAACAAAGAGATGTACGGGTACGAACTCGTCGAGGCGTTGAGCCGGCAGACCGAGGGCGTGCTGGCGATGGGGCAATCGACGCTGTACCCGATGCTGTACAACCTCGAAGCCAAGGGGCTGATCGAGGCGGAGTGGCGGCAGAGCGAGAGCGGGCGCGAACGCAAGTACTACGCGCTTACCGGCAAAGGGAAGAAAAGACTGCGTCAAGACACCGAGGCGTGGCGGGCGCTGGCGCGGGCGATGGCGGCGATCGGCGTGCTCGAACCGCCCGGAACCCAGGCGGGGGTGGTGGGGCTGTCGGCATGAGTGAAACGAAACAGAAACAGCAAGGCCGAATCCGGGACGTGCTCCAGACCGAGGTTTTCTGGATTCTGCCGTGGCGCCGAGACAGGAATACATGGAAAACAGTGCTCGCTGACGCCGGCCTGCCGGAAACAGTGGGGGGGCGGGTCCGCGAGATCGTCCGGCGGACGCGGCTGCGTCGGCGTGAACGGCTGGAGGTGGCGCGCGAGTTGATCGCGCACGCCCGCGACGCGCTCGACGCCGGTGTGGACGAGGGCGCCGTTGTCGATTCGCTCGGCGAGCCGCGGTTGGTGGCGAGGTTGATCCGTCGGGCGATGAAGCGCAAGCGGCACTGGCTGTGGCACGCGCGGGTGTGGGTGGTGCGGACGCTCGCGGGGACGGTCGCGCCGGCGCTGCTGATCGCGGGTGTTCTGGCGGGACGGATCTATTTCAGTCATCCCAGCCCGAAGCACAACTACTACGCGGAGCTGAACGCGCCGGTTCTGGCGTTGGATGAGGACGAAAAAGCGTGGCCTTTGTATAAGGAGGCACGGTTCGAGATCGAGCGGGTGGTCGCGCCGGTTCGCGAGCAAATGAGGACAGAGGCAGCCGACCGTATTGCGCAGAATGAACACGATCACAAGATCGAGGTGGCGATGGCCGGGGTTGATCTGATCCCCACAATCGACCCGGCCCACCCGGATTACAGCGAGACGGTCGCTCTGCTCGAGAAGATCCGGCCCGCGCTCGAGCTGGTCAAACGCGGCGCGGCGCGGCCGGCGGTGGGTATGTTGTACTCATCGAATTCGGAACCATACGCCGATCAAGGCCCGGGCTGGATCGCCGAGCCGATCCCCGAACCGGATGACGTGGCCGAGCAATCGTTATTGATGAACGGACTGCTTCCGGACCTTTCGTTGATACGGTCTTTCTCGCGGTGGCTTGCGTTCGACGCGATTGTTGCGGCCAAGCGGGGAGACTCGGGGCGTGCCGTCGATTCGATCCGGACGATACGGAGGCTCGCGCGTCAACTGGATCACGAGCCGGACCTGATCAGTTATCTTGTCGCGATTGCCGTGGATTCGCTCGCGGCCGTGACGGTCGAACGGATGATCGAGGCACACGCCGATGTTTTTTCTCGTGATGATCTGACCGCGCTCGCCCACGAGATCTCGACCGCGCACAGATCGGTGCCCGCTTCCGTGCTCGACAGCGAGCGGATGATGTTCGAGGATTTTCTTCAGCGCGCATTCACCGACGACGGGCACGGCGACGGGCACATCACACGCGAAGGGTTCAGGCTCTACGGCTCGATGGTCGATTTCCGCACGAACCCGGCGGATGTCGGTGAGGTCATGGATTTCAAGAGCGTCTCCGACACGGTCGCCTCGCTCGCGACACTTTCGCGTACAGAACTGAGCAAGGCGTCCCGGGATTATTTGAACCTGGTCCGGTCTGATCTCGACGCGGGGTACGAGGTCTACCGGGGCCGGGGGTTCGCGTCGGAGCGGTGGGTCGAGTCGAACGAGGGCCGGCGATCTCTTGACCCCGTGCTTCAGTTGATCCCTTCCTTCGGCAGGGCTATCGACAGTCAGAACAAGTTTCTGGTGCGAATCGACTCCGCCCTGGCGGTGATCGCGATGGAGCAGTATCGGCGGGATTCGGGGGCGTGGGCCGGGTCGTTCGATGTGCTCGTGCCGCGGTATCTGCCGTTGGCGCCGGAGGACCCGTTCACGGGCGATCCGCTGCGGTTGAAGATCACGGACGACGGGCCGGTGATCTATTCGGTCGGGCCGGACAGGGACGACGACGGCGGGGTGTCGGGCGAGTTGTCCGGCAGGGTGGAATGGGCGTTACTTTATCGGATGCTGCAGGATCCGCCCGATGGCGACTGGGTGCTGTATCCGCCGAGCGTGACCGCGTGGCGATAAGCCCGCGGGGTGCGGCTTCCCGCATTTCCACAAAGAGGCACGGCCGGATGTGGGGATCAAGTCAGCACAGAGCGCCGTGCACGGTGGAGCAGAATTGCTCTCCAGCGGTCCTGGTTATACGGATTCCAACAGATTCTCGTGCTTTCTGGAGCGAGAGCCGGGTGTTCTCGCCTCCCTCTCCCCGCCGTCGGGGAGAGGGCCGGGTCGGTCTGCCTCGCCCACACCACGAAACACGGACACGAAAACCCGTCGATCAAGAAAAACACCCGCACTTGCGTCCGGGTGTTGTTGATACATGCCGGTTTTCGTGGGCTCGGCCTCACACGACCTGCAGCACATTCATCGCCCGCTGCGTGATGTGCTCGGCGGTCAGGCCGCACATTTCCAGCATCTCGTCCGGCGTGCGCGCGCTCTTGGGGATGCGGGTGACGTGCATCTGTTCGAGCTGGAACGCGTCGCCCGCGTCGACGAGCGCGTCGGCGATAGCCGAGCCGAGCGCCCCGCCGTAGTTGTCCTCGATGCTGACGGCGTACCCGCCGTTGGCGGCGATCACGTCGAGCAGTTTGTCCGTGTCGAACGGGATCGAGTACATGTCCACGAGCGTGGCGCTGATGCCGGCCTTGTCGAGCAGTTCGATCGCCTTGTTCGCTTCCTGCACCATGTACCCGCAGGCGCACAGCACGACGTCGCGTCCCTCAGTCAGCACCTCGAAGCCCCCGAGGTTGAACACCTGATCGTCGCCGTAGATGAACTCGGTGTCCGTCCGCAGCGTGCGCATGTAGCAGAGCCCCTCGTACTCGGCCATCACCCCGGTCAGGGCGTACGCCGCGTACGCGTCGGCGGGCTGGAGGATGTAGCAACCCGGGTTGCCCCGGTGGTCGCGCATCGTGCTCAGGGCGCGGAACCAGGCCACGTCCGGCAGGGCCATCTGGCTCGGCCCGTCGGCCGCGAGCGTGATGCCCGAGTGCGACCCGACGAGTTTGATGTTCGCGCCGCCGATCAGCCCCATCTCGATCTGGTCGTACGCCCGCGTGAGGAACTTGGCGAAGCTGGACACGAACGGGACTTTGCCCGCCGCGGCCATCCCGACCGCCGCCGACACCATGTTCTGCTCGGCGATCTTGCACTCGACGAACCGGTCCGGGTGCGCCTTGGCGAACGTCTCGGCGAAGGTCGAGTTGCTCACGTCGCCGTCGAGGACCACGACGCCGGGGTTCGTCTCGCCCAGCGCCCGCAGCGCCAGCCCGTAGGCCTTGCGGGTCGCCAGCCGGCCCGAGTGGATCACCGCCTCCATGTCGAGCCGACGCATGTATTCGTTCAGCGGGGGCAGGTCGCCCGGGGCCTCGGGCTGCGTCGCCGACTCGGCCGGCGGCTGGATCGTGAACTGGTCGCCGCTGCCCAGGGCGCTGGTCAGCTCGAGCCGCAGCTCGTCCAGCTCGCGCAGCGCCCGGTCGAGCGCCTCGCCGGTCGGCGGCTTGCCGTGCCAGCCCGCGCCGTGCAGCGACGGGCAGCCCCAGCCCTTGACCGTCTTGGCCACGACCGCCATCGGCCGGCCCTCGCCGACGCTCGCCTCGGCGAAGCGGTCCATCGCGTCGCGGATCTGCGCCGGCTCGTGCCCGTCGATCGTCACGACATCAAACCCGAACGCCCCCAGTTTGGCGGCGATCGTCTCGGGCGATTGCTGCCCGCTCACGCGGTCGGCCTGGCCGTACTCGTTGCAGTTGAAGATCGGCAGCACGTTGGTCAGCCCGCAGTCGGCGATGAAGTCGAGCGCCTCGGCGATCTGCCCCTCGCGGGATTCGCCGTCGCCGATGATGCAGTAGATACGCCGGTCCAGCCCGTCGATCTTCGCCGCCTTGCCCAGCCCCGCGGCCACGCTCAGGCCCATGCCCAGCGAGCCGGTGGCGGCGTCGAAGAACGGGAACCCCTCCATCGGGCTGGGGTGCCCTTCGAGCACGCTGCCCGCCTCGCGCAGGTGCTGCAGATCGTCGGTCGTCAGCCGGCGTCGCTCCTCGCCCGGCTTGCCGACGTGCACCCCCAGGATTGCCGCGGCGGCGTAGACCGCGGGCACCGCGTGCCCCTCGGAGAGCACGAGCCGGTCGCTGGTCGGGAAGTCGGGGTATTCGGGGCTCCACCGCATCGCCCGGAACATCAGATCCGTCACGAGGTGGGTGATGCTCAGGGCGCTGGTCGGGTGCCCGCTGCCGGCGCGGGCGCACATATCCAGAGAAAGACGGCCGATCTCGATCGCCTGGGCATGAACGGCGGCTTCAAATGACATGGCAGGCTCCTCGCGGGGCGGCCCCGCTGGGTTCCGCCCGCCCGGCTCGGTCCGCCGCCGCCCCGGGCGGCTCGACTGCCAAGCCCACCGGCCGCGGCCGACCCGTCAGCCGGGCGGACGCAGTGCTGGTCCCGGCGATCCCCGGCCCGCGGCGCGGCGCCTGGATCGCGGATGAATCACGCAGTATGGGCGCGCAATCCCCGCTTTGCAAGCAGAACACCGCCCCGACGCGACGATTTCTCCGCAACACCGGCCCCGCCGCGGTACACTTCCCGGTCTCTTACCGAAGGAGTCCGCACATGAAAGTGCTCTGCGATCGTGGCGCCCTGCTCGACGCGATCAACCTGATCTCGGGGGTCGTCGCTTCCAGAACCCCCCGTCTGCAGCTGACCTGCGTCAAGCTCACCGCGGCCAAAGACGGCAATGCGGGCCGGCTCACGCTCGAGGCCACCGATGCCGAGATCTCCATGACGCTCGACACCGAGCGGGTCGACGTCGAGGAGCCGGGCGAGGCCCTCGTGCCCGCCGACATGCTCCAGAAGGTCGTCCGGGCCGAGGAGAACGAGCCGACGCTCACCATCGAGGCCGAGGAGGACGTCACCCGCATCCGCGGGGCCGACGCGGAGTTCGAGCTGCGGGGTTTCCCGCCGGACGAGTTCCCGGATGTTCCCGGGTTCGGGGCGCTCAAGGGCGATGCCCCGTCGTTCACCATCAACGCCGGTGCGCTCGAAGATCTGGTCCAACGCTCGCTCTTCGCCGCCGCTCGCGAGAACAGCCGCTACGCGATCAACGGCGTGCTCCTGCGACGGGACGGCAAGACGCTCGAATTCGTCGCCACGGACGGCCGCCGGCTGGCGCTCTGCCGCGACACGCTCGACGCCGACGGGGACGAGGTGACGTGCATCATCCCGTCCAAGGCGCTCAACACCCTGACAAAGCTCATTCAGGACCCGGAGGAGCCGGTCGCGGTCTGCGTCACCGACAACCGCATCGTCTTCGGCTTCTCGCCGGAGGACGGGGGCGGGCGCGCACTGCTGGCGTCCAATCTCATCGAGGGGTCGTTCCCGCCGTACCAGGATGTCATCCCGAAAGGGCACGACATCAAGGTCGTGTTCGACCGCGAGGTGCTCGCCTCGGCGGTCCGCCGGGCCGCCCTGCTGACCAATGAGGAATCCCGCGGTGTTCGCCTCGCGTTCTCGTCGGCGGACAAGAAACTCGCGCTCTCCAGTCGGGTGCCGGAAAAAGGCTCGGCGCATATCAACGTCGACCTGTTGAGTATGGAGGGCGACGACCTCGAGATCGGGTTCAACCCCGGCTTCATCACCGATGCGCTGCGGGTGATCGCCGACGAACAGGTCTCGATCGAGCTCAAGGCCCCCAACAAGCCCGGCCTGCTCCGCAGCGGCAACGACTTCATCTATGTCGTGATGCCCGTGAATCTCCAGTAGTCTGGATTCCAGTTGATTCCTGTGTTGCTGGAACGAGCCCCGGGCGCAAGCCCGGGTGTTTTGCTTGGTCGACGGGCTTTTCCGCGCCTTGGGCTCGTGGTGTGGGGAGAGGGAGTCCAGTCATACCTCCCCCCCGTTCATGACTCTCCGGGTGCAATGCCGGACCCTTACCTGAAAAAACCCGGCTTTGTATCCGGGGCTGCGATGCACGCGCGTTATTTGGGCTGGTCCAGAGCGGTTCGCACAATCCGGCTCTGTGTGGCACGGCCATTTTGGCCGTGTGCAATGGTTGAGTGTGCAAGTGTGCACAAAGCACGGCTCACAGAGCCGTGGCACGCGACGAAACATGATGGTGCACAACGCTCTAGTCCTCGGCCGCGGCCGGTCGGCTTGGATGGCGGGCGGGGTGCCGATGCTCGGTGGAGGTGGTGTCGCGGCCGTGCGCGCCGTGCCGGACGGTTCTGGTCGTGGGCATGGCGTGTGTGGTCTGTGCGGTTTCGTTCACGAGCGGATCGGGAGTGGCGGCGAGCCCCCGCAGTCTCGCCGCCACGCGGCCGTCGTGCCGGATTGCGAAGAACGTGAGCACGGGCAGCACGAACAGGAGGATCAGGCCCGTGAGCACGGTTGTGTCGATCTGTTCGATGACGTCGAGCCGGACAAGCCGCTCTGCGAGCAACATTCCCAACGCGAGCGACACGAACCCCGCGATCCCGAGGCCCGCGCCCCGCACACGCCGCTTGAAGCCGGTCATACACACTCCGCTTCGTGACACACGCGGCCGCCCGTCTTGGCGAGCGAGACGCATCATCCATGAAATCCGCCCCGGCATACCTCGGCAGAGGCGGGAAGGCAACCCTAGCGTGTCCCGCCGGGAACGGCCAGTCGGTAAAGTTCCGGTTTCGAGGCCGAGGCGGTTTGTGCCCGACGCGCCCGGCGGGTATGTTCAGCGGGCGATGGATCGGATTGCCGTGCGACTGCTCTGGATATTTCTGCTCGTCCTGCTCGTGACGCCGCTCGCGGCCCGCGCCCAGGCACCGGCTCCGGATGCGTTCGAGGACAGGCCGATCCGCGAGATCCGGATCACGTTGATGGGCGTTGACGGCCGGCCCGCGGGGGCGCCGGACCGCCGCCTGAAACAAAGGGTCGAGAACAACATCCGTGCGCGCGTCGGCGCGCCGTACGTCACCGCGACCGTCGAGGCCGACGTCGAGCGGCTGAACCGCCTCGGCGTTTTCAAACGCGTCGAGAGTTTCGTCCAGCCGCTCGCCGACGGCGGGGTGAGCCTGATCTACGCCGTCGAGCCGCAGCCCGTGATCCGTGACGTGCAGGTGACGGGCAACCGCAAGATCAACGATGCCAAGCTCGCCGCCGCGGTGGATCTGCTCGTGGGCACCCCGGTTGACCGGTTCCAGATCGACCGCGCCGCGCGGCGGATCGAGGATCTGTACCGTAAAAAGGGGTATTACCTCGCCCGCGTGACGGTCGATCTCGAAGAACTCGAAGAGTCGAACATCGTGCTGTTCCGCATCCGTGAGGGGCAGCGCATCCGGGTCACGGACATCCGTTTCGAGGGCAACGAGGCGTTCCCCCCGAGTATCCTCCGGCGTCAGATCAAGACCCGGGTCGCGGGTCTTCTGCGGACCGGGGAGCTCGACGATCTCCAGCTGGACCGGGACGTGGCCTCGCTCGTGTCGTATTACCGCAACAACGGGTACCTCGACGTGCGCGCGGACCGGGTCATCCAGCCCAGCCCCAACAGCAAGGAAGCCGTTGTTGTTTTCTTGATCGAAGAGGGCCCGGTCTACACGCTCCGCGGGCTGAAGGTCGAGTTTCCCCCCGATTCGGATCATGTGTTCACCGACCGGCAGATCATGGGCCTGATGGCGCTCAACCAGGGCGATGTCTATTCCGTCAAGCTGCTCGACGAGTCGCTCAAGTCCATCCGGGACGCCTACGGGCAGCTGGGCTACGTCGATGTCGACGTCAGGCAGTTCGAGCTGCGCGACCCCGATCGGCCCGAGGTCGACCTGCTGCTCAAGATCAATCCCGGCAAACGATACAAAACCGGCGAAATCATCATCGCGACCAAAAGCGGCGACTCGATCACGAAACAGAGCGTCATCCGCCGCGAGCTCGAGATCCGGCCCGAACGACCACTCGACACCACCGCGATCGAGAGATCCAAAGAACGCCTCCGCCGCCTGCGGCTGTTCAGCCCGCTCCCCCCGAATCATGGGGTGAACATCACCATCCAGCCGCCCGATCCGGCCGACCCCGAGTACCGCGACGTCTTTGTCGAGGTGGAGGAAACGAACACGGGCAGTTTCGACTTCGGCGGAGCCGTCAGTTCTGATTCCGGTCTCGTAGGCCGGATCTCGATGACACAACGGAACTTCGACATCACGGATACCCCCGATTCGTGGGGGGATTTGTTCAGCGGGCGGGCCTTCCGCGGGGGCGGGCAGACATTCCAGATCGAGGCGCTGCCCGGCAACGAGGTGCAGACGTACTCAATCAGCCTGACAGACCCCGCACTGCTGGATACCGATTATTCCGGCAGTGCCTCGGCTTTCTTCCGCGATCGCCGTTTCGACGAATTCGACGAGGAGCGGTTCGGCGGGCGGATCGGGTTCGGCCGGCGCTTCGGGACGCGGTGGTCCGGCTCCATCGGGCTCCGGCTCGATTCCGTGCAGCTGACCAACATCGCGCCGGACAGGGCGGTGGACTTCTTCGAGGTGCAGGACCGGGCGGCGTTGTTGGGCTTCGGCCCCCAGCTGGTGCGGACTAGCCTCGACAGGCTTTTCCTGCCGAACCGGGGATCGCGCACCGAGTTGTCGATCGAGCAGGTCACGGGCGATTTCAGCTTCACGACGATCAAGGCCGAGCACACCGTCTATATCCCGATCCGCGAGGATTTCCTGGGCCGGGCGACGGTGCTGAAACTCAAGGGGCGGATGGCGTACCAGCCGCAGGGTTCGAGCGAGGTGCCGACGTACGAGCGGCTCTTTCTCGGCGGGTCGTCGTTCCGCGGGTTCGATTTCCGCGAGGTCAGCCCCAAGGGCATCCGCAACGACACCGGGACGATCGGCACGGACCCGGTCGGCGGGACGTGGATGATTTTCACGGGGATCGAGGTCCGACAGCCCATCTACGAAGAAATCCTGCATGTCGTCGGGTTCATCGACGCGGGCACCGTGACCAACAACCCGGGGATTGAGAACCTGCGTGTTTCGGCGGGTTTCGGCCTGCGGTTCTCGATCCCGCAACTCAGCCCCGCGCCCGTCGCGCTCGACTTCGGGTTCCCGCTCGTCAAAGAGGACGGCGACCGTAGGCGCACCTTCAGTTTCTCGATCGACCTGCCGTTCTGAATCGGCCCCTATCCTTTGTGCCCCGCGGCACGGCCCGGAGGCCGACGCGGCAACGACACCAGAGAAACCGGAAGGAACACGCGATGATGATCCGTGGCATCTCGAATTCAGGGCGGGCCGGCGTGGTCGCGCTCGTGATCGCGGCGATCGGCCTTGGGATGGCCCTCGGGCCGGGCTCTGCCGACGCGTCGGCGGTTCGCAGCGCCGGGGCCACCGCGGTGGCGGCGGTCGACCTGGCCAAGCTGCTCGACGGCCTCGACGAGCGGGCGGCCCTCGAGGCGGACCTCAACAAGCAGATCGAGAAGCGTCAGGCCGAGCTGGACCAGATCGCCGGCGAGGTCAAAAAGATGAACGACGACATCGCCGTGCTCAAGGAGGACGACCCGAGCCGGATCGAGAAGATCCGCGATCTGCGGATCAAGGAGGTGCAGGCCAAGGCGATGCGGCAGTTCATCCAGGAGCAGCTGAGCGTCGAGAAGGGCCGGATGCTCGCCGATTTGTACAAGAAGATCCAGACCGCGGTGTGCGACATCGCCGCCCGCGACGGGTGGGACCTGATCCTGATCGATGATTCCAGCCTGGACCTTCCCGAGATGGCGACCGAGCAGCAGATGCTGCAGCTGATCCTCTCGCGTCGCGTGCTCTGCGCGGGCGGGTCCGTCGATGTGACCGACGAGGTGAAGACGTTGATGAACAACCGTTTCAACGCCGCCAAGCCCTGACTGGAGCGCCGCCGATGCCCGAAAGCCCACTGCTGGCGACCACCGGCGAACTCGCCGGGTTGCTCGGTGCCGCGTTGGACGGCCCGGCCGATCTCCGCATCGGGGGGGTCGATTCGATCGACGCCGCGGGCCCGGAGGATCTGACCTTTATCCGATCGTCGAAGTACGCCCCGGCGTGGGCGAAGAGCCGGGCCGGGGCGGCGCTGGTGACGCGAGGGGTCGAGGTCCCCGGCCACGACCCCTCGCGCCGGGCGCTGCTTTACGTCGACGACGCGGACGAGGCGATGCTGAAGCTTCTTGAAGCGGCCCGTGAGCGGGTTGCTCCGCCGCCGCCGCCGCCCGGGGTCCACCCGACCGCGGTCGTCGAAGAAGGCGTGTCGATCCCGGCGGCGGCGTCGGTGGGGGCCATGGCGGTCATCGGGCGGGGCTCGATCATCGGCGAGGGGGTCGTCATCGGGCCGCACTGCTGCATCGCGCCCGGCGTGCGGATCGGCGAGGCCACCGTCCTGCACGCGCGCGTGACACTGCTCGCGGGGACGACGATCGGCCGGCGGTGCGAGGTGTTCCCGGGCGTCGTCGTCGGCGGGGACGGGTTCGGCTATCTGCCCGGCCCGAACGGGCCCGTGAAAATCCCGCATCTCGGGGGTGT
This sequence comes from Phycisphaerales bacterium, assembly GCA_027083355.1. Classification (GTDB taxonomy): domain Bacteria; phylum Planctomycetota; class Phycisphaerae; order Phycisphaerales; family UBA1924; genus UBA1926. The sequence continues at coordinate 29,424 of JALWOY010000176.1, read as the reverse complement.
CCGGATCGGGGATGAGGTCGAACTCGGATCGGGCACCATGATCGACCGGGGCAAGTTCTCCGACACCGTCATCGGCGACGCGACCAAGATCGACAATCTCGTGCAGATCGGGCACGGCTGCCGCATCGGGCGCGGGGTCATCATCTGCGGGTGCTGCGGCGTGGGCGGTTCGGTCCGCATCGGCGACGGCGCGATCATCGGCGGGCATGTCGCCGTCACGGACAACATCGAGATCGCGGCCGGGGCGCGTGTGGGCGGCGGCTCAGCTCTCGACCAGAGCGTGACGGCTGACGAGCCGTGGTTCGGGTTCCCGGCGCGTCCCGCGTCGGTGTCGATGCGGGCCATCGCGACATCGTGGAAGCTCCCCGAGATCCGCCGCACGGTCCGCACGCTCGAAAAGCGCGTCGGTCGGCTCGAAAGCGGCGACGCGTGAACCGGCGGACCGTCGGCGATGTCGTGCGTGTCGAGGGTGTCGGCCTGTTCACGGGCGCGCCCGCCGCGGTCGAGATCGTCCCCGCGGACGGGGGGGGCGTGGTGCTCGAAACCCCCGGGGGACGTGTCCCCGCGACAATCGCTCATCTCGACACGACGGCCGTGCACCCCGCGTTCGAATCGATGCCGCCCCGGAACACCTCGTTGTCGTGCGGGGGGGCGATCGTGCACACCGTCGAGCACCTGCTCGCCGCGCTCGCCGGGTTGGGGATCACCGACGCGCTCGTGCGGCTGTCCGGGCCCGAGCCGCCCATCGCCGACGGGTCCGCGGCGTTGTTCACCGTGCCCCTGCTCGACGCGGGCCTGCGTGATCTGCCGGGCGGGGTCGAGCCTGTTGTCCCGCGGGAGCGGTTCGAGGTGTCGGCCGGCGGCGCCTCGATCATCGTCGAGCCGGCGGACCGGGCCGAGTATGTCTACCGCCTCGACTACGGGCCGGGATCGCCCATCCCCGCGGGCGAGGCCGGGTGGGACGGCTCCCCTGCGCGGTTCGCCGATGCCATCGCCCCAGCTCGAACGTTCTGTCTTCGAGCCGAGGCCGAGGCGATGCATTCGATGGGCCTGTTCGAGCACCTCACGCCGAGGGAGATGCTCGTTTTCGATACGGGCGGCCCGGTCGACAACGCCCTGCGCGGTGACGACGAGCCCGCCCGGCACAAACTGCTGGACATGATCGGCGACCTCGCCCTGGTGGGCCGGCCCATCCGCGCCCGCGTCATCGGTACCGGCTCGGGGCACGCGCTCAACCACGAGGCCGCCCGGCGGCTGGCGTCGCTCTTTTCCGGCGACGAGTGAGCGGGTCCGGCGCGGTTTGTGCGCCGATTCGCGGTCGTGCATGGAGAACGCGGAAGAACTGTTTGGAACTCAGCGTTTCACCGTGTAGTGTGGAGCGGACCCCCCGTCAACAGAAAGGGGGGACCGATGCGTCCTTGGACAATCGCTGCGGTGTCGTCGTTGGTTCTGGTGCTCGGCGGGTGCGGTGTGCAGGAGGGGCTGATCGGGATGCGCGATCAGGCGACTCAGATCAGGGCACAGATCGAGGCCGACCGGGCCGCGCTGGTCGAGTCGTCCCGCTCCCTGCCCGAGGGGGACCCCGTGCGATCCCGGCTCGAAGCGCTCGCGGCCGAGCGGGCGGTGCAGTCGCGCGCGGTGGACCGCACGATCGAACGCCTCGACGGCCTGATCTCGTCGGCACAAAGCGGCGACGCGGCGGGGGCGGTCGAGGGCGGGGCGGGGCTTGTCTCGCCGTTGCTGCCGCCCGGCGCGCGGCTGCCCGTGCTGCTTGCCGGGGGGCTGCTGGCGGCGCTCTGGCGAGCCGCGGTGCTGAAGCGGTCGGCGGCGTCGATCGCCGAGGGGCTGGAAAAAGCCATGCGTGACGACGACAAACTCCGCGAGGGCCTCCGCCGCAACGCCGCGACGCTCCGCGCGGTACAAACACGCACGGCCGGGCGGATCGTCGACGAGGCGACCAAGCCCGGGCCGATGCTGAGGTTGCCCGTGTGAGACGCTTCGCCCGCAAGCCTGCTGTGTGGAACGATGAGCGGCGTGCCGCCCCGGTGTGTCATCCCCGGGGTTTCACGCTCATCGAGCTCTTGGTGGTGATCTCGATCATCGCGCTGCTGATCGGAATCCTGCTGCCGGCGCTCGGCAAGGCGCGGCAGTCGGCGATGCGGATCAAGTGCATGGCCAACCTCCGCGGGCTGGGCCAGGCGTTCGAGCTGTACCGCAACGACCACGACCGGGCGATGCCGATCATGCGCGAGCTGTGGGAGGCCGCGCCGGACGAGATCGAACCGCCCTCCGACGACTACCCCGCCCGGCTGGACTACATGACCCTGCCGCGGGTGTTGGAGGGCAGCATCGACGCGCCCCTGCCGAGGTGGGACGCGGTGGAGGGCGGGTGGTCGGCGGCCGACCCGTGGGCGTGCCCGGCGGACGACGGGACGCTCTCGGAACCGCCGCCGTTCTCGGCGAAATACATGACGAGCTACTACTACCCGGCGGGGCTGGCGGTGTCGGGGGTGTATTTCCTCGGGCAGGTGGAGATCGACGGGCGCGACCTGGGCAAGGTGTGGGATTCGTGGACGCCGGTCGCGGGCGTGGACGGCTCGCCGGCGGTGAGCCAGTTGCCGCTGCTGATGGACGCCTGCATCACGGACCCGGGCCGGTGGCACGACGGCGGGGGTGAGATCAGCGGGGGGGCCAACGCGCTGCTCACCGACGGGAGTGTTGACTGGAACGTGTTCGATCCCGAGGATATTTCTCAGAGCGGGCCGATGTTCAGGGTGCTCTGCCTGCTGGCCCGCACGCTCAACCTGCCCGGGATCCCCGGGGACTGCAACTGAAATGGAAACCCGACCGATCCATTCCGGCCTGCACGAACCGCTGCTGGACGATCCGCCCGGCGTCGAGGGGAACGTGGAGAAAAAACCCCGACGCGGCATCGCGCGCTCGTGCGTGTCGGCCGTCGCTCGCGCGTTGCGGATGTCGCCGGGCGAGATGGTCTCGGCCGGGGCGGGGCTGGTCGGCCGGCATCGCCGCGTCTCCGCCGCGGTGCTGGTGGTGCTGCTCATCGGGGGCGGGTTGTGGGTCTGGCTGGCGGTGCGGGTCCAGCCGCCGCCCGATTATGCGCACGATTCGCTCGACACCCTGTTCGAGTACACCCTGCTGACGGACGACTTCAACCGGTTGCCGCTCGAAGAAAGGCTCGCGTTGATCGAGCAGCTCGTCGAGCGGCTGCGGAAGATCGGCTCGGGCGATTCGGTATTGTTGGCGATGTTCGCGTCGATGATCTCGGGTGAGGCCCGCGCCCAGCTGGAAGAAAATATTTCCCGCCTGGCGGTCGACGTGTCGGACAAGTACGCCGCGGCGTACGACCCCAACGCGCCCGAGCCGGAGCGTGAGGCGTACCTGCGCGACGCGTACCTGGGCATGGTGTCGATGTTCGATTTCGCCGACGGCGAGGTGGGCGAGCACACGCCTGAGGAGCTGCTCGAAGAGGGCCGGCGGCAGGCGCGGCGGGATCTGAACCGGTTCAAGAAGGGCAAGGTGGGTGCGTCGGAAGTCGTGCGCGTGTTCGACCTGATGAACAACAAGATCGGCGCGCACATGAGCGGGCACCAGAAGATCCGTATCTCGGCCATGTTCCGCGACATGACCGAGATGCTGCGGTCCGGGCCCTGATGCGGTTGACCCGTGGGCGTCCGCGTAGACTGGGCGATGCGGATTGATTCAGAAACAGACGCCGCCCCGGACCGGCCCATCCCGACCGAGGGGGCCACACGGATCCGGGTGCGGTATCACGAATGCGACCCGATGGGGGTGGTGCACCACGCCAGTTATGCGCCCTGGCTGGAGATCGCGCGGACGGACCTGCTGCGGGCCGCCGGCACGTCGTACGCCGCGATGGAAGCGGCGGGGGTGTTCCTGGTGGTGACGAAGATGGAGATCCGCTATCGGCGGCCGATCCGGTACGACGACCTGGTGGAGGTCCGCGTGCGTGTCGAGCCGATGGGGGCGGTGCGGATCAGGCACCGCTACGAGATCGTGCTGCTCGAGCGCGGCGGGCGCGAGCCGGACGTGACCGACCCGGCGGTGCCGGACGACGGCGTGTGCGCGGTGGCGACGACGGAGCTGGCGTGTGTCGAGCGATCGGGCCGACCCCGGCCCCTGCCGGCGTGGCTCGGGGGCAGGTCGGCGGGCTGATGTCCGGCCTGCGGTCGCCGGCCGTGGCTGTTGCCCGAATCGGCGTCTGCTTGCGTCGCGTATGCTCCGGGCATGGCCCGGAAACCCACAGCCGCGTCCCGTGCCCCCGACGCTTCGTGCCGCGTCGTGCTGCTCAAGGGCAAAGAGGCGTTCCTGCGGGCGCACCACACGTCGGCGTTGAAGGAGTCGCTCGAGGCGGCGCACGGCGGGGTGGGTGTGTTTCTTTTCGACGGGGAGAAGGACGAGCCGGCGGCGATCCTCGACGAGTGCCGCAGTTTCGGCCTGATGGACAGCCACAAGCTGGTGATCGTCGACAACGCCGAGGCGTTCGTGGGCAAGGAGAACCGTCCGCTGGTCGAGCGGTATGTGCAGTCTCCGTGCGACGGGGCGACGCTGCTGCTGCGGGCCGAGGCGTGGCGTCCCGGCAAGCTCGACAAGATGATCGGTGCGGTGGGGGCGGTCGTCGAGTGCAAGGCCGTCACGCCCGAGCAGGCGATGAAGTGGTGCCGGGTGCGTGCGAAGAAGCGGCTGGAGGCCGAGATCGACGAGCGTTCGGCGTGGATGCTGGTGGACCGGGTGGGGCCGGACCTGGCCCGGCTGTCGTCCGAGCTCGAGAAGCTCGCTCTGGCGGCGAAGGAATCTTCGGAGGGGCGGATCACCCCGGATCTGGTGTCGCAGATGTCGGCGAGCTCGCGCGAGATCGAGCCTTGGGCGGTGCAGGAGCCGTTGTTGACGGGTGACGCGGCGGCGGCGGTGGGGGCGGTGCGCCGGATTCTGGACAGCGCCCCGCGGGATGCGCATGTGCCGGTGGCGATGGCTGCGGCGCAACTGGCGGCGAGCCTGTATGCCCTTTCGGCCCGGGGCGGCGCGAGGCCCGCCGAGGTGGGCAAGGCCCGCAAACTCTGGGGCGATCGGCTCCGGCCGATCGAGGCCGCGGCGAGGCGGGCCGACCGCGGGGCGCTTCGGGCGCTTCTCACCGACGCGATCGAGACGGACGCCAAGGGCAAGAGCGGGGTGGGTAGGCCCGCGGTGTCGCTCGAGGTGCTGGCGGCGCGGTTCGCGCAGGTGCTGCGCTGAGGCGCACGGTCTGCAAAGCCCCGAGGGTCGGCCGGCCGATAAACGAGACGGTGAACCCGGTTGGACAGGAGGTCCTCGTGAACCGATGCAGGATGTGGTGGTGTGTGCCTTGTGCGCTCGTGGCGTTCGCCGGTGGTTGTGCTTCGCCGTCGACGGCGGATCAGACCGCGCCCGCGCAAGCGCCCGTCAACTCGGGCCTCGAAGCACTGCGTAACGAGGGCGACACCCCGGCATCCGACGAAAAACCCGATCTCGGGCGGCTGACAGAAAACTTCGAACGAGGCCTCGACGAACTCGACGCGCTGATGAAACCCCCGCCTCGCCGTGAGACAAAGCAGGCGGCGGCGGCCGAGTCGGCAACCAAACCGGTTGTCCAGGCGGCGACATCCGAACAGAAATCGGCGGACGACGCCGGCGCGGGGGGTGCGGATGTGCGTGCCGCGGGTGGTCCGGGTCCCGAGGACCTGCTGCGTTCTGTGTCGGCCGATGCGGCGGGGATGCTCGAGTCGATGTACGGCGAAGATCCGTACGCCCTGGCCGTTCGGCTGGTGTCGTTGCGGGCGGCGACCGGGTCGGCGGCGCCCGGGCTGAACGCCCTCGTCGACAGGCTCCCGGTGGAGCAGCGCGAGGTGGTATTAGCGCTGGATGAGGTGCTGACGGGCGCTTCGAAGGGCCGAGCGGCTTTCGAGGACTCGCTGGCGTCCCGGTCCGCGGTGCTCGACGAGGGCGAACCGATCGAGATCGCCCGGGCGGAGCTTTGTTCGCGTGTCGAGGCGTTCGGGCGGTACACCGAGCTGGGCCGGGACGGGTTTGTGGCGGGTCGGCCGATCCCGATGATCGTCTACACCGAGGCCGCCCACTTTGATCAGGTTCCTGTGCTCGATTCGGCCGGGGGCTCGGGGGCGGATGAGACGTGGGAGGTCCGGCTCGGGCAGGAGGTGCTTCTGTACCACGAGTCGGATGGACTGCTGGCGTGGCGTCGGCCCGAGCAGGTCACGGTGTACCGGTCGAAGACCCGCCTGCACGATTATTTTCTGGTCGACCGGATCGAGCTGCCCCGCACGCTGACGGTGGGGGCGTACCGGCTGAAGGTGGTGCTGCGGGATCTGCACGACAGGTCGGTCGATGAAAAGATCATTCCCATCCGGGTTGTCGCGGACCAGAAATTGGCCACTGGATATGGGGGGTGATTTCGCTGGATTCACGCCATTTCGGCGGGTGTTTTTGCCGGATTTGGTTTCAGTGTCCTGCGGATTCGGATCACAACGGGGGTTTCGGGTCGAGGGGGGGTGATTCTTCTGATCGAGTCGGCGGGCACGTCGAATGCAGCCGATACGGTCGATGAGGCCCGCAGTTTTGTAGTGAGAGATCGATCGCGGCGGGCCGAAGAACGTATGTGTTCTGGAGGCGTTCTACGCTTCTGGTTCTGAGGGCACCGCAACGGGGTGGTGTTCTGCTTGAGCGTCCGCCGAGGCGAGGCGCGAGGGAGTACGGCATGTTTGAGCGATTCACCGATCGAGCCCGCAAGGTCATGGCGCTGGCGAACCAGGAGGCCCAGCGTTTCAATCACGAGTACATCGGGACCGAGCACATCCTTCTTGGTCTGGTGAAGGAAGGCTCTGGGGTCGGGGCGAACGTCCTGAAGAATCTGGACGTGGATCTTCGCAAGGTCCGCCTCGAGGTCGAGAAGCTGGTGAAGGCTGGGCCCGAGGTGGTGATGATGGGCAAGCTGCCCCAGACGCCGCGGGCGAAGAAGGTCATCGAGTGTGCGATCGAGGAGGCCCGGAGCCTGAACCACAATTATGTGGGCACCGAGCATTTGCTGCTGGGTCTGCTGCGTGAGCACGACGGGGTGGCGGCGCAGGTGCTGATGAATCTCGGGCTGAAGCTCGACGAGGTGCGCGAGGAGGTGCTGAACCTTCTGGGCGCCGGGGGCGAGTCCGGCGAGGAGGGCGAGGCGGCGCTGGCGGGCGGCGGCGAGCCGGGCGCGTCGGGCAAGGCCCGGGGCAAGTCCAAGACGCCGGCGCTCGACTCGTTCGGTCGTGACCTGACGGAGCTCGCGAAAGAGGGCCAGCTGGACCCGGTGATCGGTCGTGTCAACGAGATCGAGCGTGTGACGCAGGTGCTTTGCCGCCGGACGAAGAACAACCCGGTTTTGCTCGGCGAGGCGGGCGTGGGCAAGACGGCGATCATCGAGGGGCTCGCCCAGCGGATCGTGGCCAACGACGTGCCGGAGATTCTTTTCGACAAGCGGCTCGTGGTGCTGGACCTCGCGATGATGGTCGCGGGGACGAAGTACCGCGGTCAGTTCGAGGAACGGATCAAGGCGGTGATGAACGAGGTTCGGCGGGCGAAGAACGTGATCCTGTTCATCGACGAGCTGCACACGCTGGTGGGCGCGGGCGGCGCGGAGGGCGCGATCGACGCGTCGAACGTGCTCAAGCCGGCGCTGGCGCGCGGCGAGATCCAGTGCATCGGTGCGACGACGTTCGACGAGTACCGCAAGTACATCGAGAAGGACGCGGCGCTGGCGCGTCGGTTCCAGTCGATCCCGGTGGACCCGCCGAGCAACGAGCAGACGATCGAGATCCTCAAGGGGCTGCGCGACAAGTACGAGGCGCACCACCGCGTGAAGATCACGGACGAGGCGGTCGCGGCGGCGGTCGAGCTGAGCGGTCGGTATATCACGGGCCGGGTGCAGCCGGACAAGTCGATCGACGTGATCGACGAGGCGGGCGCCCGTGTGCGAATCCGCAGCATGAGCAAGCCGCCGAACCTGGCGGAGATCGAGGCGGAGATCGAGCGTCTGACGATCGAGAAGGACGAGGCGGTCAAGAACGCGGACTACGAGAAGGCGGCCGAGCTGCGGGATCAGGCGAGCCGGTTGCAGAAGAAGAAGGAGGACATGCAGGCCGAGTGGCGTGCGCGTTCGCAGGAGATCGACGGCGAGGTGGACGAGGAGGTGATCGCCGAGGTTGTTTCGAAGATGACGGGTGTGCCTCTCCAGAAGCTGGAGAAGGAGGAGGCCGCGCGTCTGATGCACCTCGAGGAGGAGCTGCACAAGAGCGTGGTGAGCCAGGACGACGCGATCAAGTCGGTGTCCAAGGCGATCCGGCGGGCGCGTGCGGGCCTGAAGGATCCGAAGCGTCCGATGGGTTCGTTCATCTTCGTGGGCCCCTCCGGCGTTGGCAAGACGCTGCTGAGCAAGGCGCTGGCGGAGTTCATGTTCGGCGACGCCGACGCGCTGATCCATCTCGATATGTCCGAGTACATGGAGAAGCACACGGTCAGCCGTCTCGTCGGCGCGCCCCCCGGGTATGTCGGCTATGAAGAGGGCGGGCAGCTGACCGAGCAGATCCGGCGTCGGCCCTACGCGGTGGTGCTGCTCGACGAGGTCGAGAAGGCGCACCCGGACGTGTTCAATATGCTGCTGCAGATCATGGAAGAGGGCCGGCTGACCGACTCGTTCGGGCGGCACGTGGACTTCAAGAACACGATCCTCATCATGACGAGCAACATCGGGGCCGATCTGATCAAGGGCGGCGGGGGCTTCGGCTTCCAGCCCGCGAGCGAGGACCGGAGCCACGAGAACATCAAGACGATCCTGATGAAGGAGATCGAGCGGTTCTTCCGCCCCGAGTTCATCAACCGTCTGGACGAGGTGATCGTGTTCCGCCCGCTGAGCCGGGAGGACCTGGTGCACATCATCGAGTTCGAGGTCGCCAAGGTCGGCAAGCGGCTCGAAGAGAAGGGCTTCGTGATCGAGCTGACCGACGCGGCGAAGGAGTTCCTGATCGACAAGGGGTACAACCCGGACTTCGGCGCCCGCCCGCTGCGCCGGGCGCTGGGGACGTACATCGAGGACCCCCTGAGCGAGCAGTTGCTCTCGGGCGTGCTGCACGGCAAGAACCACATCGTGATCGATCACGCCGAGGGCGCCGACGAGCTGCTGTTCAAGGCGACGCACCGGGATCAGGACGCGGGCGACACGGGCGACAAGCCGATGGCGACGCAGTCGACGTAACCCCGCGCGTGTCGGTAATCCGGGATGACACGACACACCCCGCCAGAACGGCGGGGTGTTTTCTTTGCGGCCCACCTGTCGTGGTCATTGCGGTGTGCCGGACACCGACGCCGAGCACGCGGCGCGTCGGATCGTGCTGGGTGGACGCGCCCGATCCGACACTTCGGCTGCGCGCGCATCCTCAGTGTCGGCGTCTGGAAACACACCGAGGCTCATGAAACGCGATCATGCGGATTGATCGGGCGGCCGGGATCGGTCAACCGCCGGCTTTGCGGACGAGTTGCATCAGGTCCGTCAGGTCGATGTCGGCGTCGCCGTCCATGTCGTAGACCTCGGCGCCCGGGCGGACCGGGCCGAACGCACCGGCAAGCCCCCGCAGGTCGTCGATGGTGATGGCCCCGTCGCCGTTGCCGTCGCCGAGGTTGGCCAGCGGGAGGATGGTGTAGCGGGCGTCGGCGGGGTAGTTGTGGAGTGTCCGGGTCGTGCCGTCGGGCCAGGTGACGGTGATCTCGTCGGCGACACAGGCATCCCCGAGGCCGAAGTGTCTGGCCAGCTCGTTCTGCGTGCGGTAGCTATTGCCGCCGGCGACGACCTGGGCGATCTGTGTGCGGTCGCCGGTGCGGACGCTGACCAGTGCGCCGATGGCGTACTGGTTGCCGCCGCGGTAGAGGATTTCGAGGCTGATCCAGTGCCGTTTCTCGCCCTCGTGATTGATATAGAGCTCGATGTCGCCGGGGATGCGTTCGATGAGCAGGTCGAGGTCGCCGTCGAGGTCGATGTCGGCGGCGGCGACGTTGTAGGACCGGCCGTCCGAGTGGACGCCCATCTGGGCGCCGATCTCTGTCGCGGGGGGCGTGCCGTCGTAGTCGAACAGGTGGTCCGGCTCGAAGGTGTCGCAGACGTAGATGGCGAGGTCGCCGTCGTTGTCGTGGTCGAAGAAGAGGCACCCCCACGAGAGCGCGAGGTTGTCGACGCCGAACGCGGCGGCGTCCTGCGTGAACGTGCCGTCGCCGTTGTTGAGCAGGAGCGTGTTTCCGGGGGCCTGCGGGGTGTGGGTGTTGTAGAGGTCGGGCCAGCCGTTCATGTCGAAATCGCCGATGCCGATGCCCATGGTGTCTGTGCACGATTCTGTGCCGCTGGCGGCGGTGATATCGACGAAGGTGCCCCCGACGTTTTCGAAGAGGTAGTTCGATCGTTCGATGCAGAACGAGCCTTTGTCGTTGCCCTCGTAGAGATCGGGGTCGCCGTCGAGGTCGAAATCAACGAAGACGCCGAGGAGCGTGGGCTCGTCGCCGTGGGTCAGGCCGAACGCGGGCGCCATATCGACGAAGGTGCCGTCGCCCTGGTTGATGAACAGGCGGTTGGGGTCCGGGGTGAGGTTGCCGCTGCCGTCGGAATAGGGCGTTCCGGTGCGGTTGGCGACGTAGAGGTCGAGCAGGTCGTCGCCGTTGACGTCGGCCCATGCGCACCCGCCGCCGCTGCCGAACACCCCGGTGATCCCGGCCTGGGCGGAGACATCGGTGAAGACGAAGCCCCCGTCGTTGCGGAGCAGGACGTCGGGCCCTTCCCATGTGGCGATGAAAATATCGTTGTCCTTGTCGCCGTCGTAGTCGGCGGCGATCGCGCAGGTGGCCTTCAAGACATCGGGGGCGGCGTGGGGCGTGAAGTGGCCCGTCCCGTCGTTCTCGTAGAGCGTGACCGCCCCGTTGAAGTCGCCGACACAGATGATGTCGGCGTCGCCGTCACGGTCGAGGTCTGCGAACGAGGCCGCCCCCATCGCGAGCGTGGCGAAGCCCGTGTCGGGGTCGCCGATGTGATAGGAGATCCCGCGTGCGGCGGCTTCTTCGGTGAACGGCGAGGGTGCCCCCGGGAGCACGGCCCGGCACGGGTCGCGCCCGAGGTCGGCCGCGGGCCGGGTCGCGGACTGCGCGAATGCCGGCGAGACCAGGCCCGCCGAAAAGACCAAAGAAACCACGTGATAGCGTGACCATTCGGGCAGCAACATGTCTTTCCCCTTCTTCCACGACAGGGCGGGTTGTCGGGGCGGAGCCGCCCCGCTGCAAAAAGAACCGGCCCCCGCTTTCACGAGGGCCGGTCTGGGTCACTTGCGATTCATGAGGAGATACCTGCCCTTGTTACCGGCGGCGGCGCGAGAGCGCGAGTCCGCCGAGCCCGATCACGGCCAGAGCACCCGGGGCGGGCACCGTCTTGTTGATCGTGATCGTCGAGCCGCTGAGGTAGGTGTGGTCGATGCCGAAGTCGTCGAACTCGTCGGAGAGGGTGATCTCCCAGTCGCCGAACGTGTCGCTCGGGCCCATGCCGGACATGTCGATCGAGCCCTGGAACGAGAACACACCGCCCGAGTTGCCCCAGCCGAAGACGAGGTCGTCGGCACCGAGGTCGGCGAAGTTGGTGTCGCTGCCGTCGGCGGTGAAGGTGAACCCGCTGGGGATGTGGGTCAAGGCGATGTGGACCTCGCTGCCCCACGAGGCGTTGCCACCGACGCCGCCGACGTCGACCGTCAGGTCGAAGTCGAGCGTGGTCATGGGGCCGTGGTCGCTCTGGAAGACGGTAAACGTGGTCGGCGCGGTGCCGTCCACGTTGATACCGCTCAGGTCGATGACGGTCTGGGCGCTGGCCGCGGTGGCCAAGCCGGCGATGGCGATGATGCTTGCAGTCTTCATGGTCTTGTTCCCTCCAAATGCGTCAAAACGTTTCGGCACAGTGCCGCTCTACTCCTGCTGGGGCAGACACCTCCCCAAAGAATGCGAAACAACCCGATCAGTGCGGTGTATTCTCAATCTCCCCACACCGGATCCGGTTCGATCACAATGTACCGAATTCGGGGCATAAGTCACAACAAAATTTCTGGATCATGCTTGACATTTCCGAAATTCGGAATTTGGCCTATATGGCGTGATCCCCGTATTCCGGCCGGTATCGCCCTAAAATGCCCCCGTTTCTTCATCCGAACGTTTTTTTATCATCTGGCAATACGATGAAGTTCACCCATGAAAACCGGTCGGTCGGGTGTGTTTACTCATTGTTGGTTGTATTGTGTTTGTATCCAAAGGCCGCGACGAACGGGGCGAGTGTTTTCTGGATCGGCTCGACGTGGGTTTCGTAATTGTGCCAGCGGCCCACGGCCCGGGTGTGCACCTTCTCGGTGACGGCGGCGTAGCTGGGCGTGCGGATGGCCCGCTGCTTCGCTTTCTCCTGGAACCGGAGCAGGTCGTCGTGCCAGTCGAGGCCGAGGTGGTCGATGATCCGCCTCGCCTGTGTTTCGAGGTCCACCACGGTGTCCTCGTAGCGCACGCGGCACAACCCGATCGAGAGCACGTCTTCGAGTTCCAGATACAGGCTCATCACCTCGCGGTAGAACGCCGCCGATGATTCGAGCGTCAGCAGGCGGATCATCGCGGGGTTGGGCACGAACCACTGCATGAAGCAGCTGAGGCAGACATCCCGCGGGTCGCGCAGCGCGACGATCACCCGTGCGTCGGGGAAGATCGTGTTGATCATCGCCAGGTCGATGATGTTCAGCGGGAGCTTGTCGACGAAGAGCCGGCCGTCGGCGTCCGCGTCGAACAGCTCGGCGGCGGCGTCCCAATAGATCCGGCGGAGTCGGGCGGTCTCTTTTTCGTCGAGCCGTTCGAGGGCCGCGGGCACGTCGATGCGGTTCTTCATGTTCGCCACCAGCGCCCGGCCCATGGGGTTGAGCAGGGGGCGTTCGTCCGAGCTGACGACGCCGGGGTGGGCGGCGAGGATCTGCTCGGTCATGGTCGTGCCCGAGCGCGGGAACCCGACGAGGAATGCGGGGGCCGGGGTGTCGAACTCGACACCCTCGAATCGGCTGACCAGCGCCCGGCTCACGCGGCCCCGGTACGCGTCGATCCGCATGCTGACCAGGTCCGGGTTGATCTTCTTCACCTCGGGCGTCTCGGCGATCTCGCGGCCGGCCCGGTCGAAGGCCTCGTAGGCCGCGTCGTACTCGCCGCACTTGTCGAGCAGGAAGCCGAGTTCGGTCAGCGCCCGGTGGTGGATGGTCCGGGGCGTGGAGGAGCGGGCGATGAGTTTTTCGAGACGGGGGCGGGCGTCGTCGTAGCGTTTGAGCCGGGACTCGACCGTCGCGAGCATCAGGTTCGCCTCAGGGTCGGTCCGCTTGGCGCGGACGGCCCGTTCGGCGTGGTCGAGCGCCTCGTCGAGCCGGTTCAGCCGCTCCAGGCACGACGCGGCGATCATCAGCGCCCCGACGTTTTTCGGCTCCGCCTCGATCGTTTTTTCGAGGTGCGTCAGGGCCGTCTCGGGGTCGTGGGCTTTGAAGATCAGCTCACCGAGATACAGGTGCACCTCGGGGTTGTCAGGGTCGAGTTCGAGGGCGCGCCGGAGCATCTCGATGCCCTGCTTCGGCTTGCCAGCCATCCCGATCGTGTGGCCCAGCCCCGCGAGCGCGGCGGGGAGGTCCGGGTGGTCGGCGAGGATCGCCCGGTACGCCCTGGCGGCCTGTTCGAGGTGATACTTCATTTTCAGGCCGTGCGCCTCGTACAGGCGGCGCTTGACGGCGGGGGGGATCTGTCGCGATTCGCCCGGCATGCCCGGCTCCTTTCCTCGCGGCGGATGATAGTGCCGGCGGATTCAGGCGGACCCCGGTTGATTCACATTCGTCGCAGCGTCCGAAGAACTTGGTCGCGGAGCGAGGAGAGAAGGTTCTCGACGCGAAGGGTGCGAAGGGCGTGAAGGCTGGAAATACAGGGTTTTCAAAGAACAAACTCCGTGGCCTCGGTGGTCCTACGTGGTGAATTCAGATTGATGCAGAAAAAGGCTCCACGCGCGAGAATGAAACGGGATGCGCATCAGAGAGCACGAAAAGAGCCCGGAGCGTCAGCGACGGGCCGAGCGTGCTGTCGTCATCCTTCCGGGTGATCGGCCCCGCGCTCACGCTTGGGGCTCATTGTGGTGAATTCAGATTGATGCAGAAAAAGGCTACATGCACGAGAATGGAACGGGATGCGTGTCAGGCGCTCGCGACCAGCACCCGGTCGAGGCCCTCGTGGTCTTTCAGGATCCGCGGCTCCGACCAGCCGGCCCGGGTCGCGAGCCCGAGCGCGTCGCCCGCGGTGCACGCCGCGATCTCGATGAGCAGCCCCCCGCCCGGGGCGAGCAGCCCGCGGGCGTTTTCGATGATCGGGCGGACGAGGTCCAGCCCGTCCGACCCGCCGCGCAGCGCGAGATGCGGCTCGTGGTCCTTCACATTCGGCTCGACCGCGTCCCACTCATGATCCGGGATGTACGGCGGATTGGACACGATCCAGTCGAACGGGCCCCGGCCCGAGAGCGGCGCGAGCAGGTCGCCCTCGACAAACTCGACTTGCCCGGCGACGCCGAGGCTCTCGGCGTTCTCGCGCGCCAGCGCCAGCGCGTCGGCGGAGATGTCCGTCGCGATGATCCGGGCGCCAGGCAGGTTCTTCGCCAGCGCGACGGCGATGCACCCCGAGCCGGTGCAGACGTCGGCGATGCGGACGGGGCTGTTTCGCTCTCCGTGCTCGCCCCCGGCCCGGCCGTGCTGGAGCAGGTGTTCGACGATGGTTTCGGTCGATGGCCGGGGGATGATCGCCCGGCGGTCGGCGCGCAGGCGAAGCCCGAAGAACCATGCCTCGCCCGTGAGATACTGGATCGGTTCGTGCTCGAGCGCCCGGCGGACAAGGTCCCGCAGGCGTTCGCGTTCGTCGGGCGACGCGGGGCGGTCGGTTTCCATGTAGAGGCGGAGCCGGTCGCAGCCAAGGACGTGCGAGAGCAGGATCTCGGCGCACAGGCGCGGGCTGTCGAGGCCGCGGGCGGTGAACGCGTCGTTCATCCAGTCGAGTAGGCGTCGTGTGGTCCAGGTGTCGGTCACGCGGCGAGTCTACGGCGTGCGGGCGAAAAAAAATCCCGCCGCGGGGCAATAGGGTCCCGGGAGGCCCGTTGGACCCGTGATCACCCGGCCGCGTGCGGACATCGAAGGGTTTCGTGGGGGCTAGACTGATTTCTTTTCTCGTGGGGGTGTGGCCGCCGAGTGGGAGCAAAGAGGAGCCTCATTATGAACACCGGAATGTTGTGCCGCGTCGTCGCGGGTGTTGTCGTTTTTGCGGCTGTGGGCGGGCCGGCCTTCTCGCAGGGGTTGCCGCCCGTGTCTTTCCCGCCTGAGAACCCGCCGAGCGAGGCCAAGCGCATCCTCGGCAAGATGCTGTTCTTCGACGAGCAGCTCTCGACGGACAGCACCACGGCGTGCGCCACCTGCCATATCCACGGCTCGGGCGGGGCGGACCCGAGGCTGGCGGTCAACCCCGGCCCGGACGGCGTGCTCGGATCGCCCGATGACCTGTTCACCTCGCCGGGCGTGATCAGCGCCGACGCGGCGCAGGACTACGAGCCGGACCCGGTCTTCGGGCTGGACCCGCAGCTGACGCCGCGAGCCGCGAACACGGTGATCATGGCGATGTACGCCGACGAGATCTTCTGGGACGGGCGGGCTTCGAGCCAGTTCGTCGACCCGCAGACCGGGGCGGTGGTGATCGCCTCGGGTGGGGCGCTCGAGAGCCAGGCGGTCGGGCCGGTGGTGTCCGATGTCGAGATGGCCCACGCCGACCGTGACTGGGACCAGGTCGCCGAGAAACTCCGCACGGCGGTGCCGATGGCGCTGGCGTCGGACCTGACGGCGGACATGACCGCCCGGCTCGCGGATCAGCCCGGGTATCCCGAGTTGTTCGCCGACGCGTTCGGCGACGGGCAGATCACCGCCGCGCGTATCGCGATGGCGATCGCCACATACGAGCGCACGCTGGTGCCCGACCAGACGCCTTGGGACGCGTTTATCGCGGGCGATCAGAACGCGATGACGCCCCGGCAGCAGCAGGGGTGGCAGGCGTTCCAGGTCTCGAAGTGCAGCATCTGCCATGTGCCGCCGCTGTTCACGGACAACCTGTTCATCAACATCGGGCTGCGGCCCAACAACCAGGACATCGGGCGCGAGGGCGTCACGGGCGATCAGGCCGACCGCGGGAAGTTCAAGACGGCGACGCTCCGCAACGCGGGGCTGAAGCGGACGCTGATGCACACGGGGACGTTCCAGAGCGTCAACCAGGTCTTCCCGTTCTACGCCGGCCCGGGCGCGCCGGGCAACCCGAACCGGGCGCCCGTGCTGCCGGCGCTGGTGCCGCCGCCGCAACAGGCCGCGGTGGCGGACTTCATCACCAACGCGCTGGTCGACCCGCGGGTGGCCAATGAGCAGTTCCCGTTCGACCGCCCGACGCTGCACAGCGAGGGGGCGCCCAACCCCGTGCTGCTGACGGGCGGCGTGGCGGGAAGCGGGGGGCTGACGCCGAGGATGATCGCGAATGTCCCGCCGAACGTGGGCAACGAGTGGTTCAAGATCGGGCTGGACCGGGCGCTGGCCGGGACGACCGCCGAGGTGGCGATCTCCGAGCAGCCGCCCGTCGGCGGGGTCGTGATCCCGGATACCACCTCCGGCCCGATCGCGGTCGAGGGCCTCGGCATCGGCAACGGGTTCGCCACGTTCCACTGGCCCATCGCGGCCGACCCCGCGCTCGACGGCGAGGTGGTCTACATGCAGTGGCGCGTCGACGACCCGTCGGCGCCCGGCGGGGTGGCGCTCTCGCAGCCGGTCGAGATCACGCTCTTCTGCGGCGGGTGGTGCCCGGATTCGACCTGCCCGGCGGATCTGACCGGCGACGGCGTGCTCGACCTGCTCGACGTCAACGTCTTCGTCTCGGGGTTCACGTCGGGCGACCCGATCGCGGACCTGAACAACGACGGCATCCTCGACCTGCTCGACGTGCAGATCTTCGTGACCAGTTTCACCGCGGGCTGCCCGGCGTAATCCATTCGGATGATCGGTCCCGCTTGACAAGGCGCTTCCAGACAAGGCTGCGACACAAGGCCCGGGCGAAAGTCCGGGCCTTTCTTTCTCCCGGTTGGGACAGGCGTCCCGCCTGTCTTTTCATCACACCATCAGCCCATCCAGCGGGTCTGCAGCCCGTGCTCGACCCGCAGCAGGTCGAGCACTTTCCCCGCGACGAAATCGACAACGTCGCGCACGCTCGCCGGGTGCAGATAGAACCCGGGGTTCGGGCTGCACAGCGTCGCGCCCGCGAGCGCCAGCGTGCGCATGTTCTCGATATCGATCAGGCTCAGCGGCATCTCGCGGTGACAGATCACAAGCGGCCGGCGTTCCTTGAGCGTCACCGCCGCCGCTCGCGTCAACAGGTTCGACCCCGACCCCGAGGCGATCGCCCCGAGGCTGGTCGACGAGCACGGCACGATCGCCATGCCGTCGGTGCGCAGCCCGCCCGAGGCGATCGCGGCCCCGACGTCCTTGTGCGGGTGGACGATCAGCCGCTCCGAAAGCCCCGCCGCCCCGGCGAGGTTGGGGCAGAGCTGTGCAAGAGAAGGCTCGGTGACCGCGATCTCGTCGCGCAGCAGCCGACGGCCGAACTCGGTGACGACCAGGTGCACCTCGGCGCCCGAAAGCAGGAGTTGTTCGAGCGTGCGCACGGCGTACGGCGCCCCGGACGCGCCCGACACACCCAGCACGAACCGTCGCCCCGAGGCTTCGGGGGCGCGGGCGGGCGGTTCGGCCCGGGGGACCATCGCATCAACTCGGGCCGGGTCGGGCGGCGTGGGCATGGACGATCGTAGAACACGGGGCGGGGACACCCGGCGATACCTAGAGTTGCACCGCAGATACGGAAAGGGCCCGACACCATGAGCCGCACGACCATCATCCTGCTGATTTCGGCTGTTCTGCTGGCGCTGCCCGGCTGTGTCGGCTATGTGACATACCCGCCCGCGGACTGGCAGACGGCCTCCGACGACATCAACGGCCCGCCCGCCGACGAGCTGATGATCGCCGCCCTCGGCGCGGTCATCGACCGCTTCCCCCCGCCCGGCGGGGCGGAACCCGTGATCAATCTCCCCCCGGCGGTCAAGGACCGCGTTTACGGCGTCATCGTGGACCGTGTCGGCCGGGGCGCCCGGGCGATGGCCCCGGGCTTGGAATCGGAGCCGACGTACCACGTCACCCGTATCTGGGCCCGCGGGGCGAAGGCGGAGGTGGACGTGCTCAGGCCGGTGGGCGAGCTGGGCCCGTCGCCTTCGGGCGAGCCGATCGTGCAGGCGGTGACGGTGTATCTGGAGGGCGGGCTCAACCAATGGCGCGTCGTGCGGATGCGCCCGTGGGTGATCGGGGCGGAGGGGCTGCCCGAGCCGCACTACATCGGCGTTGACGACGCCGGCTCCGCAGAGGGAGCGGGGGGGTGATGCCGCGCGACCGGATCGCGTCGGGGAAGGCCCGGGAGGCGGCGGTGGTCGAACTGGCACGGCCCGCGCCGGGGAATACACTCCGCCCGATGCCGGGCCGACACCTGCTGCAACTCGAAGGCGTTGAGCCCGACCTGATGCGGGCGTGGCTCACCCGGGCCGCGGCGTTCATGGAGGCGGGCGATTTCGGTGAACCCCTTGCCGGCAAAACGGTCGCGACCGTCTTCTTCGAGGATTCGACGCGCACACGCACGAGCTTCGTCCTCGCCGCCCGCCGGCTCGGGGCCGAGGCGATCGACCTCTCCGGCTCGGGCACGTCGCTGAGCAAGGGCGAGACGCTCGACGACACGGCCCGGACGATCGAGGCGATGGGTGTCGACGCGATCGTGGTCCGGGTCAGGCAGGCCGGGGCGCCGCACCTGATTGCGCGGGCCGTCTCGTGCAGCGTGCTCAACGCGGGCGACGGCAAGCACGAGCACCCCACGCAGGGGCTGCTCGACGTGCTGGCATTGGCGCGGGCGAAGAACCGGGCCGACACGTTCGACCTGACCGGGTTGACCGTGGCGATCGTGGGCGATGTCGCGTCGAGCCGGGTGGCCCGGTCGGATGTCATCGCGATGACGGCGCTCGGGGCCGAGGTGGTGCTCGTCGGCCCGCCGGCGCAGGCGCCGCGTTCGCTGGGGGCGCTGGGCGTGCACGTCGAACGCGACCTCGACGCGGTGCTGGGCCGGGTCGACGCGGTGCAGATGCTGCGGGTGCAGTTCGAGCGGCACGGGGGCCGGGGCATCGCGTCGAGGCGTGAATACCGCGCCGGTTATGCCCTGACGGTCGCCCGCGCCCGGCGCATGCGGCCCGACGCGGTGGTCATGCACCCCGGCCCGATGAACCGGGGCATGGAGATCGACGACGCGGTCGCCGACGGCGACGGGATCGACCTGCCCCGCTCGATCGTGCTCGATCAGGTGTCGTGTGGGGTGGCCGTCCGCATGGCGGTGCTCGAATCGCTCCTTGCGGACGGGACGGCGGCGGGGGGGGGATCGTGAGCGGTTTGTTGGCCATCGTGAGCGGACCGAGCGGCGTGGGCAAGACGACGATCACGCGGGCCGTGGTCGACCGCATCGACGACGCCGAGTTGAGCGTCAGCGCGACGACCCGGCCCATCCGCCCCGGTGAGACCGAGGGCGTGGATTATTTCTTCAAAGCCCCCGAGCAGTTCGACGAGATGGTCCGCCGCGGCGAGCTGCTCGAATGGGCCGAGGTGTTCGGCAACCGGTACGGCACACCCGTGGCGTGGGTGAACGAGCGTCTGGCCGCGGGCCGGGTGGTCGTGCTCGAGATCGACGTGCAGGGCGCCGCACAGGTCAAGCGGAACCGCCCGGACGCGTTCGGCGTGTTCATCCTGCCGCCGAACGAGGAGGCGTTGCTCGAACGCCTGCGTCGCCGGGCGCGCGAGGGCGAGGACGTCATCCAGCGCCGTTTCGCCGAGGCGAAGCGCGAGATCGCCGACGCCCGCGCCAGCGGGGCCTACGACGTGTTCATCGTCAACGACAACCTCGAGAGCGCGATCGATCAGGCCGTGCGCGCGCTCCAGAGCCGCCGCGGCGTCCCCGGCGGGGCCTGAACCACGGCGAGCGTCTGATTTCAGTCGGTTTCATTCGGGATCGATCCGGATGTTCAGCCGCAGCTCGTCGTTTTCCGTGTCCACGTAGCCGCGGTACCGCGCCCCGCACGAGGCGCACGAGATGTTGGTTGCGTCCTCGTCGTCGGGACAGATCCGGATCGGCAGTGCCAAGCCGCACTCGGCGCATGGGTAGAGGTACTCGGCGTCGGTCTGCCCGGGCGCGGGGTGGATGTCTGCGTTCACGGATCGTTCCTTTCTCTGGACGAGCCGCATCATGGCGGGGCGGGCGCGATTCTGCAAGTGATCGAAAGTAAGAATCAAAAAAAAACGGTTACTTCTGGAGAATGTTCTGCCGAACGGGTTGTGGCCGATCTCAGGACAAACCGCCGAACCGAGGCGTGCCCGGTCCGCCGTCGGTTGCGGAGGGGTCGGCGTGCTCGTCGAGGTCCGCGGGGATCAGCACGCGGAACGCCGCCCCTTTGCCCTCGGCCGACTCGACGATGATCCGGCCCTTGTGGTCGTTGACGATGCGCTTGGTGACCGCCAGCCCGAGCCCCGTGCCCTTGATGCCCTTGGTCGTGTGGAACGGCTCGAAGATCCAGTTGATCTTCCGTTTCGGGATGCCGGGCCCGTTGTCGATCACGCTGATCTCGAGCACGGGCCGGCGCCGTTTCGGACGCGAAGCTTCGTGATATCGAACGCGGACCGAAACGACCCCGTCGCCCGGCTCGACCGCCTCGACCGCGTTGGTCATCAGGTTCATCAGCGCCTGGTGCATCAGGTTCTGGTCGAGCGCCACCGGCGGCATCTCGGGGTCCACGTCGATCATCAGCGCGATCGAGTTTTTCTCGCAGTAATCCGAGAGCAGCGACGCGCACTCGCGGATCAGCGGGCTCAGGTTCGTCGGCTCGAGCTCGACATGCTTGGGCCGGCTGAACGCGAGCATGTTCATCGTCAGCGTCACGATCCGGTCGAGGTTCCGGCGCAGGATCTCCCACCCGCCCTTGGCGACCTTGATGTCGCCCTTGTCCAGCCCCATCTCGACGACGTCCGCCCCGCCGCGCAGGCCCTGCAGGATGTTCTTGATCGAGTGGCTCAGGCTCGCGACCGTCTCGCCGATCGCCGCCAGTCGTTCGGTCTGGAGCCTTCGGGCTGTCTGCTCGGCGTTGGCCAGCGCCAGCGCCGTGTGCGCACCGATCGCGTTCATCAGCGCCAGCTGCTCCGGGGTGAACGTGTAGTTCGCGATCGACGAGTCGATGTAGATCGCCCCGAACGTCCGGTCGCCGAACGTGATCGGCGAACAGATCGCCGAGCGGATGTTGTAGCGGGCGACCGAATCGCCCGCCTGGAACCGCGGGTCGGCCTGGGCGTTCGAGCTCAGGATGCCCTCGCCCTCGCGGACGCAGTGCGTGAGGATCGTCTTGCTGACGTGGATCGTCGCCTCGTCGTCGTCCTCCGGGGGCACGGTCGCGTATTTCACCACCGCGGGGGTCATGTCGATGCCCACCAGCGGGATGTCGCCCTCGGGGGGGATGTCCGACGGCTCCTGCAGCTGCTCCTTCGTCCGGGGGCGATCGAGCAGCATGATCACCCCCCGCTCCGGCTCGAACTCGTTGAACACGAGGTCCATGACCTCGTTGAGCAGGTCCGTCCGGTCCAGGGTCTCGCTCGTCAACGCCGTCAGCTGATAGATCACCCGCAGGTGGTCCACCGCCGCCCGCCCCGGCTCGGGCTCGGCGAGGATCACCGAGTCCTCGTTCGACAGCAGGCGGTGCTCCACCTCGCTGTCGAGGCGGTCCTCGTCGACCAGCTCGACGGTGTTGATCCGCCTCGTCTCGGCCTCGCCGACCAGGAAGACCGTGGCGCCGACGCGGATCAGGTCCCCGTCGCGGAGCTGCACCCGGCCCTTGATCTCGACCCCGTTGACGTAGGTGTGGTTCTGGCTCTGCAGGTCGCGGATATACCAGCGCCCGTGGTCGGGCGTCAGCTCGGCGTGACGCCGGCTCACGGTCGTGTCCGTGATCGGCAACGCCTCGCTCGACCGCCCGATGAGCTGAGGCTCGTTGGACGGCACCTGGAACGCGTTGCCCGCGTCCGGGCCCTCGATGATGGTCAGCGTCAGGACCATGGGCAGATCGTAGAGGCGGCCCGAACGGCGCACCCGGCGGGCGTCAACCCGGCAGCTCGCCGCGCTCGATCTCGGCGATCTTGTCGATCCGCCGCTGGTGCCGCCCGCCCTCGAACTCGGTGTTCAGCCATTTCTCGACGATCGCCGACACCTTGCGCTCGCCGAGCAGGTCGCCCGAGAGACACAGGACGTTGGCGTTGTTGTGGCTCTTGGCCAACCCCGCCGTCAGCTCGTCGTGCACCAGCGCCGCACGCACGCCGCGGATCTTGTTGGCCGCGATCGACATCCCGATCCCCGTGCCGCAGACCAGCACGCCGCAATCGGCATCGCCCCCGGCGACGGCCCGCCCGACGATCGCGGCCTTGTCCGGGTAATCGCACGACTCGCCCTCGGGGGGGGCCCACTGGAGCACCTCGTGGCCGAGCTGTTCGAGCATCTGCCCGATCTGCTCGGCGAACACCCGCCCCCTGTGATCCGCAGATACCGCGATTTTCATACCCTGAGCTCCTGCAGTCTGGCGGCGATCGCCTCACGAAGCCGATCCGCCGTCTCACGATAGACCGCCTCGGGGCCCCCGATCGGGTCGGGCACGTCCCCGTTCGGGTCGAGCAGCTCGGCCTTGCCCGCCGAATCGGGCGACAACTCCAGCACGCGATCCAGATGCGAGCGTGTCATCGCGTAAATCCGGTCGGCCCGCTCGGCCATCGCCGCCGTCAGCCGACGCGAGCGATGCCCGCGAAGATCCCCCCCCATCTGTTCGATGACCCGAACCGCCTCGTCGCTGGCGGGCATCCCGTCGCCCGTCGCCACGCCCGCGGACTCGAACACCACCTCGACGCCGTCGTGCATCCGGCGGTCGGCAACGAGCAGCCGGGCGATCGCCTCGGCTATCGGGCTGCGGCAGGTATTGCCCGTGCAGACGAACAGGATCCGCTTCTTGAGTGCTTCCATCACGTCCTTATCGCTGATCGAGCCCCCGGGTTCGACCTCGAACGCCCCTGTCCGTGCCAAGCGGATCGTTGCCGAAGGGCCCCGGGGCGGCAGCGGCCCGATATCGACCACGACGCCGGGGAACGACCCGACATCGCCGGGGGCTTGATCGGGGTGGTCCTGATCCCCCCAACGGGTGACGCCGAGCCGCTCGGCGACGACCGGCACGCCCGCCCGCCGGATGATCTCGCCCGCGACCGGGTGCGAACTGACCCGCAGCGCCACCCGCCGCCCGTCGTCGATCACGCCGCGGGCGATCCCCAGCGAGCGTATCGCCCGGTCGAGCGCCCCGGCGTCTTGTTCAAGGACGAACCGAACCGGCCCGGGCAACAATTTTTCGATCAGCCGTCGGTGAACGGCTGTTGGCAGGGCGATCGATTCCCGCACCGCGTCCACGTCGGGCGCGTGCCAAGTGAACCGGGGGCCGGGAGAAGGCACGTCGCCCGATCGTCGTGCGGATGAACGCAGGGCGTCGAGTGCCCTGCCCGATCCCGCGTGAGCAAAAACGCCGTACACCGTTTCTGTCGGGGAGATCACGAGATCGCCCCCGCGCAGCGCCGCCGCGGCCTGTTCGAGAGCGCGGCGACGCCCGGTGTCGTCGAGCGAGCGCCAGGTTGCCGCGTCGGTCTGCATATCCGGAGTATGCCCGCCGCGTCGCGTTGTCGCAATCGGGGGGAGATTATATGACCGTATTACGAACAAATTTGCGGTTGACTTCCCCGCCGCGACAAGACAGTATGAATCCGGCACGACCAACGGGCGTATAGAGTGGTCGACGGCGATACCGGGCGCGGTGCCCGGGTGAATTGTTGCCGAGCGGGGATCGGCGTGGCCGACACACACGGGGCGAGAGGCCCAACGAAGGGACATGTATGTACACCACCCACCGCGTCCGCCGCGCGTTCACGCTGATCGAGCTGCTGACCGTCATCTTCATCATCACGGTGCTCATCGCGATCCTGGTGCCGACGTTGGGCGGCGTGCGCACATCCGCCCGCAAGGCGACGACGCAGAGCCTGCTCGTGGGGCTGAACAACGCCGCGGCCCAGTTCGAGCTCGACAACCGCCGCAAGCCCGGTTATTTCGCGGCCGCGGATGTCGGTTCGGAATCGAATTTCAGAAACGGCACCGGCCCGGGTCTGACGTATCTTGAGAACGCCTTGCTCGATCTTTCGGGCGTCGGCGCGATCAGCACCACCGAGCCGAGCGATTCGGGCAACTGGGTGGTCGTCAATCCTGTCCCGGACGACACGTCGCGCCAGATCTGGGTCAAGGCCGACCTGCTGGGCGCCGACGAGGGCAACTATTTCCTCCCCGACCGCGGCTCGCTCGTCAATCTGGACGCGTCGCAGCAGCCGGGCACGATCACGTCTCAGCAGCCCTCCAACAACGCGTTGCCGCGGGGCCTGCCCGACCTTGTCGATGCGTTCGGCACGCCGGTCCTCGCGTGGATCGAGGACACGTCCACGTCCACAACCATCACCCAGCAGCACGAGATCGTCTCGCTCTCGCGCGACGATCACCCGGCGCACTTCTACTGGACCGGCAACGGCTCGATGCTCTCATCGAACAGCCTGGGCGAGAAAGGCAACAGCATGCTGCTGGCACCCGCGAGCGGCGGGAGCCTGATCGGCAAGGGTGCGTTCGACATGGGCGAGGCCGAGGTCGAGGGTGTCATGGCCGCCCTCCTCGGCAACCCCGGGTATCCCGATGAAGCATCGCTCCGCGGCGGGAACGGCTACGAAAACGTCTTCCCGAGAAAAACACGCGGCGATTTCATCGCCCACTCCGCCGGCCCCGACGGGATCTACCTCTCAGGCAAGGACAAGAAGGCCGGGCGGCTCATCGGCGCCGGCACGCTCTCTTCGGGAACGCTCAATGTCCGCTACGGCATCGACTTCTTCCTCCCCGACGGCACCCGCCGCACAGGCGACAACGGGCAACCCGTCACGGTCGATTTCCTCGACGGCTTCGACGACATCGTCGTCACGGAATAGGCCGCACCCCGCGCGCACTGCGCGCCCCACGCCGCCCGCTTGCCGACCGCCCCGATTTGCCGCACCATATCCCGGTTGGGTGTGCGCACGGAACATCACGAAGCCGACGGCGTGCCGTGGGAGACCGTGCAGCGGGCCCGTGCCGCCCGCGCCCGTGCGTGGATGGTTTTCGCCGCGGTCGCGGGCGGGGTCTGGCTGTCGCACGCCGCGGGGGGCATCGACGGAACAACCGGCCCGTTCATCGGCGACGCGCCGGTGTCGGCGTTGCTCTTCGGTCTTTCGGGGCTGGTCGCCTCGTCCGTTCTGTTGCTGCCCGGCCGATGGGGACGCGCCGCGGTGCTGCTTTCGTGCGCACTGCTCGGCGCCGGGGTCGAACGCGCCCGGCTGCACGAAAGGCCCCGCGATGATCTGCTCAGGATCATCGGTCCGGGTTCGCCCGGAGATCCCCTCCCGCTCGTTCGGCTCGAAGGCCCGGCGGAATCCGCGCCCAGACGCGGCCCGCCCCGGGGCGGTGTGCTCACGCCCGTCCTGCCGGGAGCCGGCGACCGGGGCGAGTATTTCACGATGCGCGTGGACACGCTCCTCGCCGATGCCGGCCCGCGGCGTGCCTCGGGGGTGGTGAACGTCTACGCCGACGGGCTCGGGCGGTCCGGGGTCGAACCGGGGCGTCGCGTGCGCGTGGTGGGGCTGCTGCACCGGCCCGCGCCGGCGATGAACCCGGGCGGGGCCGACCGAATCGCGTGGGCCAATCAATCGGGCCGGGCGGGCTGGCTCCACGTCGGGGATGTCGAGGTGCTCGGTTCTCCACGCGGGCTCGCGGGTGTGTTCACCCGCCTCGGCGCTCTGCCGTCGAGGGTGCACGACGCCGCACGATCGCGGCTCGACGGTTCTGCCCGGGAGATCCTCGCCGCGATGCTCCTCGGGGAGCGTTCGCCGGGGGATGCCCAGAACGCCGCCTTCGTGCGCGCGGGCGTGTCCCACCTGCTGGCGATCTCGGGGTTCCACCTCGCCGTGCTCGTCGCGTTGACGGTCGGGATCGTGCGTCTTCTGGGTGATCGCCCTTGGCTCGAAACGATTGTGGGCCTGCTCGCGGTGGGGGTGTATGTCGCCGTGGTCCCGGCGCGCACGCCCATACTCCGGGCCGCGCTGCTCGCCGCGGCGTTGCTCGTCGCCCATTTCTTCGGCCGCCGGTGGGACCGTCTCGCCCTGCTCGGGTGGGTCGCCGCGCTGCTCGTGCTCGTCCGCCCGCTCGACCTGCTGACGCTCGGGTTCCAGTTGACCGTCGGCGTCACGGCCCTGCTGCTCTGGTTGAGTGAAACGGGACACCCCTGGGTGTTCGGTCGCGGCTCGCGGTTCATCGAACGCACACCCCGCGCCGCCGTTATCGACCGGGCCCGCGCGCTCGCGGCGACGTCGCTGTTCGTCTGGCTCGCGGCCGCCCCGGTCATCGTTTTTCACACCGGGTCGTTCAATCCGCTCACGCCGATCGCCGTGATCGCCGCGACCCCGCCGGCGGTCATGACACAGGTGCTCGGGATGGCGGGCCTGATCGCGGGGATGTTCTCCGCCGGGCTCGGGTCGTGGTTGCTCGTCGGGGCGAACGCGGCCGGCTCGGGGCTCGGGGCCGTCGCGTCGTTGTTCGATGTGCCGATGGCGGCGACGACGCTCGCGCCCGTATCGGCGGCGTGGGCGGCGGCGGGCGTGGGCGCGGTGGTGTACGCCCTGCAACGCGCACGCGTCAAAGACATACGCCCGTGGGCGGTGCTGGGGGTGGTCCTCGTCTGGTTCGCGGCCGAACAGGCGGTTCAGTCGAGCCTCCGCGGGGACGCCGCGGCCAGGGTCGACATGCTCGGCGTCGGCGACGGCTCGTGCCTGCTCGTGCGGGCCGGTCGGGACGCGATGTTCTGGGATGCCGGTTCACTCACGCCGGGTTTCGGTGTCCGTGAGATCCCGCGGGCCGTGCGCGCGCTGGGGGCGGCCCGTGTCCCGGTCGCCGTGGTCACGCATGCCAACACCGATCATTACGGCGCGCTGCCCGATCTGGCCCGGGCCGTCGGGCTTCGGCGCGTGTACGTCTCGGCACCCGAACTGCGAAGTATGCAACAGGCGCCGCCCGGATCGCCCGAGTCGGTCTTCCTCGGTTCGATGAGCGCGCAGGGGGTCGAGGTTCGCCCCATCGCCCGGGGCGACACCCTCCGCCTCGGCCCGGCGACGCTCCGCGTGCTCTGGCCGCCCGCCGATCCTCCGCCCGGTGTCGGCAGCCACAACGACCGGAGTGTCGTCGCGCGTCTCGATGTACCGACCGCCGGGGGGCTCGGGCGCATCCTGCTGACAGGGGATATCGGCGAGCCCGCGATGCGCGGATTGATCGGTGGTGGGGGGGCGGCGTCCGGCGACGCGGTCGGGGCCGACATCCTCGAGCTGCCGCACCACGGCAGCCATCACGCCTTCGCCGAGCGATTCATTCGCGCGGTCGCGCCCGCCGCCGTGCTCCAGTCCACCGGCCCGTCGCGTCTCGGGGATCGCAGATGGGACGCGGTGAAACAGGATCTGCGCGCACGCG
This sequence comes from Phycisphaerales bacterium, assembly GCA_027083355.1. Taxonomy (GTDB): domain Bacteria; phylum Planctomycetota; class Phycisphaerae; order Phycisphaerales; family UBA1924; genus UBA1926. The sequence goes on along the minus strand of JALWOY010000176.1, from coordinate 1,515 downwards.
GCGGGCTGTGGCGCGTGACCGCGCGAGACGGGGCGGTCTGGGCCGAGATCCTGAACGACGGCAGTGTGCGCGCGGGCGCGGTCCGGGTCAGGGTTGCGAGGGCCCGCCGAACCGGCGGATCGCGTTGAGCACCGGCTTGCGGCGGTGCTCGTTGGGCAGCGTGGGCGAGACGCCCTCGAGGAAATGCACCGCCTCGCCCGGCCCGGCCCGGTCGTTGATGTATTCGGCGACTTCGACCGCGTCGTGTTCTTCCTGCCCGGGCCGCAGGTTCCGCCGCAGCAGCCCCTCGAAGCGCGTGTCCGGGCCGCGGGCGAGAACGATCCGGGCGGCGTCCCAGAGCGCGTCGAGCAGCAGGAAGTGTTTGCCCATCTCCTCGGGGGAGAGCCGGGCGAAGACCGGCGCGATCGTGCCGTACCGGCCCGTGCGGAAGAGCGGCAGGATCGACCACCGGGCCGCGTCCGGGCCGAAGGACTCGGGTTTCTGGTCGATGAGCGCCGCGGCGAGCCTGGCGGCGTCCCCGTCGCGCCCGGTCAGCACCAGATCCCGGATCGCGGGTGCGAACTCGCCTTTTTTCAGCATCGAGGCCGACTCTTCCCGGAGATTCTCGACGGGGGCGATCGGGAGCTCGGGCCCGAGGCGCCGGCCCGCGGTCGAGTCCGCGGCGAACGTTGTGAGCGGGTCGCCCAGCACGTTGAGCTTCCAGGGCGGGCTGTTGTCGCGTCGGACGGCGACGCCGAACGGCATGCCCGCCAGAAGCCGCGAGACGACCTTGGGTGTCTCGACGAACGCATTGAGGAAGGGTTCGTCGATCGACCCGTAGTAGAGATAGGCCCCGTGCTCGAGCCAGCGCCCGCCGACGGTTTTGGGCGACGCGGGCAGGCGGGCCGACCAAGAGTGGACGATGTGGACCGCGACGGGCCGGTCGAGCAGCGGGATATCCCCGCAGAAGGCTTTCTTCCCCCCGAGGTCGAAGAAGTTCATGTTGCCCTTCGAGTTGATCATGACGAGGTCGGCGGAGAGGCCCTTGTTGCAGGCCTTGCGCCAGTCGTCGGCGTGGTTCTGCGGGGTGTCGTGCACCTCGATGCCGAACCCGGCCTCGTCGAGGATGCGGGCGGCGCTGGTCGCGTCGTAGAGATCCCACGGGTCGCCCCGCCCGTAGCCGTCGAACAGCCAGGCGTCTTTCGGCGCGATGAAAATGCCGCACATGGCGCGGTAGAGCGAGGCCTGCGCGTCGCCGAAAATCATCCCGGCCCACGCCCAGCGGGTGCCGACCCCGCCGCGGTGCCTGCCGATAAGATCGGTGAGCGCTTTCTCGTCCTTGCCGTCGATCCCCAGCCCGACCCGGCCCGGAAGGTTCGCCGCGATGGTGATCATGTCGATCTCGTCGCCCAGCTCGGCCCATTCCAGGCCGACCTGATCGAGCTGATGCTGGAGCGCCTCGGCGAGCCCGCGCATCTCGGCGCCGGTCATCACCCGGTTCACCTTCCCGTTGCCCTTGAGGAAGATCACGGGCTG